>CAZBXO010000285.1:0-3502 GCA_964495645.1 uncultured Phenylobacterium sp. | reverse complement strand
ACGGCGACCACTTCAAGACGGTGACGATCGACTACCGCGGCGGCCTCAAGTACCCTCGCCTCGAGCGCCTCGACGGCAAGCCCGACCTGATCAGCCAGATCTATGCGCCCCGCAAATAGCGTCGGCTCGTCTAGTCATAGTAATAGGGCGCCTTCTTCGCCCAGACGCTGCCCGGATATCGCGCATGGAGCAGCCGGAAGGCGCGCCGGCCGGAGTGGTCGTGCGAGGCGCCCCAGCGGCCCATCCGGACCAGCCAGTAGAGCGCCTCCGGCGCCCGTGGATCGGTACGATGCGTCGCCGCATAGCGCAGCAGCTCCTCGACCACCCACACCGACCTCGCCGGCGGTGGCGGCTCGGGCTGGTTCCAGGTCCGCTCGGCGAACCACAGGCGTGACCGCTCGGCTCCGGCCCGCGGCTGCCCGGCGGCCACGAAGTCGGGGAGCCGCAAGGGCGCGGCGCTGCGCCCACACTCGCCCAGGCACGTCAGGTCGGTGTGCGCATCGGTCCAATCCCGCTCGTCCTGGGGCGAGGGTCCGTAGCCGTCGGCCTGGTAGCGGACCAGCGACGGCGGCCGCGACCGCGGATCCGCCCGCCCCGGGATCACCCAGTTCGTCCAGTAGAACTGGAAGTCGGCGACCCGCCGGCCCTCCGGCCGCGTGTAGTCGACGAGGTCCGTGCGAACGCCCGGGATCTTGGCCAGCACGAGGAACTCGGCGAACCGCTTGTCCGGCCCGGGCCTGGCCGCCACCACGCCGCGGAACTCCGGCGCCATCAGCGGCAGCAGGGCGATCAGGTCCTGGGCGGTCGCGTCGATTGCGGCGTTGTCCTGCAACTGCACCGCCCGCGCATAGCTGGTCAGCGCGATGTCCATCCGGATCCGCGGCGGCAGGATCATCTGCCGTGACATCGCGATCCGCATCGACAGCGGCATCCGGTCGATGACCGCCCGCGCGTCCTCGCCCAGGCCCACCGTCCCCTTGTCGCCGACCCCGTCGTAGACGCTGGACGGCTGGACCATGTAGCCCCAGCGCCAGCGCACGCACCCTGAACGCATGGACTTCCCGCGCTCCGCCCAGTCGTAGCCATCGACACACAACCGGCTTCGCAGCGCATGCCGGGCGAAATCGCGCAGGTCGGCGGCGACCTGCGCCCGCTGCGCCTGGAAAATCGCCCGGTCGCTCGACGAGAGGTCCTTGCGCGCCAACAGACCGTCCAGCCGCGCCCGGCTGTCGGCCGCCGGCGCGCTCGCGAGCGTCAGCCGCATCCGATGGTAGGACACGCTGAGCCACGCAGGATGCGACTGCCGGACCGTCTCGGAGGCCCGGACCAGCTCCGCAGCCTCCGGGTCGCCGCGCTCGGCGAGGCTCATGGCGGCCACGAGCCACGATGGATCGTGGCGCGCGTCCCAGACCTCACGCGCGTGAGCCAGCTTCTTCCGGCGGTCGGCGGCGTAGCGCGCGGTGGCCTGCGCCGGCGTCTCGTCCGGGACCCAGTCGTCCGGCTCCGACCGCAGGGTCTCGATCCAGTCCAGCATCTCAGGTTTCTGAGCCGCCTTGCGCGAGACGAACTCGAGGTCCTTGAAGAGCACATCGATCCGCCCAGGCGCCGTCTTGGCGGAGAGCAGGCGATCAAGCCGGACGCGCGCCTCGGCCGGGCGCTCACGGACCACCAGCGCCTCCTCCATGGCCTCGGCGTCCGCCCGACCGAATGTGCCCTCCGGCGCGCGCTTCAGCAGCGCGACCGCCGCGTGGGCGCGCGCCTGGGCGACCGGGCTCGGCTGCAAGAGGGCCGCGCGATAGCGGGTGCGGGCCAAGAGGTAGAGCGCTTTCGGCCGCCAAGGTGAGGTGGGGTCTGCGCCAATCGCCGTGAACCCGGCCGCCGCAGCCTCCCACTGCCAGTCGTAGAGGGCCGCGGCGGCGGCCTGGTAAGCGCGGTCGGCTCGCAGCCAGGCCGGCGCGTCCAGCCTCATCGGCGGCAGTTCCGTGTGTCTCGAGCAGTTGGCGAACACAGCATCCTGGGTGGCCAGCCACGCTCGCACGTCAGCCGAGCCGGCGCCGTACCTGGCCGCTCGATCCTTCAGGGTGGCGGTCGCGGTCCGGAAGGCGTCGTCGAAGCAGTTGGGGACCGACACATGATCGGCGGCCGTCCGGTCCGTGGAGATGAACTGGTACTCGGTCGACTTCAGGACCGTACGGCGGGCCTCGTCCCAGTTGTTCGCGCCCGACGGATCGAGCGCCCAGTTCCGAAAGTCGCAGCATGGCGTCGCCAGCGCCTCGCCGGCTTCCTGGCCCACCTCCAGCCCATGCAGCATCCGCCAGGACGCGAACAGCATCGGCCGCGGCGCGGTCCGCTTCACGATCCCGACGCGCCCGTCATAGAAGGCCAGCAGGTCCTTCGCGTCGCCGCCGTACTGGTCGAGGTACCAGGGCGCCGTCTCCCCGGGACCCGAGGCCCAGGCGGGAACCGAGACGGCGGCGAAACCGGCGACGAGGCCGGCGGCGCATCGCGCTACGACCATTGGGAGATGCTCCTTTCGAGGCGCCTGAAGTCGTCGGCGGTCCAGCTCCGCGGACTGAAGAGGTAGATGCGGCGGCCCACCGGCGCGCCCGCCAGCGGCGTATCCGCCGAGATGGCCAGGGCGGTGCGGCAGCGCGGGTTGGCGAAGTCGCCGCCGGCCGTCAGCTTGGCCTCGATCCGCCGGCCGCCCGGGCCCATCCGGAACAGCATCGGGACGATCTCGTCGACCGGCGCGGCGTCCAGCCAGCGCTCGGTCTCGCACCAGGACGCCAGCGCCGTCATCGACAGGCGCGTCTCCGCCGGCAGCCCGCGCCGCACGTCGCCCAGAACGTCGAGCAGCACCTGGCGCTCCGACCGCCTGACCTCGAAGTCGACCTGGACGGACGTCGCCTCGCCCGCGAGGCCGAGGATGGCGGCCGCCGTCGCTGCCCGCTGGCGCGGCGTCCAGGCGACCGGCGTCCGCGGATCGATCTGCACGTGAACGACCGAGGTCGTCACCCCTCCCGGCGTGGCGCGCAACGGGAAGCGCCGACCGCGCGCGACCATCTGCTCTCCGGAGAGTTCGATGAAGCCGCTCAGCGCCGCGACCTCGGCGCCTCGCGGCGCGAACCGCAGGTCCTCCGGCCGCTCCCAGGCCCAGAGGACGAGGTCCGTCCGCGCAGGCTTCGGGGCCGCGGCCCCCAGCGGCAGCGCCAACGCCAGCGCGACAGATGCGACGAGCGTTCGCCGCGGGGACATCGGGTTCGTTGCGCCTTTGCGCGCCGGCGCGACGACTCGTCGTCCGGTCCGGCTAATGTGGCCCCGAGCTCTGCGCTCCGCTAGAGTTCCTGTTTCATCCACCAATGGACGGCGAAGGCCAGGCTGGCCGGCGCCAGGTAGGCCGCGGCCAGCATCCAGACGCTGGGTTGCGGCAGCACCGCCGCGATGCCCGATCCGGCGGCGAGCACGGCCAGCGCCGCGCCCAGGATTCCCAAGGCTTCGGACG
>CAZBXO010000284.1:0-3510 GCA_964495645.1 uncultured Phenylobacterium sp. | reverse complement strand
CCTCAACATCGTCCGTTAGCGCTGTCATGGCGCCTACGAGCGGCGGGCTCCGGCCCGACCGCTTTTTTCTTTGCCGGAGGCCAGGGTTCCCTTGCGCGGGAAGACTGCAGAAGACCTGAAGCTGCTGGAGCTGCTCGACCCGGTCGCGGAGGCCGCGGGGTACGAGATCGTGCGCCTTCGGCTGATGGGCGGCGCCGAGCGGCGGCGGCTGCAGATCATGGCCGAGACGCCGGCCGGGGAGATGAACGTCGAGGACTGCACGCGGTTGTCGCGCGTGGTTTCCGAGGTGATGGACGCCGCCGACCCGATCGCCGGCGAGTACGTGCTGGAGGTCTCCTCGCCCGGCATCGACCGGCCGCTGACCCGGGCCAAGGACTTCGAGACCTACGAGGGCTACGAGATCAAGCTGGAGCTCGACCGCCTGGCCGAGGGCCGCAAGCGCTTCCGCGGCGTGCTGGCCGGCCTCGAGGGCGACCAGGTCGGCGTCGACCTGGAGGGCGAGGCCGAGACCGCGATGATCCCGCTCGCCTGGATCGTCGAGGCCAAGCTGGTGCTGAACGACGACCTGATGAAGCGCGGCGCCGAAAGCCGCGCCGCGCGCATCGCTTCCGAACAACAACCGACGTCCGACCAGAGGGACTAGTCCATGAGCCTGACCGGCATTTCCGCCAACCGCCTCGAGCTGCTGCAGATCGCCGAGGCCGTCGCCCGCGAGAAGGCGATCGACAAGGAGATCGTCATCGAGGCGATCGAGGAGGCGATCCAGAAGGGCGCCCGCGCCCGCTACGGCGCCGAGCACGACATCCGTGTCTCCATCGATCCCAAGACCGGCGAGACCACCATCAAGCGGGTGGTGACCGTGGTCGAGGACGACGCGGTCTTCGGCGGCGGCATCGACGAGGAGACCGGCGAGGAGCTGCCGTTCGAGGAGCCGCCGGGCATCCTGCGCCTGGCCGACGCCAAGCGTAAGGACAAGAACGCCAAGGTCGGCGACACCTACGAGGAGCTGCTGCCGCCCTTCGAGTTCGGCCGCGTCCAGACCCAGATGGCTCGCCAGGTGGTGATGGGGAAGGTCCGCGACGCCGAGCGCGAGCGCCAGTACGAGGAGTTCAAGGACCGCGTGGGCGAGATCGTCAACGGCGTGGTCAAGCGGGTCGAGTACGGCAACGTGGTCGTCGACCTGGGCCGCGGCGAAGGCATCATGCGCCGCGACCAGTCGATCCCGCGGGAGAACTTCAACCTCGGCGACCGCATCCGCTGCTACATCTACGACGTCCGTCGCGAGACCAAGGGCCCGCAGATCCTGCTCAGCCGCGCGCACGGCGGCTTCATGGCCAAGCTGTTCGCCCAGGAAGTGCCAGAGGTCTACGACGGGGTCATCGAGATCCGCGCCGTTGCCCGCGACCCGGGCAGCCGCGCCAAGATGGCGGTGGTCTCCAACGACAGCTCCATCGACCCGGTCGGCGCCTGCGTCGGCATGCGCGGGTCGCGCGTGCAGGCGGTGGTGGCCGAGCTGCAGGGCGAGAAGATCGACATCATCCAGTGGAGCCCCGACGACGCCACCTTCATCGTCAACGGCCTGGCCCCGGCGGAAGTCTCCAAGGTCGTCATGGACGAGGAGGACGAGCGGGTCGAGGTGGTGGTGCCGGACGAGCAGCTGAGCCTCGCCATCGGTCGTCGCGGACAGAACGTGCGCCTAGCCTCCCAGCTGACCGGCTGGCAGATCGATATCATGACCGAGAGCCAGGAGAGCGAGCGCCGCCAGCGCGAGTTCACCGAGCGCACCGCCCTCTTCCAGGAAGCGCTGGACGTGGACGAGGTCATCGCCCAGCTGCTGGTCACCGAAGGCTTCGCCTCGGTGGAAGACGTGGCCTACGTCGACGTCTCCGAGATCGCCTCGATCGAGGGCTTCGACGAGGACACCGGCGCCGAGATCCAGGCCCGCGCCCAGGACTACCTGGACAAGGAAGCCGCCGAGTACGACGCCAAGCGCCGCGAACTGGGCGTCGAGGACGGCCTCCTGGAGATCGAGGGCGTGACCCTGCCGATTGCCGTGGCGCTGGGCGAGGGCGACGTGAAGACGGTCGAGGATCTGGCCGGGCTGGTGCCCGACGACCTGCGCGGCTGGTTCGAGACCAAGAACGGCGAGCGGGTCCGCGAGCCGGGCATCCTGGAGGCCTTCGGGCTCGACCCCGAAAGCGCCGAGCTGCTGATCATGCGCGCCCGTGTCGCCATGGGCTGGATCGAGGCGCCGGAGGAAGAGCCGGAGCCCGAGCTCGAGGAGCCCACCGACGAGGACTACGCCGAGGCCGAGATGGCCGGCGAAGCCCGCGACGCCTGAGCCGGGAAGGTGGCCCAGCATGGAGACATCCGCCGCTAAGGCCGCCGCCACCCACGCCGCCGCCTCGCGCGAACGGCGGGACATCGTCTCGGGCGAGGTGCGCGACGAGGAGGCGCTGGTCCGCTTCGTCGTCGGGCCGGAGGGCGCGATCATCCCCGACCTGGCGCGCAAGCTGCCCGGCCGGGGCCTGTGGGTCGCCGCCGACCGCGCATCGGTGGAGACCGCGGCGAGGAAGGGCCTCTTCGCGCGCGCGGCCAAGGCCAAGGTCACGGCGGCGCCCGACCTCGCCGACCTGGTCGCGGGGCTTCTGCGGCAACGGGTCCTGGCCGGGCTGGGGCTTGCGAAGCGCGCCGGCGACCTTACCTCCGGCTTCGAAAAGGTCTCTTCCGCCATCGTGTCCGGCAAGGCGGCCTGGCTGGTCGAGGCGTCCGACGGCGCCGCCGACGGCCGCCGGAAGCTGCTGGCGCTGGCCCGCAGACAATCCCGTCGCCCCGAGGTGTTCGGCGTCTTCTCCGCCGAGGAATTGGGTTTGGCCTTAGGCGGCGAGAATGTGATACACACCGCCTTCCTTGCGGGGCGGGCCGCCGAGCGCTGGACACATGACGTCCGCCGCCTGGCCGGCTTCAGTCCGCTCCTTCCTTTGGATTGGCGCGAGGAGCCTGACGAGGCGAAGCGGGAGCCCTAGGGCTTCACGCCGCGTCGTCACACAAGAGTTCTAAGCCGGGATCCGCCCGGTGGTCAGTAAAAGCGAGCGCATGAGCGACGAGAACAACAACGGCCGCAACTCCGCCCCGGGCGGACGCCCGCCCCTGAGCCTGAAGCCGCGCCAGGGCGGCTCGGTGAGCTCGGGGACGGTGAAGCAGAGCTTCAGCCACGGCCGCACCAAGACGGTGGTCGTCGAGACCAAGCGCGCGCGCACGCACGCTCCGGTGGGCGGCAACCTGGCCGCGCCGTCGGCCCGTGAGAACCGCGTGTTCGAGCCGCAGCGCCCGGCCGCGCCGTCGTCCGGCGCCCCACGTCCCGCCGGTCCCGGCGACGGCCTCTCCGCCGAGGAGCGCGCCGCCCGCGCTGCGGTGGTCGAGCGCGCCCGCGAGCAACAGGCCCGCCAGGAAGCCGAGCGCCGCGATCGCGAGGCCCGCGCCCGCGCCGAGGCCGAAGCCCGCACGGCC
>CAZBXO010000283.1:0-3550 GCA_964495645.1 uncultured Phenylobacterium sp. | reverse complement strand
GCGCTGAACGCCCGCAGCCGTGCGGCGGTGTCAAAACTCGGCGCCGTGCAGGAGGGCGTCCTGCGCCAGGACCGCATCACCTGGACCGGCCGGATCCGCGACACCGTCGTCTTCTCGGTGCTCGACAGCGAGTGGCCAGGGGCGAAAGCGAAGCTGGAGGGGCGGCTGGCCGCGTTCGGCTGACGCCGTCGAGGAGCACCTCGCGGCCTTCGCCCGCCGCCGATTCCTGACCTCCTAACCCGTCCGGCGCTCGCGGATCGGACGCGGGGCGCGCGCCGACTCGGCGGCGAAGTCGCGCGGATGGACGAACTCGGCGCGGTACCAGGGCTTGGTCCTCGGGTCGAAGATCGACTTCAGCCAGTCTTTGACCAACTGCACGCGGGCCGGCCGGCCGGCCTCGCGGTGATGCACCAGCCAGAGCTTGGCGGGCCCAACCTGGAAAACGCCTTCGAGCATGACGAGGTCGGGCAGCACGGAGGCGACGGCGGTCGGCATCGCGCCTATTCCGACACCGTTCCTGACGGCTTCGATGACCACGGCGCTGGCGTTGGTTTCGATGCGCTTGTGAGTGAGCGTCTGCCAGGCCTCGACCCGCGGACCCCAGATCTCCCGCTGATGGGTCTGCGCGGTGTGGTGAATGTACGGGTGGCCCAGGACCTCCTGGATGCTCGCCGGCGCGCCGTAGAGAGTGATGTACTCGCGGCTGGCGAACAGCGCGTAGTGCACATTGGCGATCGGCTGGGCCAGGGCGTCCGCCTGGGTGGGTTCCGAGAAGGTCAGCGCCAGCTCGGCCTCCCCGTCGAGCGGACGGTCAGGCCACAGGCCGCAGTCGATCGCGAGATCGAGACCCGGGTGCGCGCGCAGGAACTCGGGCAGGTGGGGGGTGATGAAATAGGCCGCCAGTCCGTCGGGGGCGGCCAGCCGCACGCGGCCCTCCGGCAGGGTCTCGGTGTCGCCGATCTCGAGCTCGATCTCGCCGGCCAGCCGCTCCATCGAGCGCACCCGTTGGAACGCCGTCTCGCCGGACGCCGTCAGCACCACGCCGCGCGGCGTGCGGTGGAACAGCGTGACATTGAGCTGGCGCTCCAGCTCTTCGACGGCCCGCGTCACGGTCGATGGGTTGACCCCCAGCGCCCGTGCGGCCGCGTTAATGCCGCCCGTCTCCGCCACGACGAAGAAGACGTGCAGGTTCGACCAGTCCGCGCGCCGCCGGCCGACGTCGCCCATGAGACCACCCCCAGATTTCAAGGCAGCCTATTGCAATCTTTCGAGGCGCCCAAGCCCGGCGTCCGCCCGCACACCCGAGGCAGGGATGAGGAGACCCTTCCATGGAGAGGCTGCTGCGGCGGGCGCCTGATCTGGCGTCCCGCGTCATCAACGAACTGGCGGCGTTTGGGCTGCGTCCGGCGCGGGACGACGAGGCCGTCGGGGCGCGAGATTTCGGGGCCCGCCTGATCGGCCCCAGCATCGTCACCGCCCGCGATCTGGCGCGCGTGCAACGGCTGAGCGGCGAGGCGGCGCTGTTCGTGGCGCATGAGGGTGTCACGCTCACGGGCGTGCTCGCCTTCGTGCTGCTGAACGCGGCGGGCCACCGGGCCGTGCTGGACGGGACCTTCGACGCCCAGGCGCCGGCCGCGCCGCACGTGGCGCGGCCGGATGAGCCGGCCGCCGCCTTCTACGGCTGGGGGGTGGCGGCAACCACCAAGGACAGCGCGCGGCGGCTGATCGGCGGCGCCCGCGCGGTCATGGACGGCGCCTGCGGCCACCTGCCGAAGTTCGCGCGGCCGACGACGGAGGCCGGGCATCGGCTGATGCGCGAGCGGCTGGGTTTCGTCGACCTGGCCGGCTCGTCAGGCCTCGTGTGGCAGGCGCCCCTGGCCGTGGCGGCTGCGGCATGACCGGCGCGACCTCCGCTTCATACACGGTCGGCGTCGCCCGCGGCCTCTGCGACTGGAACGAGGTCGCCGCGGTCCGGACGCTCGTCTACGTCGGCGAGCAGGCATGTCCGTACGACGAAGAGTTCGACGGCAACGACTTCTGCGGCGCGACCCACCTGATCCTGCGGTTCGGCCGCGAGCCGGTGGGCGTGGTGCGGCTGCGCTGGTTCGCCGACTTCGCCAAGCTGGAACGGCTGGCGGTTCGGCGGGAGCACCGTGGCGGGCCAGGCCTTCTGATGCTCTGCCGAGCGGCTTTCGAAATGGCCGCGCGAAAGGGCTACCGGCGGTTGATGGGCCACGCCGCCGTCCGCGGCGAGGCGTTCTGGCGGCGATACTTCAAGGGCCGCCCGCGGCCCGGCCGGCCGGTGTTCCGGTTCTCCGGGTTCGACTACCTGGAGATGGAGTTCGACCTCGCGCCGCACGCCAGGGCGGTCGGGCTCGCCTCCCCGCCCCTGGTGCTGCTGCGGCCGGAGGGCGACTGGGACCGGCCGGGCGTCCTGGAGACCAGCCAGGCGCCGCGGGACCTCGCCGCGTGAGCGTTGCCCCGGCCCCGGTCCTCGCCGATCCGCGCACCCTGCTGCTCTGTCTGGACGCGATGACCCTGGCGTCGGACTCTGCCCCACCAGACTACCGCAGCCCGTGGGCGGAGCGGGCGGCGCGGATCCTCGAACAGGCGCGAGCCGGCGGGGGCCGGGTAGGCCATGCCCTCTCGCGTCGGCCCGGCGGCGCGGCCGGCTGGCGGCCGATGCCCCGGCTGGCACCCCGGCCCGGGGAAGCGGTCTACCACCGGGACGAGCCCTCTGCGTTCGGCAATCCCACCTTCCTGGAGACTGTCAACGGACGGACCGTGACCCACGTCCTCCTCTGCGGCGTGTCGCTGCGCGGATCCTGCCTGGCCACGGCGCTGGACGCCGCGCGGCTCGGCGTGCGGCTGACGATCATCGAGGATGCCGTCTGGATGGAGCCCCGTGAGCGGGTCGGCGTGGAGGCGGTGTTGCGGCTTTCGGGGATGGGGCTTGCGCAAAGCGCATCACTGCGGCTTTGCGCATCGGCTCGGATCGGCGCCCGGCCGCATCTGGTGCTGCTTCAGGGCGGCCGTGGCTGAAGCTTCAACTTGGCGACGATTTCGCAACGCCGCATTACAGTCTAGGCTCCCGCTCGCGCAGAGTGCAGTGGACAGGGGTGCAAGCATGGCGACCATCGAAGGCGGTCCGGATCCCATCGACGTCGCCGTGGGCGCGCGTTTGCGGCTGCGACGGCAGGAAGCGCGCATGAGCCAGCAGGCGTTGGCCGAGGCGCTCGGCGTCAGCTTCCAACAGGTGCAAAAGTACGAGCGCGGCGTGAACCGCATCTCGGCCTCCATGCTGGTGCGCGCGGCCCGTGCGCTCTCATGCTCCGGCGGCATGTTGCTTGGCGCGGAAGGACCGGTCACCCAGGACGACGCCCTGGAGGCCGAACTGCTGGCGCTGCTGGCCACGCCCGGCGCGACGGAGCTGCTGCGCGCCTTCTCCACGATCGATAGCGGCGAGGCGCGCAACGCGGTGATCGAGATCGTACGCGGGCTCAGCGCCGGCGCCGCGGCGGGCGCACGCCGCAGGGGATAGACCCGCCGC
>CAZBXO010000282.1:0-3583 GCA_964495645.1 uncultured Phenylobacterium sp. | reverse complement strand
GGGTGTTCCGCGTCCATTGCGCGGCGGCCCGCGAGACCGGCCTGCCGCTCGTGGTGCACGCCCGCGAGGCCGACGCCCTGATGGGCGATATTTTGGAGGAAGAGCACGGGCGAGGGGCCTTCCGCATCCTGATGCACTGCTACACGTCAGGGGCCGAATTGGCCGCCCGGGCCGCGGCTCTGGGCGCCTGGTTCTCGGTCGCCGGGATCGCGACCTTCAAGGCCGCCGACGACGTACGCGCCATGGTGCGCGACATGCCGGCCGACCGGATCATCGTCGAGACCGATTGCCCCTACCTGGCGCCCGTCCCGCACCGCGGTCGCCGCAACGAGCCGGCCTTCCTGCCGCACGTCGTCGCCAAGCTGGCGGAGATCCGCGGCTGGAGCCTCGACGAGGCCGAGGCCAGGACCGAGGACGCCTTCTTCGCCCTGTTCGACCGGATCCCGCGGCCGTGAGCGCCAGCCTGGAGTTCGTGATCATGGGCTGCGGCGCCTCGGGCGGCGTCCCGCGGGCCGACGGCAACTGGGGCGAGTGCGACCCCGCCGAGCCGAAGAACGTCCGCTCCCGCTGCTCGCTGATGGTCCGCCGGCCCGGCGCCGCCCCCGAGAGCTCCACCACCGTCGTGATCGACGCGTCGCCGGAGTTCCGCCAGCAGGTGTTCGCCGCGGGCGTTAAGCGGCTCGATGCGCTGCTGCTTACCCACGACCATGCCGACCAGGTGCACGGCATCGACGACGTGCGCGCCTTCTTCCTGCGCCAGGGTCTGGTCCGTATCCCGTGCTGGATGGATGCTTCGACCACCCGCAACATGGCCCGCCGCTTCGGTTACATCTTCGAGGCCGAGGGCGGCTATCCGGCTATCTGCGAGCCACGGCCCATCCCGGCCCATGGCGCCGCCTGGACCGTCGACGGACCCTCCGGCCCGATCCCGATCCGGACCTTCGACCAGGACCACGGCGGCGTCCGCTCAGTGGGCTACCGCTTCAGCGGCGTGGCCTACTCCAGCGACGTGGTCGCCCTCGACGAGGCCGCCTTCGCCGCCCTGGCCGACCTCGACGTCTGGATCGTCGACTGCCTGCGCCGCCGCCCGCACCCGACCCACGCCCATCTCGAACGGGTGCTGACCTGGGTCGAACGGGTAAGGCCGCGCCGAACCATCCTCACCAACATGCATATCGATCTCGACTACAACGACCTGGCCCGCGAGATCCCTTCCGGCGTCGAGCCGGCCTATGACGGCCTGACCTTTGTGCACGACCTCGAAGGCGCATTCGTTTGATTTCTCATCCCCTTAGGCTCGGCTTCTTGGCGTCAGGGGGCGGCTCCAGCGCCCGCGCCATCATCGAGGCCGCCCGCGCGGGCCTTCTGGACGCCGAGCCGCGCCTGCTGGTGAGCAACCGCAAGGAGGCCCCGGCGCTTGCCATGGCCGCTGCCTTGGGCGTGCCGACACAGGTCATTGCGACAGTCTCGGACCCGACGGCCGCCGATGCGCGCCTGGCCGAAGCGCTGGATGCCCATGGCGTCGACCTGGTCGTGCTATCGGGCTATCTGCGCCAGCTCGGGCCGCGGACTCTGGCCCGGTATCGTGGCCGGATCCTGAACATACATCCTGGGCCACTGCCACGCTTCGGCGGGCACGGAATGTACGGCCGGCGCGTCCACGAGGCTGTGCTGGCCTCGGGCGAGGCGGCGAGCGCGGTCTCGATCCATGTCGTCGACGAGGAATACGACCACGGTCCACTGATCGCACAGAAGCCCATACCGGTGGAGCCAGGGGACGACGTCGAGGCCCTGGAAGCGCGTGTGCGCGCCGCCGAGCCGCCGTTCTTCGTCGAATGCCTGCAACGCCTGGCCGCAGGGGACCTGCGTCTGCCCTCGTCGTAATTTCCGATAATCTTCCTTAGGCGCAAATCGGATGGAGACCCGGTGTCTGCCCCTCAGCTCAGCGCGGTCACGGCGAGGCGGATCAGGCCGGCCCACAGCGCGAGGGAGACCGCAGCGCCGATCGCCAGCCCCAATCCAACCGGCCAGGGCCTCGTCCGCTCCGGCGCGGCCCGGTGTGTGTGTCGCAGGATCAGGCCGCTTTGCATGTCGGCGCACTCCTTTGATCGGCGCCCCGACGCTACAAGGATTCGCCTGACAAGCGAGTTCCCAGCACGCGCTGGCTGAGTTGCAGAAATCCGTTCAGCCGCCAGTCAGCTTCACCTTGGTATCCACCGGGTTGCCGTACGTGTTGTTCGTGACGACGCGCCGCCCCATGTTCAGATACTGACCGGAGTCCCGCCATGCGCACCGCCCTTGCCACCGCCGCCGCCATCCTCTTGAGCGCCTCCGCCGCCGTGGCCGCGCCGGCCTCGGTGAGCGTCGTCCTGGGGCCGGAGCTGCAGACCAAGGCCGAGAAGGACTATGGCGTCACGGACGTGGGCAGGATCGCCGATGAGCTGCGCCGCACCGTCGAGCGCCGGCTTGCCAAGGCTCCGGCCTTCGACGGCGCCACAGTCGAACTCACGCTCGTCGACGTGAAGCCGAACCGGCCGACTTTCACCCAGATGGGCAAGACACCCGGCCTCTCGTACCAGAGCTTCGGTATCGGGGGCGCGAAGATCGAAGGCCGCGTGGTCCGCGCCGACGGCACGGAGCAACCCGTCGCCTACCGCTGGTACGAGAACGACATCCGCTGGGCCGAAGGCCACACCACCTGGCATGACGCCGAATGGGCCTTCGACCGCTTCGCCGGCCGCCTCGCCCGCGGCGAGGAGCTCGCCGCCCGCTAACCCTGGCTTGCGCGGGGGCCCGGCGCGCCCGATCCTCCGCGGATGCCCGATCCGGCCCCCTCGCCCGACCTGCCGCCGATCGAGCGGCTGCGCGCCATCATGGCCCGCCTGCGCGCGCCCGACGGCGGCTGTCCGTGGGACCTCGAACAGACCTTCGCGACGATCGCGCCCTACACGATCGAAGAGGCCTACGAGGTCGCCGACGCCATCGAGCGCGGCGAACTCGGTGAGCTGAAGGACGAGCTGGGCGACCTCCTGCTGCAGGTGGTGTTCCACGCCCGTATGGCTGAGGAACAGGGCGCGTTCGGCTTCGACGATGTCGCCCGCGCCATCAACGACAAGATGGTCCGCCGCCACCCGCACGTGTTCGGTGACGAGATGTACGAGAGCCTCGCTGCTCAGAAGGAGGGCTGGGAGGAGATCAAGGCGGCCGAGCGGGCCGAGAAGGCCAAGGCGGGCGGCAGCCTGCTGGACGAAGTGCCGGTGGGGCTCCCTGCCCTCACCCGCGCCGTGAAGCTCTCCAAGCGCGCCGCCCAGGTGGGCTTCGTCTGGCCAGCCGTCGAGGACGTGGTCGGCAAGCTGCACGAGGAGGTCGGCGAGATGCTGGCCGAGATCGAGGCCGGCGACATCGAGAAGGCCCGCCAGGAGATCGGCGACGTGCTCTTCGTGATGGCCAACCTGGCCCGCACTCTCGACGTCGATCCGGAGGATGCGCTGCGCTACACGAACGCCAAGTTCGTCAGGCGTTTCAAATATGTCGAAGCGGAACTTCGCGCGCGCGGCAAGGCCCCCGCGGAGTCCGACCTCGC
>CAZBXO010000281.1:0-3600 GCA_964495645.1 uncultured Phenylobacterium sp. | reverse complement strand
GCGACTGGGCCAGGTGCTCGTGGGCGCGCTGCAGTTCGATCTCGGCGTTTCGCTTGTCGGTGATGTCGCGGGTGATCTTGGCGAAGCCGATCAGCCGGCCGGTCTCGTCGTGGATGGCGTCCATGAAGACGCTGGCCCAGAACAGGCTGCCGTCCTTGCGCACCCGCCAGCCCTCGGCAGCGTAGCGGCCCACCTCCGCCGCCTTCTGCAGCGCGCGGATCGGCACCCCGGCCGCCCGGTCGGCGTCGGTGTAGAAGCGGCTGAAGTGCTGCCCGACGATCTCCTCGGCGGTGTAGCCCTTGATGTGTTCGGCCCCGGCGTTCCAGTTCGTCACGATCCCGTTCGGATCCAGCATGTAGAGCGCATAGTCGACCACGCTGGTGACCAGCAGGCGGAACTGGCGTTCGCTCTCCGCCAGCGCCTCCTCGGCCGCGCGCCGCTCGCTGATGTCGCGGGTGATCTTGGCGAAGCCGAGCAGCACGCCGCGGTCGTCATGGATGGGGTCCACGACGACGTTGGCCCAGAAGCGGCTGCCGTCCTTGCGCACCCGCCAGCCTTCGGCCTCGAAGCGCCCCTCCCGGCGCACGGTCTCGAGCGTCCTGGCCGGCCCGCCGGCAGCGCGGTCCTCGGGCGTGTAGAAGATGCTGAAATGCCGTCCGATGATCTCGTCGGCGGCGTAACCCTTGATCCGCTCGGCGCCGCGGTTCCAGTTGGTGACCACGCCGTTCACGTCGATCATGTAGATGGCGTAGTCGACGACGCCCTCGACCAGCAGACGGAAGCGCTGCTCGCTCTCGATCAGCGCCTGTTGCGCTTCGCGCTGCTCGGTCATGTCGCGGGTGACCTTGGCGAAACCCACCAGCTCGCCGGCCTCGTCGCGCACCGCGTGGACCGTCCCCTGGGCCCAGAACCGGCTGCCGTCCTTGCGCAGCCGCCAGCCTTCGTTCTCCGCCCTCCCGGTCTCGGCGGCGCGCCGCAGGATGGTCTCCGGAACGCCGGCGCGCCGATCCTCCAGCGTGAAGAACGCCGAGTAGGAACGGCCGAGGATTTCCTCGGCCTTGTATCCCTTCAGGCGCCGGGCGCCCTCGTTCCAGGTCTGCACGAGGCCGTCCCGGTCGATCATGTAGATCGCGTAGTCGGTGACCGAATCGACGAGGGTCTGGAGAGACAGGTCGGCCGGCGGACGTTCGGTCATGCACTGAACTCGAAGGCGACCCGACCCTGGGCGCCATCTAACCGCAACACTCGCGGCCGACAAATGTTCACGCGAATTGACGGCGCCGGAGCGGTGCGGGACAAACGGCCCGCTGGCGCAAGGGAGACGGCATGCACCCCGGCCATTGGCAGCTCAGTCCCCCTGACGACCCTTCCGACGAAGATAATACAACGTCTTCAACGCTAGGGGGGTTCCGCGCCGAGGGCGAGGACCTGCCCTACAAGGTCGAGATCTGGGATCGGGCCGGCGAGTTCGTCGAGCAGGTGGTGGCCGTCAGCATGACCGCGGCGATCGGGTATGCCGCCTATTACGCCGCCACACGCGAATATCCCGGCCGCGGCATCACGCTGCGCCACAAGGGCCGGATCATCAGCCGCTGGACCGGCGCGGCGCACTGAGCGCATGGACAGGCGCAAGGACGAGGATCGGGTCGTATCCATCGCGGGAGGCGGCCAGGCCGACGCGCCACTGCCCTACGAGGTGGAGCTGTGGGACCTGCCCCGCCGTGCGCCGGAGCGTGTGATCGCCCGCGCCGCGTCGGTCACCCTGGCCCGCGCCATCTTCGTCGCCGCCCAGACCGAGCACCTCGGGCGCCGCATCGTGCTGCGCCGCGGGAACAAGGTGATCTCGGACAGCGGCTGACTCCGTTGCGCTGACGGGGCGCGACCGCTATTCCCCCGCGCGATTTCCCGACAGCGAGCGAGCGCGGACGCCCCCCATGGCGCAGCAGTACATTTTCCAGATGCAGGGCCTGACGAAGGCCTTCCCCGGTTCGGCCAAGAAGCTCTTCGAGAACATCTGGCTCAGCTTCTATCCGGACGCCAAGATCGGCGTGGTCGGCGTCAACGGCTCCGGCAAGTCGACCCTGCTGAAGATCATGGCCGGCATCGACAAGGACTTCTCCGGCGAAGCCTTCGCGGCCGAGGGCGTCAAGCGAGGCTACCTCGAACAGGAACCGCAGCTGGACGATGCGCTCGATGTCTGGGCCAACGTCATCGCCTGGTGTGAAGAGAAGAAGATCTTCGACCGGTACAACGAGGTCGCCGCCAGGCTGGGCGAGGACTACTCCGACGAGCTGATGGAGGAGATGACGGCGCTGCAGGAGCAGCTCGACGCCGGTGACCTCTGGGACATCGACAGCAAGATCGAGATGGCGATGGACGCCCTGCGCTGCCCGCCCAACGACTGGCCCGTCGACAAGCTCTCGGGCGGTGAGCGGCGCCGCGTGGCGCTGGCCCGCCTGCTGCTGGCCAAGCCTGACATGCTGCTGCTGGACGAGCCCACCAACCACCTCGACGCCGAGAGCGTGGCCTGGCTGCAGCACCACCTGGAAGCCTTCCCGGGCTGCGTCATCCTGGTGACCCACGACCGCTACTTCCTCGACCAGGTCACCAAGTGGACGCTGGAGCTCGATCGCGGCAAGGGCATCCCCTACGAGGGCAACTACTCCTCGTGGCTGGAGCAGAAGGCCAAGCGGGTCGCCCAGGAGGAGCGCGAGGAGGCCGGCAAGAAGCGCACGATCGAGCGCGAGCTGGCGTGGGTCCACTCGTCGCCTTCCGCGCGACGGTCGAAGTCCAAGGCTCGCCTGGCCGCCTTCGAGCAGCTGCAGAACGAGGCGGAGCGGCAGAAGCAGACCTTCGCCCAGATCCAGATCCCGCCCGGCCCGCGCCTCGGCAACGTCGTCATCGAGGCCACCAACCTGGAGAAGGCCTACGGCGACAAGCTCCTGTTCAAGGACCTGGACTTCAAGCTGCCGCCAGGCGGCATCGTCGGCGTCATCGGCCCGAACGGCGCCGGCAAGTCGACCCTCTTCAAGATCATCACCGGCCAGGAGACGCCGGACGGCGGATCGGTGCGGCTCGGCGAGACGGTCAAGCTGGCCTACGTCGACCAGAGCCGCGACTCGCTCGACCCCAACAAGAACGTCTGGGAGGAGATCTCCGGCGGCCTCGACGTGATGAAGGTGGGCGGCCGCGAGGTGCCCAGCCGCGCCTACGTCGGATCGTTCAACTTCAAGGGCGGCGACCAGCAGAAGAAGGTCGGCCTGCTCTCGGGCGGCGAGCGCAACCGCGTGCACCTGGCCAAGACGCTGGCCTCAGGCGGCAACGTCCTGATGCTCGACGAGCCCACCAACGACCTCGACGTGGAAACCCTGCAGGCGCTGGAGAGCGCGCTCGAGGACTTCCCCGGCTGCGCGGTGGTGATCAGCCACGACCGCTGGTTCCTGGACCGGCTGGCGACCCACATCCTGTCGTTCGAAGGCGACAGCCGGGTGGAGTGGTTCGAGGGCAACTTCGAGAGCTACGAGGAGGACAAGAAGCGCCGCCTCGGCGCCGACAGCCTCATCCCCCACCGCATCAAGTTCCAGAAGTTCGCCCGCTAGG
>CAZBXO010000280.1:0-3621 GCA_964495645.1 uncultured Phenylobacterium sp. | reverse complement strand
TTCCACCACAAGTTCGGGAAGATCTGGGCCGACCGCACCATCCCGCACCTGACCGAGGCCGAGCACGAGACCATCGAGCTGTGGGCCGCCCAGTGCTTCCAGATGCTGCTCTTCAACCTGGTGGGCCCGGCCCAGCAGCGCAGCCTCTACGAGGAATTCGGCCTCGATCCCGACCGGGTGATCGAGGACCTCAAGGAGATGATCACCGACGAGACCCGTCGGGAGAACATGAAGGAACAGACGAACATCTTCCGCGTGCTGGTGAAGACGCTGGTCAACGCCGGCATCATCACCGAGCGGACGCGCGCCTTCTACGCCATGTACGTCGACATCGACGAGCTGAAGGGCGAAGGCGACAAGATGGTCGGCGACGACATCGCCGAGGAGGGCATCAAGTTCCTCCAGGAGATCAACTTCGCCGACCGTGGCCGCAGCGTCCTGATCGCCGCGGAGTACGCGCCGGCGGGAACTCGCCCGGCGGTTCGCGGATTCCCTGCGGACATCAGCAGGGAGGATTCCGCATGCCGCGTGAACTGATCGAGCCCAACCCGGGCGACAAGCGCTACGTCCGCCGCAACGACAAGGGCCAGTTCGGCAAGACCGTCGACGTCGGCAAGTCCCTGGCGGCCGACCAGCGCACCCAGGCGAAGACCAAGGTCAAGAAGGGCGACGGCGACCGCGGCGATCACTAGCCCCGCCGTCCGGGAACCGCGCCGGCCGGTTGCGGTTCAACCCGCATGACCTACGTCGAGGGCCGCCTCGCCTCCCCACGCGCCAAGCGCATGGCGCTCGGCATACTCTCGCTGGGCGTCGCGCTGAGCTTCGGGGCGAGCGTGGCGCGCAACCTGGGCGTGGAAGATCCCGAGCCCGCCGGGCCGGCGCCCGGCTTCTCGGACGTGCCGGAAGCGGTCGCCTACGCCGGCCCGCTGACCCCAGAGATCTTCCAGGAAACGGTCCGGCCCGCGCCGCGGCGGGCCGCCAAGCCGCCCTCGCCGACCCTGCAGGCCGAGGTCGCGCCGGCGGTCACCACCGCCGCCGTCGAGGCCGCCGCCATCGCTCCGGTGATGCCCGTCGGCCCCCTGCGGCCGCCGCCGTCGATTGCGACGGCGAAAGACGTGCAGAATCAGCCCTGAAGCCCTATATGCGTGGCTGACCCTCGCGCGCGTGCGCGCGCAGGCGCGTTGGCGCTCCGGACCCTCCTCCGAAGTCCTCCGTGGAAGCGCCCGACCTGGACCCGTTGATGAGCGAAGACAACGACCTCCCCGAGACCAACGGCGACGGCAGCGCCGAGTACGGGGCCGAATCCATCAAGGTGCTGAAGGGCCTCGACGCGGTCCGCAAGCGGCCCGGCATGTACATCGGCGACACCGATGACGGCTCGGGCCTGCACCACATGGTCTACGAGGTGGTGGACAACGCCATCGACGAGGCGCTGGCCGGTTGGGCCACCCGCGTCGAGGTGATCCTCAACGCCGACGGCTCCTGCACCGTCACCGACGACGGCCGCGGCATTCCCACCGACATCCACGAGGGCGAAGGCGTCTCGGCGGCCGAGGTCATCATGACCCAGCTGCACGCCGGCGGGAAATTCGACCAGAACTCCTACAAGGTCTCGGGCGGCCTGCACGGCGTCGGCGTCTCGGTGGTGAACGCGCTTTCCGACTGGCTGAAGCTGAAGATCCACCGCGGCGGCCAGGAATACGAGATGGAATTCCGCCTCGGCGACGCCGTCTCGCCGCTGGTGGTCACCGGCAGGTCGCCGTTGCGAGAGAACGGCGAGCCGCTCACCGGCACCGAGGTCACCTTCCTGCCCTCGCTGGGCACCTTCAAGTTCATCGATTTCGACCTGAAGACGCTGGAACACCGCCTGCGGGAGCTGGCGTTCCTCAACTCCGGCGTCACCATCTGGCTGAAGGACCACCGCGGCGCCGAACCGTTCGAGGAGGTGATGAGCTACGAGGGCGGCATCGAGGCCTTCGTGCGCCACCTCGACAAGGCCAAGACCCCGCTCATCAAGACCCCGATCGTGGTCAAGGGCCGCCGCGAGACCGTCGAGGTCGACATGGCGCTCTGGTGGAACGACGGCTACCACGAGAACGTCCTCTGCTTCACCAACAACATCCCGCAGCGCGACGGTGGCACCCACCTGGCCGCCTTCCGCTCGGCGTTGACCCGGATCATCACCGGCTATGCCGAAAGCTCCGGCGCGGCCAAGCGCGAGAAGGTCTCGGTCTCCGGCGAGGACGCCCGCGAGGGCCTGACCTGCGTGCTGTCGGTCAAGGTGCCGGACCCCAAGTTCTCGTCTCAGACCAAGGACAAGCTGGTGTCGTCCGAAGTGCGCCCGGCCGTCGAAGGGCTGGTCGGCGAGGGCTTGGCCACGTGGTTCGAGGAGCATCCGAACGAAGCGCGGATGATCGTCCAGAAGATCGCCGAGGCCGCCGCCGCCCGCGAGGCCGCCCGCAAGGCCCGCGAGCTGACCCGCCGCAAATCGGCGCTCGACATCACCTCGCTGCCCGGCAAGCTCGCCGACTGCCAGGAAAAAGACCCGGCGAAGTCCGAGATCTTCCTGGTCGAGGGCGATTCGGCCGGCGGCTCGGCCAAGCAGGCCCGCAATCGCGAGAACCAGGCGATCCTGCCGCTCCGCGGCAAGATCCTGAACGTCGAGCGCGCCCGCTTCGACAAGATGCTGGGGTCCGAGCAGATCGGCACCCTGATCATGGCCCTCGGCGCCGGCATCGGCCGCGACGAGTTCGATATCGAGAAGATCCGCTACCACCGGATCGTGCTGATGACCGACGCCGATGTCGACGGCGCCCACATCCGCACGCTCCTTCTCACCTTCTTCTACCGGCAGATGCCGGAGGTGATCGAACGCGGCTATCTCTATATCGCCCAGCCGCCGCTCTATAAGGCCTCCAAAGGCAAGTCGGTGCGCTACCTCAAGGACGACAGCGAGCTTGAGACCTACCTGGTCGACGAAGGCGTCGACGGCGCGGTCCTGACGCTGGCCGACGGCGAGCAGCGCACCGGCGGCGACCTGCTGGCCCTGGTCCAGACGGCCCGCGCCGCCAAGGCCAACATCGAGCGGCTGTCGGCCCGCGCGCCGGCCTTCGCCATCGAGCAGGCGGCCTTGGCCGGCCTCCTCGGCAACGCAGAAGACGTCGCGGAAGCGGCGCGCCGCCTGGAGCTCTATGCCGAGGAAGGCGACGGCGCCTGGAGCGGCGCGCGGGGGGACGCCGGCGGCTACGTCTTCAGCCGCGTGAAGCGGGGCGTCTCCGAACGCATCGTGCTGGACGACCTGCTGCTGCACGCCGCCGATGCCCGGCGCCTGGCCGAGCGGGCAGCCTCGCTCTCGGAGCTGTTCGCCAAGCCAGGCGCCTATACGCGCCGCGACCGCACCGCCGTGGTGCGCGGTCCGCTCGACCTGGTGAACGCGGTGATGGACAACGGCCGCCGCGGCCTCTCCATTCAGCGCTACAAGGGCCTGGGCGAGATGAACGCCGACCAGCTCTGGGAGACCACTCTGGACGTCGAGGCCCGCACCCTGCTGCAGGTGAAGGTCAATCACGCCGACGACGCCGACGACATGTTCACCCGCCTGATGGGCGACCTCGTCGAGCC
>CAZBXO010000279.1:0-3710 GCA_964495645.1 uncultured Phenylobacterium sp. | reverse complement strand
GTCAGCACGCCGGTCTGCGCCATCAGCGCCAGCGCCGGCCGCGGATCGTCGGCGGCCAGCAGCTTCAGAAGCTCCTTGGAGACGCGCTCGGCGGCGAGCGCGCCGATGCCGTCCCTCAGCCGCGCGCAGGCCTCGACCGCCGCCTCGTCCGGCTCGCCGCGGCCATACCAGGCGCGGAATCGGAAGAAGCGGAGGATGCGCAGGTAGTCCTCGCGGATGCGGGTTTCCGCGTCGCCCACGAACACGATGCGGCCGGCCTTGCCGTCGGCCACGCCGGTCCCGGTCGGGTCGACGATCGAGCCATCGCGCCGCGCATAGAGGGCGTTCAGGGTGAAGTCGCGCCGCTCGGCGTCCTCGGCCCAGTCGGTGGTGAAGGCCACAACCGCCCGACGGCCGTCGGTCTCCACGTCGCGGCGAAGCGTGGTGACCTCGTAGGGACGGTGGTTCGAGATCACCGTGACAGTGCCGTGATCGACCCCGGTGGGGATCGCCTTCAGGCCGGCCGCCTCGACCGCGTCGATGACCGCGCCCGGCGTCAGGACGCTGGCGATGTCGATGTCGTCCACCGGCTGGCCGATCAGGGCGTTGCGCACGCAGCCGCCGACGAAGCGGGCGCAGTCGGTCCCGCCGGCCGCCTCCAGGGCGTCCAGCACGGCCGCCGTGGGGGCCATGGTCATCCAATGGGGCTGGCCGAGCGTGGCGGTCATCTGGGTTCGAAGTGGCCTTCTGTGACGCGCCCGTCGGGCTGCGACTGGGCCGGGACATAGAGCTGGCCGCGGTTGTCCGTATGGAAGATCGCCGTCGCCATCAACGACAGCGCGACGATCACGGCGCCGCCTGCGATCAGCCAGGCCCACGGCGTCGAGCCCATCTGCCGCCCGGTCCGCTTCGCCCACCAGGCCCAGGCGAACCAGACCATGAAGGGGACGAGGAACAGGATCGCCCGGATGACGATCAGCCTAACCAAGCGCGGCTCCATAGAGGCGCAGGTAGAGGGCCCGGAGGATGCCGGCTGTGGCGCCCCAGATGTAGCGGTCGTCGTGGGTGGTGGCGTAGAAGCGCCGCTTCTCGCCGGTGGGCATTTCGCGCTCGTGTTCCTGGTAGTTGCCGGGGTCCATGAGGAAGCCAAACGGGGTCTCGAAGATGTCGGCCACCTCGTGCGGATTCGCCGCCAGCTCGAAGCCATGGGTCACGAACCCCACCACCGGCGTGATCAGATAGCCTGTGCCGGTCTGATAGGGCGTCGACAGGCCGACCGGGGTGACGAACTGCGGCTCCAGGCCGATCTCCTCGTGCGCCTCGCGCAATGCCGTGTCCCACGGCCTTTCGCCGGGGTCCTGGCGGCCGCCGGGCAGAGCGACCTGGCCGGTGTGGCGGCGCAGCGTGTCGGCGCGGCGCGTCAGCAGGACATGGTAGCCGGCCTCGCGCTCGACCAGTCCGATCAGCACCGCCGCCGGCGTCAGGGGCAGATCCGGGTCGCCCCAGCGTTCGGGGTTGAGATCAAAGTCGGAGCGGGTGGCGCCGCCCTGAACCGCCACGTCGCTCAACGGGTCCAGGTGGTCGGCGATCCAGGCGCGCAGCTCGCGCGGGCGGGCGAGGTCGTTCACGGCCGACCAACCTCGAACCAGACGCCATTCGATGCGACGCCCAGGACGCCATCGCGCTCCTCGGCCATCTCCACGAGCTCGTAGAACACCGGGCGGGCGATCAGCGCCTCCAGGCCGCGGCGGACATGGACATAAGGCCGGGGCTCGCCGTCCTCCGCGACCTCCACGCGAACCGGATTCTCCAGCCCCGCCTCCACGGTGTCTCCGACGTTCGTCGTGAACCTCAGCGCCTCGCCCTGGCGGTCGACGCGGATGGCGATGAACGGCGCGTCCTCGACCGTGATCTTCAGCTTCTCGACCGGGGTGACCAGGACGATGCCGTCCGGGTCCTTGCGCAGGATGGTCGAGAACAGCCGAACCAGTCGCTCGCGGCCGATCGGCGAGCCCTCGTGCAGCCAGCGCCCGTCCTTCTTGATGACGATGTCGATCTCACCGGAGTGGGCGGGGTTCCAAAGGTGCACCGGCGGCAGGCCGCGGCCCGGCGCCTGCTTGGCCGCTTGCGCCACCGCCTCGAGCTTGGGCTCACCCGCCATGGGTGGAAGGTAGGGGCGTTCTAGCGCCCCGTCACGGCGCCCTGGGCCGCGACGTCACGGAAACGGCGGATCAGCACCCGGGCGGGATCAACCGGACCGGGCAGGGCCACGCCCCGCGCGACCTCGAATCCGACGCGGCCGAAGAGCGGCATGTCGCCGACCAGTAGCACGCCCGCCTCGCCAGCGGCGCGGGCCGCCTCGCAAGCATGCGCTACAAGGGTCGCGCCGAGGCCGTGGTGACGGTGGGACGGCTCGACGGCCAGAGGACCCAGAAAGGTGAAGGCGTCGCCGCCGACCGCGATCCGCCACATGCGCGCGACGCCGACGACGACGTCGCCGTCGGTCGCGACCGCGCTGAGCTCCGGCGCGAACTCGGCGATCTCGCGCACCCGCTCGGAGACCTTGGTGAAGCGACCGGGGCCGAAGGCGCGATCGACCAGCGCCTCCACCGGGATGGCATGAGCGGCGGTCTCGGACGTGATCGTGAGCGCCGGCGAGGGCGCGCAAGGCTCAGCGGACATGGGCAAGGGACCTACTCGAAGAAGTTTGCGGCGGCGTTGCGGCGCGCTAGGCGCCTACGGCGGTGACGGTCGTCAGGCCAAGGAGCGTCGTCGCATCTTCCGGGCCCTCCGGGCCGTGAGCAGGGACCGCGCAGATAGGGCCCGCAGATTTCCGGGTCAAGAGCTCTGAAAGTCTTAAGATTCGCGCGCTCGGTGAATCTCGTTTCGCGCGTGCGAAGAGTCCCGCACAGTGTTCGACGAATCTGGGGAACACATCATGAAGTCTAGGCTTATCGCCGCCGCGGCCCTCGCCTGTGGCGCCATCCTCGCGGCCGGCGCGCCGGCGCACGCCGACGTCACCGTCGGGACCTACACCAGCGGAAACTGCTATCCCTTCTCCTGCTTCGCGTCCGACGACTTCAACGGTGCGGGCGGCGGGATCGTATTCCAGCAGCAGTACAACGCAGCCGCGTTCAGCGGTCCGCTGACGGTCCAGTCGATCACCTTCTTCCGTGACAGCGGCACGGTGATGGACGACGCCACCTACGACGTCAGCTTTTACATCGGTCCGGCCATGGGCGCGATGGACGTCGGCGACTTCAACAACAACCGTGGCACGCTGTTGGTGAACTTCGGCAGCTTCCACTTCAGCGGCACGATGCCGACGGAGCTAACGCTGGACGGCGCGGACTTCAACTACAACCCCGCCGACGGAAACCTGCTGATGGACGTGACGGTCACCGCCCTCAACGAGGGCGTCGGCTACCAGTCCTTCTTCCAGGCGGACTACAGCGGCAACGGGGACATCCTGCGGTCGTACTATTACAACAATTCGGCCGAGGACACCGCGAACGACGACGGTGCGATCGTCACCCGCTTCAACACCGGCGCGGTGCCGGAGCCGGGGACCTGGGCGCTGATGATCGGCGGCTTCGGCCTGGCCGGCGCGAGCCTGCGTCGGCGGCGGACCGCGGCGACCTGATCGCCCGAACAGACTTCGATCCGACGGGGCCCCGGAGCGCGAGCGCCGGGGCCTTTTCGTTGCGGCGGCAGCCGGCGCAGGGCAGGTT
>CAZBXO010000278.1:0-3719 GCA_964495645.1 uncultured Phenylobacterium sp. | reverse complement strand
CCTAGCTCAGTCCGCGCACCCACCCCGGTAGATCGGCGATCGACGCCAGTTCCGCGA
Source organism: uncultured Phenylobacterium sp. (assembly GCA_964495645.1). Taxonomy (GTDB): domain Bacteria; phylum Pseudomonadota; class Alphaproteobacteria; order Caulobacterales; family Caulobacteraceae; genus Phenylobacterium. Next base: position 3,662 of record CAZBXO010000278.1, on the reverse strand, counting down.
ACCGCGGATGGTCCACCGGGGCGTCCGCCATCTCGTGGGCCCAGGTGATCTCGAAGGGTATGTGAGCGGCGTAGCACCCCGCTTCCAGCGCCGGCAGCACGTCGGAGCGCAGCGAGTTGCCGGCCATCGCCGCCTGCGCAGCGCCCGTGCCGTGCCGCGCGAACACCGTCTCGTAGGTCCGCGCGTCCTTCTCCGAGACGATCTCGACGCCCACGAAGTGGTCCCCCAGCCCGGACGCCGCCAGCTTCTGCTCCTGGTGCAGCAGATCCCCCTTGGTGATCAGCACAAGGCGGTAGTCTTCGACCATCTCGGCCAGCGCCTCGGCGACCCCTGGCAGCGGCTCCACCGGATGGCTCAGCATCTCGCGCCCGGCCGCCAGGATCTCGGCGATCAGCCGCCCAGGCGCCTGGTGCTCGGTCACCTCCATCGCCGTCTCGATCATCGACAGCGTGAAGCCCTTCACCCCGTAGCCGTAGAGCCTCAGGTTGCGTTTCTCGACCTCGGCCAGCTTGGCTTCCAGCACCTCCGGCTCGGCGTGGTCGGCCAGGAGCGCCTTCAGCCGCTCCTGGGTCAGCCGGAAGATCGTCTCGTTGTGCCAGAGCGTGTCGTCAGCGTCGAAGCCGACCGTGGTGATCCGCATGGCGCCGCTCTTAGGCCGCGGCCCAAGGGTTGCGCAATCGCCCGGACCGCCTGCCCAGGCTGCAGGCGCCCGGCCCCGATCCGGCCCCCGCGCCGCGATTGATGCAAACGTGACGCAGGCGTCAGCCACCTTCGTCTGCGGAGCGAATCGGAAGGCGCCGCGTGCTTGGCTGGCTCTCACGGCTGTTCGGAGGCGGCGCCGTCGCTGCGGCGCAGGCTGAGGCCAAGCTCGCCCGGGACCGCTTGCGCGACGCTATCGACGTCCTGCCCGAGGGCCTGGTCTTCCTCGACGCCGACGGCCGCTACGTGATGTGGAACCGCGCCTATGCGGAAATCTACCACCGCTCCGCCGACCTCTTCCGCCCGGGCGCCAAGCTCCTCGACACCCTGCGGGAAGGCGTTCGCCGCGGCGACTATCCCGACGCCATCGGCCGCGAGACCGAGTGGCTGGCCGCGCGCCAGGCCAAGCTGATTCTCGCCACCGGCGAGCGCCACGAACAACGCCTCGCCGACGGCCGCTGGCTGATGATCGAGGAGCGGCGCACCTCCGACGGCGGCGTCATCGGCATCCGCGTCGACATCACCTCGCTCAAGGAGCAGGCCGCCGCGCTCGAGCAGGCGCTGGCTCACGCGGACGCGGCGCGGCGGGCCAAGGCCGAGTTCCTTGCCGACATGAGCCACGAGCTGCGCACGCCGCTGAATGGCGTCGTCGGCCTCTTGGAAGCCCTCGACGCCGGCGCGCTCTCCGACGACCAGCGGGAGCTCGTCACAGAGATCCGCGCCTCCGCGCGCAAGCTGAACCAGATCGTCAGCGGCCTGCTCGACTACGGCGACACCGACCTCGCGCCGGACGGGGAGGGGGCGCGCGCCGTCGACCGGCCTCTGAAGGTGCTGGCTGCCGACGACAATCCCACCAACCGCAAGGTGATCGAGCTCCTGCTGGAGGCGGCCGGCTGCGAGGTGGCCACGGTCGGCGACGGGGCCCAGGCCCTGGAGGCCTGGCGTGCGGGAGGGTTCGATCTGGTGCTGATGGACCTGCGCATGCCGGTGATGGGCGGGCTCGAGGCTATCGCCGCCCTGCGCGCGGAGGAGGCGGCGGCCGACGCGCCGCGGACGCCTGTGGTCGTGCTCTCGGCCAACACCTCGCCGGAAGACCGCACCGCCAGCGCCGCGGTGGGCGCGGATGGCCACATCCCCAAGCCGATCCGCCCGGAGGAGCTATTGGCGGCGATGGAGGCGGCGCTCGCCGGTGGCTAGGCCGCGCAAGCCTCGTGCGGCTTCGTCACCCGCTCGGTGGAGGCCGGATAACGCGCCAGCGCCGCTGCCGGCCGGATCGGGCGGCGCACCAGTTCGCCGCCGCAGTTCGGGCAGAGGCCGCCCAGCCGGGTCTCCACGCAGTCCGCGCAGAAGGTGCATTCGAAGGTGCAGATGCGGGCGTCCGTGCTCTCCGGCGGCAGGTCGCGGTCGCAGCACTCGCAGTTAGGTCTGAGAGTCAGCATGGGCGGATCATGCGCCCGCGAGCGCTCGGCCGAAAGGCCAAGCTTCCCGCTATTCCAGCCCTTCGCCGCCCGCCGGGTCCAGGCACAGCAGCCGCGAGTCCGCCACGCCCGCCGTCCGGTGCGGCACGACGTTGGCGCGATAGTCGGGGTCGCGCACCATGTCGATGAACGCCTGGCTGTTGGGATACTCCGCGATGAACGCCAGGTCCCATTGCTCCGACGCCGGCCCCGTCACCATCACCTGCGGCTTGCCGGCCCACACCTGCCGCGCGCCGAGCCGCGCGAACACCGGCCCGATCGAGGCCCCGTAGCGCCGGTAGGCCTCGCGCCCGCTCGCCCCGTCGCCGTGGTTCGGATGGCCGTGCGGATACTCGGCCCGGTCCTTCAGGCGGATCAGGTTCAGCATGTGGATCGGCCGGTCGCGCGGCAGGCTCTTGAAGACTTCCCAGGCTTCCCGTTCTGGATCGATGTGCGCCATCTCCGCCCCTCCGATTGACCGCCTGTCGGGAAGTCCCTACCTACGCGGCCGTTTGCCCACAAGGAGTCGCCGATGAGCCGCAATCTGTTGCCCGGCGTCACCGGCGTCCTCGCGCTCGCGGACGGCGCGATCCTGCAGGGCGTGGGCGTCGGCGCGACCGGCCAGGCGGTCGGCGAGGTGTGCTTCAACACCGCCATGACCGGCTACCAGGAGATCCTGACCGACCCTTCGTACATGGCCCAGATCGTGGCCTTCACCTTCCCGCACGTGGGGAACGTCGGCACGAACATCGAAGACCTCGAGCAGATCTCGGGCTCGGCCGCCACCGCCGCCCGCGGCGCGATCTTCCGCGACGTGCCCACCGGTCCGGCCAACTGGCGCGCCGACACCGACCTCCAGACCTGGATGAGCCGCCGCGGCGTCATCGGCCTCGCCGGCGTCGACACCCGCGCGCTAACCCGGCGCATCCGCGAGCAGGGCATGCCGCACGCGGTGATCGCCCACGCCCCGGACGGGAAGTTCGACCTCGACGCCCTCGTCGCCCAGGCCCGCGCCTGGAACGGCCTCGAAGGCCTCGACCTCGCCAGGGACGCCTCGTGCCTGCAGCCCTTCGTCTGGGAGGAGGGGCTCTGGAGCTGGGAGGACGGCTACGCCAGGCCGGGCCAGGCCAAGTACGAGGTGGTCGTCGTCGACTACGGCGTGAAGCGCAACATCCTGCGGGCCCTCAGCTCCGTCGGCGCGCACATCACCGTGGTGCCGGCCTCGACCACCGCCGAGGAGATCCTGGCCCGCAATCCCGACGGCGTCCTGCTCTCCAACGGTCCCGGCGACCCGGCCGCGACCGGGGAATACGCCGTGCCCGAGATCCGCAAGCTGGTGGAGAGCGGCAAGCCGGTGTTCGGAATCTGCCTCGGCCATCAGATGCTGTCGCTCGCCCTGGGCGCCAAGACCGTGAAGATGGACCAGGGCCACCACGGCGCGAACCATCCGGTGAAGGATCTCACGACCGGCAAGGTCGAGATCGTCTCCATGAACCACGGCTTCAC
>CAZBXO010000277.1:0-3729 GCA_964495645.1 uncultured Phenylobacterium sp. | reverse complement strand
CCGGCGTAGTCGCCGCCAGAAGCGCGTCTTCTCGGGCTCAGGATAGGGCTGCAGGTTCTTGACGAAGTCCTCGGCGCAGGCGCGCCAGCTGAACTTTTCGGCGAACGCCCGCACGTTGCCTCGGTCCAGCTCCAGGCACTGCAGGCAAGCCTCGCGCAGGCCCTCGGTGGCGGTGCGCGCCAGCACGCCGGCCCCCGAGCCCGGGATCAAGTCGATCGGCCCGGGCGCCGGATAGGCCGCCACCGGCGTACCCGCCGCCATCGCCTCCAGGATGACGAGGCCGAAGGTGTCGGTGAGCGACGGGAAGACGAAGCAGTCTGCGCAGGCGTAATGGGCGGCCAGCTCGGCGCCCTGCTTGGAGCCCTTGAAGATCGCCTCGGGGTACTTGACTTTCAGCTCATCCAGCTGCGGCCCCGGGCCGACCACCACCTTGGTGCCCGGCAGGTCGAGGCCCAGGAACGCCTCGATGTTCTTCTCCACCGCCACCCGGCCCACATAGAGGAAAACCGGCCGCTTCAGTCCCGCGAACAGGTCGGGCTCGTCCTCGCGGCGCGGATGGAAGTGTTCGGTGTCCACCCCCCGCGACCAAGCCGAGATGTTGCGGAAACCGTGCTGCGACAGCTCCTTCTGCATGGTGGGCGTCGCCACCATCATCCGGCCCGACGGCTTGTGGAACCACTTCATGTAGGCGTAACCGGCGGCCAGCGGCAAAGGCAGGCGCGCCGAGACGTATTCCGGGAAGCGCGTGTGGTAGCTGGTCGTGAACGGCAGCTTCCACTCCACGCAGATACGCCGCGCGGCCAGGCCGATCGGCCCCTCGGTGGCGATATGGATCGCTTCCGGCTCGAACGCCTTGAACAGCTCCTGAACCGGCTCGTAGACGCCGATCGCCACCTTGATCTCGGCATAGGTCGGCAGCGGGAACGTCTTGAACTGGCCGGGATGGATCACCTCCACCTCGTGCCCGATCCCCTTCAGCTCATCGACCACACGGGTGAGCGTGCGCACCACCCCGTTCACCTGCGGCTCCCAGGCGTCGGTGGCGATCAGGATGCGCATCGGCTTGGCCGCGTCGGCCGCCGTGATCGCCTCGCGCAGCCGCCGGTCCGAACGCATCGGCTTGACCCGCTCGGCGGCGTCGCCGGTCCCGAAGGCGCGCGCCTGCATCCAGGCCCAGAAGGCCCCGAGCAGCGCCTCCTTGGTCGGGAAGTAGCGGTAGACCGTGCGCTCGCCCACCTTCGCGTCGCGCGCGATCTCGGCGAAGTTCAGGTCCTCGAGGCTGTGGCTCTCGAGCTGGCGGCCCACCGACTGCAGGATCTGTTCGCGCGTCTCCTCGCGCTGCTTGTCGCGGGACGAGGCGGAGGGCGGCTTCATGGCAGTCGCACTGTCACCAGTGCTTCCGTGAAGTCAATGCGGCGGGGTTCTGCCCATTCCGCGGTCTGCCCGTCGATTCCTGCGCCATTGTGCAGCGCAGCACTGGCGGCTGGGCCGGCGCCCTCCTAGGTGAGGGCCATGGACGCCCGGAGTTTCCCGGCCAAGGCCACGCCGAAGTCGTTGCGCACCCGCGCGCGGATCCTGGATGCGGCGCAGCGCCTGTTCGTGGAGATCGGCTACCACGCGGCCACCAACGCGGTGATCGCCGAGGCCGCCGGCCTGACCCGCGGCGCCATGCTCTACCACTTCGCCAGCCGCGAGGAGCTGATGGAGGCGGCCATCGCCCACATCGACCTGGCCCGCGCGCGCCTCCTGGAGAAGGCGGCCGCCGCGCCCGCGCCCGGGGTCGACGCCGCCGAGCACGCCATCGACGCCTACTGGTCGGTGCTGCACGAACCGCCTTTCGTGGCCTTCGCCGAGCTGGAGGCCGCCGCGCGGACGGACGCCATGCTGCGCGAGCGCCTGGCCGCTGCGCGGAGCGCCTTCGACCATGCCCAGGTCGGCGGCGACCGCTTCGGCGCCCTGGTCCAGGCCGGCGAGGACCCCCGCTTCCAGGCCAGCCGCGACCTGGGTCGCTTCCTGCTCGAAGGCCTCGCCCGCGGCGCCATGACCTACGACGAGCCCGCCCGGCGCGAGCAGCTCCTGAAGGTGGTCAAGCGCGCCGTCCACATGCTCAACCGCAAGGGCGACGTGCAGGACCTGTGGGTAGACTAGTTACTCGCCCCGCTCCGCTCTCCGCGCGGCGCTCAGCATGTGTTCGACGGACTTCTCGCCTTCGCGGCAGGCGTACTCGCCGATCGGGATCGGCGGGCGGCCCATCTCGTACTCGCCGCCCCAGGGAGCATCCCACTTGGTGGGGTCGGTCACCGTGAAGGCGTAGTGCAGCCGGTCCCTTCCGACGCGGGTGAAGCGCTCGGTGACCTTCAGGTTCACCCACGACCCGCGGAAGGCCTGCAGCACAGGGAAGTTCGTCGTCTCGACCACCAGGGTGTCGCCTTCGTACCAGCCGATCGAGTCGCCCAGCCACGGGCGGATCCCATCCTGGCGGTGACGTCCGTTCAGGCGCACCACCCGCACGTCGTGGATCATCTCCGACAGGATGGCGACGTGGGTCGCCGTCTGGACGATCTGGTAGTTCGAATTGTTGGGCAACGGCAGCAGCACCGGCCCGGCGTTGAAGGCGATCGGCAGCAGGCAGCGGTCGTCGATCGCCTGGGCCTCGGGGTTGTCGGTCACCTGCTCGCCGGGCGCGAAGTCGTGGTAGCGCGGGTCGGGCTTCGCGTCGGCCTTCAATGGCGGGACGCGGCCGGTCTCCGGCCGCGTGATCAGGCTGGACCGCGGCTGCCCGCGCACCCGCATCACCTTGCGCTCGACCTGCGGGTGCTCGACCGCCGCCACCTCCTCGGCGGTGAGCACGAGCCGGTCGCCCAGCTCCGGTCGACGTTCGAAGCGGGTCAGCGTCTCGTTCGTCCACTGTCCCTCGAGGTCCGGGCGGCCGTCCGCCAGACGCGGCGCCCGATAGACCTGCGCCTGCGCCGCCAGCGGGACCAGCAGCGCCGCCATCCACGCTGCCGCCGCCAGCCTCACCCGGCCAGCACCTCGGCCGGCGCCGCCTCGTGCAGCAGGGGATCGCCCTTCAGAAAGCGCGCCAGGTTCTCCACGAACAGGGCGTCGTTGCGCGGCGCGTTGCCCGAGCTCATCCCGGAAAGGTGCGAGGTGGCGGTGACCTTGGGGTGGCGCCAGAGCGGGCTGTCCGGCGGCAGCGGCTCGGTGGCGAAGACGTCCAGCACCGCGTGTTCCGGCGCGTCCCGATCCACCGCCGCCAGCAACGCCGCCTCGTCCACCAACCCGCCGCGACCGACGTTGACCAGCACGGACCCCGGCTTCATCGCCCCGAAGAAAGCGCCGTCCGCCAGCCCGCGGGTCTCCGCCGTCAGCGGGCAGCAGAGCGCGACCACGTCGGCCATGGGCAGCAGCCCCGGCAGGTCGGCCAAGGCCGCGATGCGGTCCGCGTCAGCGTGTCCCGCCGGGTTGCGCCGCACGCCGGTGACGTGTGCTCCAAAGGCTCGCGCGCGGCGGCCGACGCCCTCGCCGATGGCGCCGAAACCGATCACCACCCAGCGGGTCCCATCCAGTTCGACGTAAGGCGTACGCTTCCACGCGGCCGACGCCTGCGTCGCCCGCCGCGCCGCGCCGCGCTGGTAGTGGTCGAGGACGCCCCAGAGCACGTAGTCGGCGATGCCCACCGCCTGGCCGTGGCTCGTGGTGAGTCGCGCGCCCTTCTGCACGATCTGC
>CAZBXO010000276.1:0-3741 GCA_964495645.1 uncultured Phenylobacterium sp. | reverse complement strand
TTGGCGGGACTGCGCCCGAACATCACCGTCGGCGCCAGCACCGGGTCGATCTTGTGCGCCGCCAGCACGTACTGCTGCGCCGCCCCCCCGATCCGCGAGGCGGCCACGAACGACGACAGGATCAACGCAAGCGGCACCAGACGCCCCTACCCCGGCGTCATCGTCAAAGCCAAGCCCCCTCAACTCAAGAGCGTGAGGGGGCGCACACGCCTCAGTAGCGATAGTGCTCCGGCTTGAAGGGGCCCTGCTGCGGCACGCCGATGTAGTCGGCCTGGTCCTTGGAGAGCGTGGTCAGCTTCGCGCCCAGCTTGTCGAGGTGGAGCATGGCCACCTTCTCGTCGAGGTGCTTGGGCAGGGTGTAGACCTTGGTCTCGTACTTGGCGCCGTTCTGCCAGAGCTCGATCTGGGCGAGCGTCTGGTTGGTGAAGCTGGCGCTCATCACGAAGCTCGGGTGGCCCGTGGCGTTGCCGAGGTTCACGAGGCGGCCCTCCGACAGCACGATGATCTTCTTGCCGTCCGGGAACTCCACGTGGTGGACCTGGTCCTTGATCTTGTCCCACTTGTAGTTGCGCAGGCCGCTGATCTGGATCTCGGAATCGAAGTGGCCGATGTTCGCCACGATCGCGTTGTTCTTCATCTTGCGCATGTGGTCGACGGTCAGCACGTCCTTGTTGCCCGTCGCGGTGATGAAGATGTCGGCCTTGTCGGCCACGTCGTCGACAGTGACCACCTCGTAGCCCTCCATCGCCGCCTGCAGGGCGCAGATCGGGTCGACCTCGGTGACCATCACCCGCGCGCCGCCGTTTCGCAGCGACGCCGCCGAGCCCTTGCCCACGTCGCCGTAGCCCAGGACCACGGCCACCTTGCCGGCCAGCATCACGTCGGTGCCGCGGCGGATGGCGTCCACGAGGCTCTCGCGGCAGCCGTAAAGGTTGTCGAACTTCGACTTGGTCACGCTGTCGTTGACGTTGATGGCGGTGAACGGCAGCTCGCCGCGCTCGGCCATCTGGTAGAGGCGGTGCACGCCCGTGGTGGTCTCTTCGGAGACGCCCTTGCAGGCCGCGCGGATCGCCGAATAAAAGCCCGGCTTCTCCTTCAGGTAGCGCTTCATCACCGTATAGAGCGCTTCCTCCTCCTCGTTCTGCGGGTCGTTGAGGATCGTCGGATCCTTCTCGGCCTTGGGCCCCAGAACGCAGAGCAGCGTGGCGTCGCCGCCGTCGTCGAGGATCAGGTTGGGGTAGCCGCCGTCCGACCACTCGAAGATCCGGTGGGCGTATTCCCAGTACTCGACCAGCGTCTCGCCCTTGACGGCGAACACCGGCGTGCCCGTCTTGGCGATGGCGGCCGCGGCATGGTCCTGGGTCGAGAAGATGTTGCAGGAAGCCCAACGGACTTCGCCGCCCAGCGCCTGCAGGGTCTCGATCAGCACCGCTGTCTGGATGGTCATGTGCAGGGAGCCGGCGATCCGCGCGCCCTTCAGCGGCTGCGACTTGCCGAACTCGGCGCGCACGGCCATCAGGCCCGGCATCTCGGTTTCGGCGATCTCGATCTCCTTGCGGCCCCAGTCGGCGAGCGCAATGTCCTTCACGACGTAGTCGGTCATTTGGTCCTCAAAGCGGGAAGTCCGGGTCGCGGGTCTATAGCGGCCAAGTCCGCCAGGGGCAAGGCGGATATAAAGATTTCTTTATATGATGGCGCGCGCCCCAGGCTCAGCGCCAGAACGGCTCCAGCCCCTTCAGGCGCTTGAGCGCCTTGCCGGCGCGCTCCACCTGGCCGGGCGCGTCGGCGGCGGCCAGACCCGCCAGCTCTCCGGCGGCGAAGGCCGTCTCCGGATCCGCGGCGAGGCGCGCCGACAGCGCTTCCGCCACGGCGGCGTCGTTGAGCGCGCCGAGCTCGGCCTGCAGGTCCTTCAGCACGTGGGCGAAGCGCTGGCTCCGCTTCGTCGGATAGAGGCTCGCGAAGGTCTCGAGGCCGTACCGCAGCGTCTTGCCGGCGATGCGAACCCGATGGCGGGCTTCCGCATCGGCCTTGGCGAAGCCGCGGGCGCGCTTCTCCAGCCTGGCGAGCTGGCGCTCCAGCCGGGCGGCCGCAAAACCCGTCGCCGGCGCTTCGCGCAGGCCGCGGCGGCCGTCGTCCGCCAGCCACGCCCCGGTCTCGACCCACGCCGTCGCCTCCAGCAGCAGCCGACGGAAGCGCGCCGAGCCCACCGCCTCGCGCGCGCCTTCTGCGGCCGCGTCGCGCTCGGCTTCGGCCCGTGCGACCAGCGCCTTCAGTCCAGGCGGCGGCTTGGCCAGCCGCTTGCGCGCGGCCTTCGCGCCCAGGACGTAGACCTCCAGATCGCGGGCGGCGTCGCAAGCGCCGGCCACCCACTTCAGCTCCGCCTTCACCGCCTGGGACCGGTCGTCCTCGACCACCGGCGCGAAGGTCGCCATGGCGCTGCGCAGCCGCCGCGCCGCCACCCGCAGCTGGTGCACGGCTTCGCCGTCCGCGCCCGCCCGCAGCACCGCCCCGTTGGCCGCCAGATGCGCGAGCGCGTTGCGCGCGGTGGCCTGGAAGGCCGCGGCGACCGTCGCGCCGGGCTTCAGCGCCAAGGCCTCCTTCTTGCGCGCGCCAGGCTTGGCGCCGGCGGTGAGCTGCTGGCCCATAGAGGCCTTGCCGTCGAACGACAGGTAGAGCGGCGCCGCCTGGAGCAGTTCGCGCGCCAGCTCGAACAGCGCCGCAGGATCGCCCGCCTTCAGCTCCAGCTCCACTTCGCTGATCGGGCTCTTGTCGCCGCCTGCGCGGACCTCGCCCTCGTCCAGTGCGATCTCGATCTCCGCCCCGCCGTAGCGCACCAGTCGCTGGCGACGGTGGACGCCGACGTAGAAGGCCGGGGACAGGCCCGCCGCCGCTTCGGGCGGCAGCACCTCGCGCAGGGGCGCGGCGCTCGGATCGGGCGCGAAGCCCTCGACGGGCTGCTCGTGCTCCTCGCGGGTGAGGCCCTTGCCGCGCTTCAGCGTCTGGATTCGCCGCCCGCCGCTCTCGCGGACCCTCAAGGACACGCCCGCCCGCTCCAGCGCCCGGTCCGGGGTGTCGAAGTAGACGCTGATCAGCTCGCGGACTTCGTCGTCGCCCGCCGGCGCAGCCGCCAGCACCGCGGCCAGGTCGTCCGGCGCGCAGTGGAACTTCAGCTCGATCTCACGCCCGTCGTCGGCCATGGCCCGCCCCATCCGCGCGGACTCATGACCGCATGACAGATGGCTGTCGACTCCGTGTCGGCGCGGGGCTGGTCCGTTCGTCCTTCGGTCACTATGTCGGAACCCTGACCGGAGGGCGCGTGCAGCCGATCATCAGTATCGAGGGTCTGTCGAAGACCTACGCCGGCGGCTTCCAGGCGCTGAAGGACGTCGACCTGACGATCCGCCAGGGCGAGATCTTCGCTCTCCTGGGACCCAACGGCGCCGGCAAGACCACCCTCATCGGCATCGTCTGCGGACTGGTGAACCCGACGCAGGGCCGCGTCATCGCCGACGGCCATGACATCCGACGCGACTACCGCGCCGCGCGGATGAAGATCGGCCTGGTGCCGCAGGAGCTCTCGACCGACGCCTTCGAGACCGTCTGGGACACCGTGAAGTTCAGCCGCGGGCTGTTCGGCCGGGCGCCCAACCCGGCGCACCTGGAGAAGGTGCTCAAGGACCTCAGCCTCTGGGACAAGAAGGACGCCAAGATCATGGCGCTCTCCGGCGGCATGAAGCGCCG
>CAZBXO010000275.1:2458-3767 GCA_964495645.1 uncultured Phenylobacterium sp. | reverse complement strand
CTTCGCCGGGGGGAGAGGGCTACGATTTCACGAACGGCTGGCTCGTCACCGGCTTCCCCGTGATCGCCAGCAGCGCGTTGGCCACCGCCGGGCCGATCACCGGAGTTCCTGGCTCGCCGACGCCAGAAGGTGCCGCGGCTGACGGCACGACGTACGTCTCCACCCTCGGCGCCTCGGAGTTCTTCAGCACGCGGTAGCCGTCGAAGTTGCCCTGGTCGACGCGGCCGTCGGTGAGCGTGATCTCGCCGAACAGGGCGGCGGAGAGGCCGTAGCAGGTCCCGCCTTCCATCTGCGCGGCGATCTGGTCCGGCGCGATCGCCGTGCCGCAGTCGATGGCGGTCACCACGCGGCCGACCTTCGGGACGCCGTCCTCCAGCTTCACCTCCGCCACCTGGGCCACGACCGAGCCGAAGCACTCGTGCACCGCCACGCCGCGGGTCCAGCCGGCGGGCGCTGGCGTCCCCCAACCGGCCTTCTCGGCGGCCAGGTTCAGCACCGCCAGATGCCGCGCCGCGCCGGCCTTGGCGTAGAGGTCGCGGCGGTACTCCACGGGGTCGCGCCCGGCCCGCCGGGCGAGCTGCTCGATGGTGTGCTCCATGACGTAGGCGGTGTGGGTCGCCCCTACCGAGCGCCACCACAGCACCGGCACGCCGACGTCGGGCGCGGCGACCCGGGCGTCCACCGCCGGCGTCGCCTTCAGGTAGGGAGAGTCGATCACGCCCTCGACGGCGGTCGCGTCGTACTTGGTCTTCGACGGCAGCGGCGAGCCCTTCATCAGCGACTGGCTGACGATCCGGTGGCGCCAGGCGGCGGGGAAGCCGTCCCTGTCAACGGCGACCCGCACCAGGTGGTGCGTCAGCGGCCGGTAGTAGCCGGCGCGCATGTCGTCCTCGCGCGTCCAGACCAGCTTCACCGGACGGCCCTTGCCCACGTGTTTGGCGATCTGCACGCACTCCACGACGTAGTCCGAGGTCAGCGTCGTTCGTCGGCCGAACGAGCCGCCGGCGAACAGGGTCTCGATCTGAACCTGGCCCGGCAGGCAGAGCGCGATCTTGGCTGCGTTGAGCTGGTCGAGCGTCTGGCTCTGGGAGCCGAACATCAGCCGGGGCGGCCCCTTGCCCACCATGGCCACGCAGTTCATCGGCTCCATCGCCGCGTGCGCCAGGTAGGGAAAGTCGTAGGCGAACTCGAGCGCGTCCCTGCCTCCGGCCGCCGCCGCGTCGCCTTTGGTCAGGAAGGGCTCCCAGCCTTCCGTTCCCCTGGCCAGCTTGCGGTACTCGGCGGCGATGGTCGACGAGCCGCGGGTCTC
>CAZBXO010000275.1:0-2358 GCA_964495645.1 uncultured Phenylobacterium sp. | reverse complement strand
CGCACCCGGTCCGTGCCGATCAGGGTGAAGCTCTTCGGGTCCTTCAGCTTCGGCGCTTCCGGCGGCTTCACCTTGGCCGCCTCGGCGAGCAGCTCGCCGAATCCGGCGCGCTTGCCCGACGCGTGCGCCACGACGCCGTCGGCGACCGTGATCTCCGCGGCCGGGACGCCCCACGCCTTGGCCGCCGCCTCGACGAACATCGTCCGCGCCGCCGCGCCCGCCGTTCTCAGCTGCGTCCAGGAGTTGGCGATGGCCGAGGAGCCGCCGGTGCCCTGCGGCCCCTGCATGGAGTTGCCGTAGAGGTGGGCGTTGGCCGCCGCCTGTTCGACGCGCACCTTCGTCCAGTCCGCGCCGAGCTCCTCGGCCACGATGGCGGCCAGCCCCGCGTGATTGCCCTGGCCGAACTCGATGTGCTTGGAGACGACGGTCACGGTCCCGTCGGCCGCGATCTTCAGGAACGGCCCGAACGCGCCGACCGCTGTCCGCGCACCGACCGCCAGGAGGTCGAACGGCGAGCAGCCCACCAGCAGCGTCGAGCCGCTCAGCACCGCGCCGACCGCCAGAGCCTCCCGCCGCGTGACCGTCCGGCTCATGTGGACGCGCCCTGGTCGGCGGCGTCCTTGATCGCCGCGCGGATCCGCTGATAGGCGCCGCAGCGGCAGATGTTCCCGTCCATGGCCGCCGAGATGGCCTCGTCGTCCGGCTTCGGCGTCTTCGCCAGCAGCGCCACCGCGCTCATGATCTGGCCCGACTGGCAGTAGCCGCACTGCGGCACATCGAGCTTCATCCACGCTTGCTGAACGGGGTGTGTCCCGCCCAGCCCCTCGATGGTGGTGACCTTGCCGGCCCCCACTGCGCCCACCGGCGCCTGGCAGGACCGCATCGGCTGGCCATCGATCAGGACGGTGCAGGCGCCGCACGCCGCGATGCCGCAACCGTACTTCGTCCCGGTCAGCCCCAGTTCATCTCTCAGCACCCATAGAAGGGGTGTGTCCGCCCTCGAATTGACGGTATAGGCCCGGCCGTTCACATCCAGCGATAACGCCATTCGATACCCCAGCGACCGCCGACATCCTATTCCCCCACAGACCCGCGGGTAAACGCCGCCGCCTTCCGACGCTCTCTCCAGGAGACCCCATGTTCCGCACTGCCGCCGCCGCCGTTCTTGCCCTGGCCGTCTGCGCCCCGCCTGCGCTGGCGCAGGATCCTCCCGCCGAGCCCCCGCAGAGCTTCGCGCTCCAGTGCAAATTCTGCCACGACGACGACACGCTGGGTCCGCCGCTGGCCGGCGTCCATGGCCGCAAGGTCGGCGCCGCGGCCTTCGAGTACTCGGATGCGTTCAAGGCCAAGAAGGACGTCACCTGGGACGACGTCAGCCTCGACGCCTTCCTGAAGAACCCGAACGAGTTCGCGCCCGGCACCAAGATGGGCCTCGCCGTCCCCGACGACAAAGCCCGGGCCGAGATCATCGCCTACCTGAAGGCCCTCAAGTAGGGCGATGGACTCCTTCCCCGCCTTCTTCCCGCTGAGCGGCCGCACGGTCGTGATCGCGGGCGAAGGCGAGGGAGCCGAGGCCAAGCTGCGCCTGTTCGACGGCTCGCCGGCGACGATCCGGCGGCTGACCGGCGCTGAGGCGCAGGACCCCGACCGCTATGCGGACGCGACCCTTGCTTTCGTGGCGGGCGGCGACGACGCCTGGGCGCGTGACGCCGTGGCGGCCGCACGGGCGGCCGGCGTGCCGGTCAACGCCGTCGACCGTCCGGCGCTCTGCGACTTCACCACCCCGGCGGTGATCGACCGCGGCGAGGTGGTGGCCGCCATCGGCACCGGCGGCGCCTCGCCGATGTTGGCGACCATGCTGCGCCACGACATCGAGGCCCGCGTGCCGGAGGGTGCCGGGCGCGTGGCGGCGCTCTTCCGCACCATGCAGGAGGAGGTCCGCGCGGCCCTGCCGGACTTCCCGGCCCGCCGCGCCTTCCTGCGCGCGGCGCTGACCGGGCATGCCGCGCAGGCGGCCATGGCCGGCGACATGCACCGGGCCCGCGACCTGCTGCGAGAGGCCCTGTCCTCCGACGCCCCGCACGAGGGCGTGGTGCTCTACATCGACGCGCGCGGCCCCGCCGACCTGCTCACCCTGCGCGCCGCCCGGGCGCTCTCCACCTGCGACGTGCTGGTCTGCGACGAAGGCGCCCATCCGGACATCCTGGCGCTCGCCCGCCGCGAGGCCGAGCGCCTGCCGCCCCAGGATCTGGGCCAGCTCGCCCGGCTGGCCAGCGCCGGCCAGCGCGTCGGCCGGCTGATCACCGAGCCCGTCTGGCGCTCGGAACTTGCCGAACTCGCCGCCGCCGGCGTCGACGC
>CAZBXO010000274.1:0-3780 GCA_964495645.1 uncultured Phenylobacterium sp. | reverse complement strand
CCCACCCTCAAACCGCGCGCATCCAGCAAAACGCTTCCTCCACGGAGCCTCCCATGCGCGTCGGCGTGCCTCGCGAGATCAAGCCGGACGAATATCGTGTCGGCCTCACCCCCACGGCCGTGCGCGAGTACGTCGCCCACGGCCACGAAGTCTTCGTTGAACAGGGGGCAGGCGCGGGCGCCGGCTATGCCGACGAGCTCTACGTCCGCGCAGGCGCCCAGATCGTCCCGGATGCCAACGCGGTGTTCAAGACCGCGAAGATGATCGTGAAGGTCAAGGAGCCGCAGGCCGTCGAATGGGTGCGGCTGACCCCCGAGCACATCCTGTTCACCTACCTGCACCTGGCGCCCGACCCGGCCCAGACCGAGGGCCTGATCGCCTCCGGCGCCGCGGCCATCGCCTACGAGACGGTCACCGACGCGGCCGGCGGCCTGCCGCTGCTGGCGCCGATGTCGGAGGTGGCCGGCCGCATCGCCGTCTTCTCGGCCGGCGAGACCCTGCTCAAGCACAACGGCGGCATGGGTCTGCTGATCTCCGGCGTCCCGGGCGTGCCGCCGGCGCGAGTGTGCATCCTGGGCGGCGGCGTGGTGGGCGCCAACTCGGCGGTGATGGCTGCCGGCCTCGGCGCCGAGGTGGTGATCCTCGAACGCTCGATCCCGCGCATGCGCTACATCGACGACATCTTCGCTGGGAGGGTTATCACCCGCTACTCGACCTACGACGCGGTGGAGGAGGAGATCCTCAAGGCCGACGTGGTGATCGGCGCAGTGCTGACCCCCGGCGCCGCCGCGCCGAAGCTGGTCCGCCACGAGCACCTGTCGCGCATGAAGCCCGGCTCGGTGCTGGTGGATGTGTCCATCGACCAGGGCGGGTGTTTCGAGACCAGCAAGCCCACCACCCACAACAACCCCACCTACGTCATCGACGGGGTCGTCCACTATTGCGTGGCCAACATGCCGGGTGCGGCTCCGCGGACTTCCTCGGAGGCGCTGGTCCACGCCACCCTGCCGTTCGGCCTGCAACTCGCCGACCAGGGCCTCGATGCGCTGAAGAAGAACAAGCACCTCGCCAAGGGCCTGAACGTGCTCGCCGGCGACATCACCCACCCCGCCGTCGCCGAGGCCCTCGGCAAACCTTTCAAGGACCCCTACAAGGCCTTCGCCTGACGCCGCCCATGCAATAACGTGTCGCCAATCAAGGCGACGCCAGCCGCCGGAAATCCTTGGGAGGAGGACCCCCGCCATGTGTGACGACGACATCAATCCCTGGTCGCCCGAAGCCTTCGAGCTGTCGCGCCGCAAGGTCGGCGTCGGCGTCGCCGCCACGGCCGCCGTGGTCCTGACCGCCGCCGAGGCCCGCGCCCAGGCCGCCGTCACCGAGAAGGATGTGGTCGTGAAGACTGCCGACGGCCAGTCCGACGCCGTCCTGCTCTACCCGTCCGGCCGCGGGACCTGGCCGGCCGTCCTCATCTGGACCGACATCGGCGGCCTGCGCCCGGTGTTTCGCGAGATGGGCAAGCGCCTGGCCGCCCAGGGCTACGTGGTGCTCGTGCCCAACCCCTTCTACCGCTCGGCCAAGCCCGCCGAGTACGCCGCCACCAGCTTCGGCGACCCGGCCGGACGCCAGAAGCTGATGAGCTATCGCGGCGCCATGACGGACACCGGCGTCGACAACGACTCAAAGGCCTACATCGCCTTCCTCGACGCCCAGCCGCAGACCAACAAGAAGAAGATGGCGGGTGTGCAGGGCTACTGCATGGGCGGCCCGCTCTCCTTCCGCACCGCCGGCGCGGTGCCTGAGCGCATGGGCGCGGTCGCCACCTTCCACGGCGGCGGCCTCGTCACCCAGCAGCCCAACAGCCCGCACCTGCTCGTGCCGAAGACCAAGGCCAGCTACCTGATCGCCGTCGCCAAGAACGACGACGCCCGCGCGCCCAACGACAAGGAGGTCCTGAAGAAGACCTTCGACGAGGCCAAGAAGAAGGCGACGGTCGAGGTCTACGGCGGCGACCACGGTTGGACCGTTCCCGGCAGCGCCGTCTACAACCAGGCCGAGGCCGAACGCGCCTGGGGCGAGCTCACCAAGCTCTACAAGAGCGCGCTGGCCTAGCGCCTCGCGGGTTGGGGCGGGGCGCGCTTGAAGCTCCCCGCCGCGCCCGGGAACACCACCGGGCTCTCCCAGCCGTCCGGGCCCACCGCCGACAGGCCGATCAGCCAGTCGTCGATGACGACGTTCGGCAGCTTCGCCTCGCCGCTCCTGCCCACCAGCCGTGCGTTGCTCCACTGCGGCGCCGTGGTGTCACGCCACCAGGCTCGGTAGTCCGCCGCGTCGGCGGCCGGCGTCCACTTCACGGTCGTATCCGGCGAGACGGCGCCTGCGATTTCGACGCCCTCCGGCGGGGCCGGCGCCATGGCCAGCGCCGCCATCGTCACCACGTTCAGCCGCGTGACCTTGGCCAGGTAGGGGAAGTCGACGCCGTCGATCGTGTCACCGTATCGGATGCCGTTCTCGGTGCGGAGGTCCTGGTGCTGGCGGTTGTAGTTCTCGATCGCCTCGGTCACCCGAACGGCCGGGAAGCCGGCCCGCAACATCTCCACCTGGTCGCCGCCGCGGCCGTAGCGGTCGGTCCGGTAGACCATCATGACATCGAGGTTGGCGACGTACCGGTCGGCGAGGCCGTCCATGAACCGCGCCAGGTTCCGCGACGGGCTGTCAACCTCGCCGCCGTTGTAGCGCCGCCGGTCGGCCTCGGAGGCCGTCTCCGTGGTCCGTGTGCCCTCCGAGAAGACGCGCACCCGGTTGTCGATCCGTGCGCCGCGGACGCCGCCGGTGTTGCCGACGATGTCGTTGTTGAGATTGGCCTCCACCCGCCAGCCCTGCTTGACCGCATAGTCGGCCAGCACCTTGCCGCCCAGCAGCCCCTGCTCCTCGCCGGCCAGGGCCGCGAACACGAGGGTCGCGGGGAACCGCTGCTTGCACAGCACTCGCGCCGCTTCCAGCACCGCCGCTGTGCCGGAGCCGTCGTCGTTGGCCCCGGGCGCGTCGGAGGTGAAGTTCTTCGCATCGGTGACCCGGCTGTCGTAGTGGCCGCTGATCACGATCACCCGGCTCGGATCGGTGGTCCCGGGCAGCACGCCCAGGACGTCGACGACCTCCGTGGGCCCGGCGAGCCGCTCGGCGGTCATCACCTGCGACGGGGTCTCGACCTTCAGCCGGCCGCCGCAGTCCATCGCCGCGAACGCCGCCGCCAGCCACCGCCGCGCCGCCCCGATGCCCCGCGTGGGGCTCTTCGTGTCGGACCCGGTGTGACGGGTTCCGAACGACACCAGCTTCGTGATGTCCGCGCGCAGCCGATCCGCCGACACCTGCGCGGCCAGCTGGCGTAGCAGCGGATGCTCGGTCCGCGCCGGCTGGGCGGCGGCGGGCGTGGCGACGAGGAGGACGGCGGCCAGCAGGGGACTAAAGCGCATGGCGGACAAGGGCCTCGTAATGGGGACGCGCGGCGTCGGCGATCGACTGGAGTTCGGGGCTGAGCGGCCGAGGCGCTTCGGTCTTCGCCGGCCCGAAGCCGGTGGAGCGCTCCACCGCATCGTACCAGGCCGGCGCCCAGACGCCGTCCGAGTCCCGCCGGCCGGCCGGCCAGCTCAGCATGGCGTCCTCGAAGTGGAGGCCCAGCGCCGCGCACAGGCGCCCCAGCACGCCCTTCGGATCGGCCAGCACGTCGGCGCCGCGGACCACCGGCGGCGCCTTGCCCAGCCGGTCGGCCTCCCGCTCGAACAG
>CAZBXO010000273.1:0-3804 GCA_964495645.1 uncultured Phenylobacterium sp. | reverse complement strand
GGGAGCCGTCGCGGCTGTTCCTGATCTACTCGGAGGGCAACTTCATCGAGTGCGGGCCGGACACGCCCTACCTGCAGATCGGCGAGACGAAGTACGGAAAGCCGGTGCTGGACCGCGCGCTCAGCTTCGAGACCGAGATCTACGAGGCCATGAAGATCGGGCTGATCTCGTTCAGCTCGACCATGCGTTCGAACCTGGGCGTGGGGCTGCCGATCGACCTGATGGTGGCGCGCAGCGGCGAGGGGAAGGCCGAGCTCATCCACCGCATCGACGAGTACGACCAGTACTACCGGGAGCTCTCCGACCGTTGGGGCGCGGCGCTGCGGGCCGCCCAGGCGGCGATCCCGAGGCCGCCCTACAACTGAGTTTGGCGGAAAGGGTGGGCGCATGGCGCCGCCGGTCTACTTCCTCCTGCACGTGCCGAAGACGGCCGGCCAGACGATCATCTGGGCGCTGGAGACGCGCGCGTCGGAGGTCTTCGCCAACGTCGACACGTCAGGGGGACGGGCGAAGCTGCGCGGGGACACGAGCCGCATTCGGGCGATCTCGGGTCACCGCCTGGCGAAGCGGATGGAAGCGGCGTTCCCGGCGCGCGAGCTGCGCCGCACGGTGCTGCTGCGGCCGCCGGCCGACCTGCTCCTGTCGCTCTACAACTTCCGCATGCTCAGCTACCGGGCCAAGGGGCTCGGGACCTATTCCTTCGATCTTCACCTCAACGCCCTGCCGCGCAACTTCATGAGCCAGTTCCTGCTCGCCGGCTGGCTGGGGCTCGGCGCGCTGGAGCGGCGCGCCATGACCGACACGCAGGTGTTCGAGCGGCTCTCGGCCGAACTGGCGTCGTTCTGGTTCGTGGGGGCCCATTCCGACTGCGACCGGCTGTGGGACGTCGTCGGGCGGGAAGTCGGGGTCGAGGGCCCGGCCCGGCGGCGCAACACCGAAGCCGAGTGGCGCGAACAGGTGGACTGGACGCCGCTGCGCCGCGAGGGTCTCACGCCGGCGCAGGCCGCGCGGATCGCCGCCGACCATCCGGTGGACCAGGCGCTGTGGGAGACCTGGGCCGGGGCGGGGTTCGCCGCGCGCGACGTCCGTCCGGCGCCGTTCGTGGGCGCGGAACGGGGGCGGCTGGTGCGCCCGGCGCTGCACGAGGCGGCGCGGCTGGTCTTGCGCGAGGCGGCTGCGCCCTTCCAGGCGGCCCGGGTCGCCCGGGCCGACGCTGCCCGCACCGCAGAGGACTGGCCGCGGGCGGCCCGGCTCTACCGGCGCGCCCTGGACCACGCGTCGGGCTCGCCGGCGCTTTGGCTGCAGTACGCCCGCGCACTCCGGGCCGCCGGCCGCACAGGCGACGCCGCCGCGGCCTATCGCGAGGCGCTTCAGAACAAGCCCGACTTCCCGACCGCGGCAGCGGAACTAGCGGGCCTCTAGGCCAGGGCGGGCCGCCGGGCGCACTTGCCACGGCGCTGGACAGGGCATTTCCTAGGCAAGGTGAACGAGCGGTCGGGAGATCGGGCATGAAGACCCGCGGCCTAGGGGCCGTCGTCGCGCTCCTATTGGTGTCGGGCGCGCAAGCTGCCGATGCGCCGCGCCCGCAGCGCGCCGAGCCGAAGACGGCTGCGGACTTCCTCCGGAGAGCCCAGGTTCCGATACGGAACGAAGACTGGCCCGCCGCCCTGGCGGCGGTTGGCCGAGCCTTGGCCTTGGAACCCGAGAACCTCTCCGCCCTCGTCACCAAGGGCATGGTGCTCACGTCGAGCGGCAAGCCGCGCGAGGCACTCGAACCGCTCCGCCGGGCCGTGGAGCTGCGCCCGGACTGGCCGGTTGCGCACCTCGAGTACGGTCGCGCGATCATGGCGACCGAAGACCTCAGCCGCTGGCGCGAAGCGCTGACGCAGTTCGACGAGGCGCTGCGGCTACGCCCCAATTACCCGAACGCCTTCGCCATCAAGGCTTCACTCCTCGCGAGCAAGAATGACCGCACCGGTGTGGTTGCGACCTACAGGGCGTGGCTTCGATTCAGCCCTCGCGACCCGGACATCTACGCGTCCTATGCGGCCGTGCTCGAACGGATGGGCGACAAGGAGGGAGCCCTTGACGCCTTGGACATGGCTCTGTCGGGGATCGATCCAAATTGGAGAGCCTTCGCAACGCGGGCGCGGCTTCGCCTGGAGACAGGCGACGTGGGCGGCGCGGCAGCCGATGTCGAGGCGGCGCTCAGGCGGGACAAGAACGCCTCGCTCTACGTGTTGCGTGCGAAAGTCCGGGCGCGGCAGGGCCAACTCGACGCCGCCCTGGCGGACCTGAACGCGGCGGTCGCCGAGTGGCCGGCGAGCCTGGAGGCCCTGCGCGAGCGGGCCAACCTCTACGAACGGCTTAACCGCTTCGACATGGCCGTCGCCGATGTCGATCGGATGCTGGCCATCCGGCCCGACTATCCCCCCTACCTGAACCACCGCTGCTTCACGCGCGCCGTGGGCAACATCGAGCTCGAGGCGGCGCTGGCTGACTGCAACGCGTCGCTGTCCGCGCGTCCCGACAACGGCGACACCCTGGATAGCCTCGGCCTGCTGCAGCTGCGCCGGGGCGACTACGCTGCGGCAGTGGCGGCCTACGACGCGGCCCTCGCCGGCAATCCCAAACTGGCCGACTCGCTGTTCGGCCGCGGCATCGCCAAGGTTCGGCTGAAAGCCGCTTCTGACGGGGAGGCCGACATGGCCGCCGCCCGCAAGCTCTCGGCCGGAGTGGAGGAGACCTTCCGCTCCTACGGCATCACGCCGTAGCGAAGTCAGCACGCCGACGCAGCCTCGGCGGGCTTGTCCTGGCCATCGAGGTAGACGGTCATGCCCAGGCTGCCCGAGCGCGGGGCCGATCAGGCCGAACTCGATCGCGGCCAGCCAGACCAGCCGGGTGTCTTCCGTAGGCTGCCGGCCAGGGTGATGACGAGGCCCGTGCCACCGAGACTGAGCGTCGCCAGCTGCTCGAACAGCTAGGACTGCGGCTCCAGCGCCACATCCGACGAGACGCGGGCCATCTCTTCCCGCTCGCGGCCGTCTCCGTCCTGCCTGGAGGTCATGGCGGGAGACAATGAGCGCCGGTGCGCCTTGTCGACCGGGGCAGTCAGTCCGGCGAGACGCCCCAACGCGCGAAGATCGCCTGGATGTCGGGCTGCAGCTGCGCTGCGGCGGCCATATCGGCGCGAGCTTCTTCGACGCGGCCGAGCCGAAGCCTGGCAATGCCACGGCCGTACAGTGAACTGGACATCCTGGGCTGCTGCTTCAGCGAGGCGGCGTAGTCCCGGAGAGCAAGGTCGTACTCGCCTCGGCGCAGGCGCAGGAAACCCCGCGTCTCGTAGGCCTTCCAGTCGGGGTGGGCCTTGATCAGTCGGTTGCAAAGCTCGAGGGCGGCGTCGAGCTCAATATTCGCCACCGCGCGCGCGAAGCAGGCGTTGGTCCACGCGTTGACCGACTGTGGGGCCAACAACAGCGCGGCGTCGTGATCCCGAAGCGCGCCGGCATAGTCGCCTAGCCCCTCGCGAGAGAGCGCTCTCACGGCGAGAGCAACCGGATCGTTTGGGTGTGCAGCGAGCGCGAGGTCCGTCGCAGCGATAGCGCCAGCGTAGTCACCGCTGCGCAACAGCGCCTCGGCGGCTGCGACTTCCCTTCGCACCGGCGGCTGTCTCGGCGGCTGCGCGAGCGCCGCACCCGCAGCAACGAGCATCGCGAACGCGAGTACCACGCTTCGCATCTGGAGAACCTCTGGCGCACCCGACACGATTCGAACGTGTGACCTTTGCCTTCGGAGGGCAACGCT
>CAZBXO010000272.1:0-3814 GCA_964495645.1 uncultured Phenylobacterium sp. | reverse complement strand
GCTCGCCCGCGGCGACATGAAGGGCGCGATCGCCCACGCCGCCCACGCGCACAAGGCGTCGAAGAGCTTCGCCGACCCGCTGGAGATCTGGGGCGAGGCTCTGCTGGGCCGTGGCGATGCGGCTGGGGCGGCGAAGAAGTTCGCGGCCGCCGACAAGCTGGCGCCGAAGTGGGGCAGCCTGCACCTGAAGTGGGGCCAGGCGCTGGCGAAACAAGGCAAGGCCGAGGCGGCGCGGGTGCAGTGGAGGCTGGCGGCGACGCTCGACCTGACGCCGTCCGAGCGCGCGGAGTTAGCGCGGGTTTCGCGATGAACGCGCCGACGACCCCCGACCCGATCGAGATCGCCATGGAGGCGGAGGCCGCGGGCGCGCCGCCGTCGGGGATCGCCGCAGAGGTATTGGCGAAGCAAAGCCGGTTGATCGGTTGGCAGATCGCCTCCGAGCGGGCGGGGTTCGGGCTGAAGCTGCTGACCGGGGCGGCCGGGCTGGCAACCGCAATGCTGCTGGCGCTGATGGCGTGGCAGGCGAGCCGGGCCAGCGGCCTGGTCATCAAGCCCTTCTCCGTCCCGCCGGCTCTCGCCCAGCGCGGGGTCACCGGGGAGGCGGTGGCGAGCCGGGTGATGGACCGCCTCGCTCTCATCCAGACCGCCGCGCGGTCGGGCGAGCAGCAGCAGAAGCTGGCCAGCGACGGCGACGAGACGCTGTCGATCGAGATCCCGGCGACCGGGATCTCGCTGGGCCAGCTCGAGCAGTGGCTGCGTTCGAAGCTCGGCCGCGAGCAGCGGCTCACCGGCGAGGTGTCGCTCGGCTCCGACGGCGGGCTCAGGCTGCAGTCGCGCCTCGGGGGCCAGCCGCTGCCGACCCAGACGGGGACCGAGGCCGAGCTGGACGAGATGGTGACGCGGACCGTCGAGGCGATCTACGCTCGCGCGCAGCCCCAGAGCTGGGTGCTCTACCTGGGCCGTCAGAACCGCTGGGCCGAGGTGCTGGAGTATGGGCGCCAGAGAACCCTTGTCGGCTCGCGGAGCGAACGGGCCTCCGGCTATCTCGACATGGGCCGCGCGCTCATCCAGTTGCAGGGGGCCGATGCCGCAGATAACGCCTTCGGGCGGGCGCTGCGGCTCGGGCCCGAGCTAGCCGAAGCATGGGGGTATGTCGCCGAGGGCGAATACGCCAGAGGCCGCGACGAGCGCGTCTACCGGCTTCGGCGCGAGGCGCTGCGCCGCTTCGAGGCCACGCCGAACGCCGCGCTTTCCGACGCCGGCCGCAAGGTGGCTCTCGGCCGCTACCGGAGCGGCATCGCCGTGGTGACGGGCGACTACGTCGAGGTGCTCAGCGATGCCATGGTTCTGCGCGAGGCCAACTGCCTGGGATGCTTCGGCGCCGCCAACAGCGGCATCATCAACGTCGCCGGCGCCCGAGCCTGGCTGCACGACATCGGCGGCGCCCGCGAGGAGCTCACGGACTTCGGCGCGACCTCTCTCGGCTCCCTGCAGCAGCACTTCACGATGGCTACGGTCGAGGAAGACTGGCCGCGCCTTCTGGCCACCACCAACGGGTTCGCGGCCCAGGTCGCGCAGATGCCGGACGGCGGGGTGCGGCGGATGCGCTGGCGGGCCGCCCGGGCGCGGGCCCTGGCGATGCTGGGGCGCAACGCCGAGGCGGAGGCCGAGCTGGCCTTGACGCCGCTGGACTGCCTGCCGTGCGTGATCGTCCGCGGCGTGGCGGCCGAGCAGCGGGGCGACCGGCGCACGGCCGACCATTGGTTCGCCGAGGCGGTGCGAATTGCGCCGTCGATCCCGTTCCCCAATCAGGAGTGGGCGCGCGTTCGCCTGGCCCGCGGCGACGCCCGCGGTGCGCTGGCGAGGTTCGACGCCGCCCTCGGCCAGAGTCCGCGCTACCCAGACGCCGTCGAGGGCCGCGGCGAGGCGCTGCTGGCGCTCGGCGACGGGAGTGGCGCGGCAACCGCCTTCTCCGACGCGGCGAAGGCGGCGCCGAAATGGGGCCGCCTGCACCTGAAGTGGGGGCTGGCGTTGGCCAAGCAGGGCAAGGCCGCCGAGGCGCAGGCTGCATATCGCACCGCGGCGGCGCTCTACCTGACGCCGGCGGAGCGGGCGGAACTCGGGCGGTTGATGCGATGAACGCGCCGACGACGCCCGATCCCATCGAGATCGCCATGGAGGCGGAGGCCGCGGGGACCCCCGTCCGGGGTGGCGGCTCGGCTGCTGGAGGACCAGCGGCGGCTGGTGGGCTGGCAGATCGCTTCGGAGCGGGCCGGGTTCGCGCTGAAGGTGCTGACGGGGCTGGCGGGCGTGGCGGCGGCGGCGGTGCTGGCGGCGATGGTGTGGCAGGCGCGGCAGGCGGATGGGCTGGCGATCAAGCCATTCTCCGTGCCGCCGGAGCTCGCGGCGCGCGGCGTGACGGGCGAGGCGGTGGCGAGCCAGATGCTCGACCACCTCAGCCGCATGTCCGAGGTCGCCGTCTCGAGCGAGGTGCAGCGGCGGGTCTCCGCCGAGCGCGGTGAGAACATTTCCATCGAGATCCCGCAGACGGGGGTCTCGCTCAGCCAGGTGGATCAGTGGCTGCGCGAGAAGTTGGGTCGGCAGGTTCGAGTGACGGGGGAGCTGATTGCCGAGCCGGACGGGTCGCTGAGGTTGGTGGCGCGCGCCGGCGCCAGCCCGCTCGCCTCCCAGACCGGCCCGGCCGGCGACCTGAACGGGCTCGTGGCCAGGATGGCGGAGGCGCTCTACGCGAGCCAGCAGCCGCGGACCTACTGGCTCTACCTCCGTCGCGAGGGCCGCGAGGCCGAGGCTTTCGAGGTTGCCAAGCGGATGGCGCAGAACCCGGACCCGCAGGCCCAGGCGATCGGCTGGCTGATCTACGGCAACAGTGTCCAGGTGCTGCAGGGCCGGGCTCCGGCCATGGCCGCGTTCCGCCGCTCTCGCGAGCTCGACCGCTACGCGCATCCCGCTGCGACGGGGAACCTGTCGCGTTACGAGATCGATGCCGGGCACATGGAGCTGGGTTATCGGCTGACACTCGAGCGCCGCCAGGTCCTGGCCGGTAACCGCACGAGCTCCGCGGGCGCGCAGCGATCGGGTGAGCTGCAGAGTCAGTACGACGAAGCGGAGCTGCTCGGCGACCCGCGTCGGGGGCTGGCGGCGGCGCGGGCGCTGGCCTCGATGACCGTCGAGGGCTCGAACAGCCCGCCCCAGACCTTCCGAGACAACCTCGCGCTGGCGCTCGCGCGGGCCCACGACCTGACTGGGGCGCGCGAGACGCTGGCGGCGCGCGAGGAGGCTTTCGGCGAGCCGCCGCGAGCGTCGGTCGTGATCTCGACGGCGATGGCCGCTGAAGATTGGGCCGCCGCCGCGCGCGCCTGCGAGGCCGTGCCGGCTGGGCTGGCGAGCCAGCCGGACGGCGGCGCGTTGAGCCGACGGCCGCGGGCCGACTGCGCGCTCGCGATGGTCCGCGCCGGACGCGTGGCCGAGGCCGAGGCCCTGCTCGCCCCGACGCCGCTGGACTGTCAGCCGTGTGTCATCTCGCGCGCGGTGATCGCCGAAGCAAAGGGCGACCGCCGCGCGGCCGATCACTGGTTCGCGGAGGCGTCCCACATGGCGCCATCCCTGCCGAGGGCGGACTACGAGTGGGCCCGGGCGCTGCTGGCGCGCGGCGATCCGGCGGGCGCCTTGCGGCGGCTCGCGGAGGCGCGGCGGCGCAGCCCGAACTTCGCCGACGCGATCGAGGCGACGGGCGAGGCGCAACTCGCCCAGGGGGACGCGAAAGCCGCCGCCGCCGAGTTCGCCCGCGCCGCCG
>CAZBXO010000271.1:0-3852 GCA_964495645.1 uncultured Phenylobacterium sp. | reverse complement strand
GCTGGGAGGTACCTTGCCTCTCCGTGACGGACAAGAGGCTACGGCGGCGCACCTCTGCGTACCGGAGGTTCGAACTACTCGCGTCGGACGTGGAAGACGCCAATGTCGGAGTCCACGCTTCGCCGGCGCATCAGGGCCAGCTCGCCCGATCGTGGATCGACCGCGAAGGCGACGGCATCCGGAACCGGAATCGTCAAAGGCGGGCCGCCGTCGACGGGCCAGCTGATGATCCGCCGTTCGGAGAGAGCCCGGCCGTACAGCACGTAGATGCGCCCATGGCCCACGGTCCAAGTCCAATAGGGGTATGCGTTCGGGGGGAACGGCGCATCGAGGATCAGCCGAGCGCGCCGGTCGGGGCCGATGACCCAGATGCCCGGCTGCGCCCGGCGCACGACGTAGATCTCGCCCTGCGGACCGGGGAGCGCCTGGGCCCAGCCGCTTCCGGACACTGGGTGGGCGGCGTCCGCGGCTGCCAGGCTGCGCCGCCACACGCGCGAGCCGTCGCCCGCGTCGCCCACCAGTATGAGGCTCGCGCCATCGGCGCTGAAGGCGGTCAGAGCGACATCGACGCCGGGCGTCTCCAGGCGGGTCACCCGCGCAGAGGCGACGTCCACCAGGAAGGCGTAGCCGCGGCCCGCCACGGTTCCCGACAGCGTGAGCCGCCGTCCATCCGGCGACCAGAGCAGGCCTCGAACCCGGGTGACCGCGGTGAGGTCGACGAGGCGCTGCGCCGGGCCGCCGGGCCGCTGCACCATGATACGCTCGCCGGCGCTGTTGTCGTACCAGGCTAGGTCGCCCTTCGCCGACATGGCCAGGAAGAACCCGAGCCGACCGCTGGCCACGGTGCTCGCGCCGGTAGCGGATCGCCGCTCCACCGATTGCACCGTGCGCCGGGTCTCGAAGGCGACGAGACCGGGCGCCGCCGAGGGCCGCAGCAGGTCTTCAGGTCCCGCGGTCAGGCGCTGGGGCGCCGGTTGCCGCGCGGATCGAACGCCCAGAGTTCGTTCGGGCCCCCCCGCGCGGAGGCGACGAAGAGCGTGCGACCGTCCGCCGACCAATCGATCCAGGCCTGAACATGGTCGCGCGTGAGGCGTCGCAGGCGGCCGGTCCTGAGGTCCTGCAGATAGACGTCGCCACTCTCGGAATGCTCGTAGCGGACGAAGGCGAGCCAGCGCCCGTCGGGCGAGGGCGCGGCGTTGCTGTCGCCGTTGGGGCCCTGGATAGCGGCGGTGACATCGCGGGTCAGCCCGCTGCGAAGGTCGAGCCGCCTGATGACCTTGGCCGAGTCCGGGCTGCCCTGTCCGCTGTAGTAGAGGGCCTGCCCATCCGGGGTCCAGGACAGCCGGCTGGGGAATCCTCTCCCACAAGCCCCGACCACGCGTTCCTCGCCGTGCGGGAACGGCGCAACCACGAGGCTGCAGGTTTGGACGCCGGCGCCCCCGTCGAGGGTGCGACGTAGGAAGGCGATGCGGTCCCCGCTCGGCGACCAGGCCGGCAGGTGGGGGCCCGGCCCGGCGGCCGCGAAACGCTGAGGATCGCCGCCCGACAGGCTGCGGACCCAGACCTCCACGCCGGTCGGGTCTGCGGGGTCGCCGCGGTCATAGACCAGGAGCCGACCGTCCGGGGAGAGGTCCGGATTGCTCTCCTCCCGATCGTCGCCGGCGACAATCTCGCTGCGCTCGACGATCCAGGGCCGGTCGCGAAGACCCCACCATGCCGCGCCGGCGGCGCCCACGGCGAGGACCATCCCGGCCGCAAGCGACCAGCTCCACCGCGCACCCCGCGCCGGCGCCAGCGGCGCCTCCGATGGCATCGTTAGCCGCCAGCCGAGCTTGGGGATCGTCTCGATTGTGAACGCCGGCCCCGCCGGGCCCCAGGGGATGCGCCGCAGCTTCACCAGGGTGCGGTTGATCGCGTCCTCGCCGACGATGCGGCCGCCCCAGCAGCGCTCGACCAGCTCGCCCCGGGAAACGGCGCCACCGCCCGCGCGGGCGAGCACGACCAGCACCTGCATGACCCGCGGCTCCAGGTGCACACCGTGGCCCTCGATCTCGATCTCGCTCAGGCCCGGGCGCACCCAGGCGTGCCCGAGCTGGAAGTCAGGCTCCAGCCCCAGTTCGATCACCCGGTCGATCGCCAGCGGGCGTTCCATGCGACGCCTCACCCCCTTGTCGTCAGGACTACCATCTACCGACGTTCGTTGAAAAATCCGGAAAAGGTCAGGCCGCGGTCATGGCCTGACCGTCCGCCACCGGTCCTGCTCCTCCCGCCGCGCAGTGCGGTCGGACGCGGGCCGCAAGTCCCCGCGGGGAGACTGGGACATGATTATCATCGGCACGGTGGCGTTCGACGACCTCGTAGGCAGCGAGCTGGGGGACTCCATCTTCGGTCTGGAGCTGGGCGACCGACTGCAGGGCCTCGGTGGAGACGACCTGCTCGACGGCGGCGAGGGCGACGACGTGCTTCGCGGCGACGCCGGCGCAGACACCCTTGTTGGAGGCCTCGGAAACGACGTGCTGAACGGCGGCACGGGGGACGACGTGATCGACGGCGGCAGCGGGCGCAACCGGGCGAGTTACTACTCCGAGGACGTAGATCCGGCGGCCGCCGGGGTCACCGTGAGCCTGTTGGTCCAGGGCGGGCCGCAGGACACCGGCGGCCAGGGCGTCGACACGCTCACCGGCATCCAGGACTTGGCGGGATCCCTGTTGGCCGACCACTTGACCGGGGACGCTCGCGCCAACTTCCTGCAGGGATGGTTCGGCAACGACACCCTGGTTGGAGGCGACGGCGACGATCTGCTGGAGGTGAGCCATGGCCACACCGTGCTGCAGGGCGGCCGCGGCATCGACACCGCTTCCTTCTATGGCGGTGGCCAGGCGATCGGCGCAGTGACGGTGAGCCTGGAGAAGCAGGGCGTGGCGCAGATGACCGGCGCGGGCGCGACCACCACGCTGTTCGGCATAGAGAACCTCTCCGGTTCGGCCTTCGACGACGTCCTAACCGGCGACGCCCAGGACAACGTCCTGGCTGGCGACGACGGGGCCGACACGCTCGTCGGCGGCAAGGGGGACGACACCCTGTTCGGGGATGGGGCGGTGGCCTTCGACGACGCTGTTGCCGACATCGTCCGGTTTCAGGCGTTCGAAGGCCTCACCGGCTCGGACGTGCTGGACGGCGGCAAGGGCAAGGACACCCTGGTGGGCGGTGGCGGACCGGACCTGCTGATCGGCGGTGAGGGGCGGGATCGCTTCGTCTACCTTTTCGTCGAGGACTCGCTGCCCGAGTCGCACGACGTAATTGCCGACCTGGAGCGGCACGACATCATCGACCTCTCGGCGATCGACGCGGACGCGAACGTCGATGGCGATCAAGCCTTCCACTTGGTCCCCGTGCTCACCGGCCAAGCCGGACAGCTGGCGCTGGCTTATGATCGGGCGAGTGGGATCACCCACCTCACCGCCGACCTCACCGGCGACGGCGTGCCCGACTTTGCGATCGAGCTGATCGGGGACCAGTCCAAGTTCGACAGCTTCGTCTACTAGCGCTGGGGCGGCCCGGCGGGCGGGCGGCACTTGCTTCGTCCGCTTCTCCCGCTGTTCGCGCCTGTACGGCAGTCAGCGGAACAGCATTCCGCCGACAGAGGCGGCGACGCCGTCGATCAGGTCGCCGAGCCGGAGGGGCTGTTCGCTCGCCCACGCGGCAAGGCCAGCAGCAGCACCGCTGATGGTCGAGACGAGGTAGCCGACGGTCTTGAGACGGCGGGAATGTGACAGCCGCGTGACGGTCCCGGCTAGGCCGCGGCGGTCTCGGCGTCGTCGCGCGGCGCGCCGAGGCGGGCGATCTCGGAGA
>CAZBXO010000270.1:0-3852 GCA_964495645.1 uncultured Phenylobacterium sp. | reverse complement strand
GCCGAGATGGTCATCGAGAAGGCCAAGCGCCTGGTCGAGCACAAGCGCGACGTGGTGATCCTGCTGGACTCGGTCACCCGCCTCGGCCGCGCCTACAACACCGTGGTGCCGTCCTCCGGCAAGGTGTTGACCGGCGGCGTCGACGCCAACGCCCTGCAGCGGCCGAAGCGCTTCTTCGGCGCGGCGCGAAACATCGAAGAAGGCGGCTCGCTGACCATCATCGCAACCGCCCTGATCGACACGGGCAGCCGCATGGACGAGGTCATCTTCGAAGAGTTCAAGGGCACCGGTAACTCGGAAATCGTCCTCGACCGCAAGGTGGCCGACAAGCGGATCTTCCCGGCCATCGACGTGCTGAAGTCCGGCACGCGTAAGGAGGAGCTGATCACGCCCAAGGAGCACCTGCAGAAGACCTACATCCTGCGGCGGATCCTCAACCCGATGGGCGCCCAGGACGCGATCGAGTTCCTGCTCGACAAGCTGCGCCAGTCGAAGAACAACGACGACTTCTTCCAGTCGATGAACACCTGACGCCGTTCTGTCGGATAGCTGAGCGATTCCAGAGGCTTCGGGAAACCGGAGCCTCTTTCGTTTGCGCAGCGCAGCGACGCACGGCATAGGCGGGGCGTAGGGGAGGGCGCAATGGTCAGCGGGCTGAGGCTACGGGTCTATGCGTCGGGCGCGGCGCGCTCGCGCCGGGTGCTGTGGGCGCTGGAGGAAGTGGGCGCCGACTACGAGGTCGTGACGCTGGCCTTCCCGCCGCGGTTGCGCGAGCCGGAGTACGTCGAGATGAACCCGGCCGCCGCGGTGCCGGCGATCCGCGACGGCGACGCCATCATCATCGAGAGCCTGGCGATCTGCGAGTACGTGGCGCGCAAGCACCGCTCGGACCTTGTGGTGGCGCCGGAGGAGCCTGGCTACCTCGACTACCTGCAGTTCCTGCACTTCGGCGAGTCGACCCTGGCGCCCCCACTCGGGTGGATGGCCCGCTTTGGCCGCGGCGAGAAGCGCCTGGAGCCGGTGGTGGCCGAGGCGCGGGAGGCCTTCGGGCTGCGGCTCAGGGCGGTCGAGCGCCTGCTGGAAGACGGGCGCGAGTTCCTCGCCGCCAGCCGCCTGACCCTGGCTGACCTCTCCGTCGGCTACGCGCTCGGGCTGTCCGAAGTCATGGGTCTGCACGACCTCCTGCCCGAGCGCGTCGCGGCGTACGAGGCGCGCCTCAAGGCCCGACCGGCCTACCAGCGCGCCTACGCCATACCCTGACCGACCGGGCGGTACGCCCACGGCCATACCGGTACTTCTGTTTCACGTGAAACAGTGCGCCACCTATGGGATCAGCAGGCTCGCTCCAATGGTCTCCCGTGCCTCCAGCGCTTCGTGCGCCTTGCGGACGTCGGCAAGCGCGAAGGTCTGGCCGATTTCGATCTTCACCCTGTCGTTGGCGATCATCGAAAAGACGGCTGCCGCGCTCGCGTCCAATTCCTGGGTCGTGAAGGTGAAATCGAAGAGAGTCGGGCGGGTGAACACGATCGAACCGTGCCGCATCAGCAGGATCGGCTCGAAGGCGGGCACAGGCCCTGACGCGTTGCCGAAGCTGACGAACCAGCCCCGCCGGGCGAGGCTGTTCAGCGTCGCGTCGAAAGTGTCCTTGCCCACCGAGTCGTAGGCCGCCGAGACGCCCCGGCCGTCGGTGATCCGCTTCACCTCGGCCGCCACGTCCTGTTCGCGGTAGAGGATCACGTGATCGGCGCCCAGCTCCCGCACCTTCGCGGCCTTGTCGTCCGAGCCGACGGTGGCGATGACCACCACCCCCATGGCCTTCAGCCACTGCACCATGATCTGCCCGACCCCGCCGGCGGCGGCGTGCACGAGGATCGCCTCGCCCATGCGTGCGCGGCGCAGGCGCATCACGAACGCCTCCACGGTCATGCCCTTCAGCAGGGACGCCGCCGCGGTTTGGGCGTCGATGCCGTCCGGGACCTTCACGACGCGGGCGGCCGGCAAGACCGCGTATTCGGCGTACGCGCCCATCACGCCGCCGGCATAGGCGACGAGGTCCCCGACCTTCACCCGGTCCACGCCTTCGCCGGCCGCCTGCACCACGCCGGCGCCCTCGCCGCCCAGGCCGGACGGCAGCTTCACCGGATAAAGGCCGCTGCGCTGGTAGGTCTCGATGAAGTTGACGCCGATCGCCTGGTTGCGGATCAGCACCTGGCCGGGCCCCGGCATCGGGGTTGGGACGTCGACGACCTGCAGCACGTCCGGGCCGCCGGTCTGTTCGAAGCGGACGGCGAGCATCAGCGGAGGTTCCTTTCGAAGAAGCCGAGGGTGCGGCCGCCGGCGGTCTTGGCGTCGGCCTCATGGTAGTGCGCCCCGCCGACCCGAGCGAAGGCGTGATCGCGGCCGGGATAGGTGTGGATTTCCACCTTCGGATGGTCTTTCAACGCCTTCAGGATCATCTCCTGGGCTGGCTTCGGCACGAACTGGTCCTCCTCGGCGATATGCATCAGGAGCGGCGACGCCAGCTTCTCGGCCTCGGGCAGGTGGTTTTCGATGCCGACGCCATAATACGAGGCCGAAGCGTCGGCGTCGGTCCGGGTCGCCGTCAGGTAGGCCAGCAGGCCGCCGAGGCAGAATCCGACCGCGCCCACCTTGCCGGTGCAGCCGGAGTCCCCGCGCACGGCCCGGATCGTCGCCTGGATGTCCTGGACGCCCGTGTCGACGTTGAAGGCGTTGTAGAGCTCGAAGGCCTTCTTCCATTCGGCCTCGGACTGATCGGTGATGTCGACGCCGGGCTCGATGCGCCAGAAGAGGTCCGGCGCAATCGCGAGGTAGCCCTGGCCGGCCAGGCCGTCGGCGACGTCGCGGACGAAGCCGTTCACACCGAAGATCTCCTGGATCACCACGACGGCGGGCGCCTTATCGGCCTTCGGCCTCGCCACGTAGGCGCTGAACGATCCGTCCGGGGTGGTGATGGTTGTCTGCTCGCCCATGTCGGCCCTCGCTGCACTGAAGCGAACGGCTACTAGCGCGACTGCCCCGGCGTCGGCCATATGGCGAGCGGGAGAAAAGCCATGAAGATGACCATCGAGGTGGACTGCACCCCGGAAGAGGCGCGCAGGTTCTTGGGTTTGCCGGACGTCTCGGCGCTGAACGAGCACCTGGTGGCCGAGATGGGCAAGCGGGTCGATTCCAACATGCAGCTGCTCAGTCCCGAGGAGTTCATGAAGAACTGGATGAGCTTCGGGACCGGCGCGCAGGAGCAGTTCCGCAAGATGATGGAGATGGGTCTCTCAGCCGCCAAGCCGAAGTGACCGACACCATCTTCGCGCCGGCCACCGCCGCAGGCCGCGCTGCGGTGGCGGTCGTGCGGGTCTCCGGACCGTCCACGTGGCTGACCGTCCAGGCAGTCGCGGGCCGGGTGCCGGAGGCGCGGCGGGCGACCCTGCTCACGCTGCGGGCCGAGGATGGGACCGACATCGATCGCGCCCTGGTGCTCTGGTTCCCCGGGCCGGGCAGCTACACGGGCGAGGACTGCGCCGAATTCCACGTCCACGGCGGCCCGGCGGTGGTCGGCGCCCTCTCCGAGACGCTGGCGGCGCGGGGCTTGCGCCTCGCCGAACCGGGGGAGTTCACGCGGCGCGCCTTCGAGCGCGGCAAGCTCGACCTGGCGCAGGCCGAGGGCGTGGCAGACCTCGTCGACGCGGAGACCGAGGCCCAGCGCCGGCAGGCGCTGGACCAGCTGGGCGGCCGGCTCAGCCAGGTCCAGTCTCGCTGGCGCGAGGCGTTGACCGAGGCGCTGGCGATGTTCGAGGCCTCCGTCGATTTCCCCGACGAGGAGGTTCCCGCCGACGT
>CAZBXO010000269.1:0-3881 GCA_964495645.1 uncultured Phenylobacterium sp. | reverse complement strand
CTAGAGCGGGTCGAGCGAAAGTGGACGCCGGTTTCGCGCCCGCGACCCGCTCCAGGTATTGTATCTAAAGTACGATCCAGCGATCGGGCGGGATCGCCCGATCCCATCGTGCTTTAGACCTTCCGGAACCGGCTCCCCTGTGAGGCCACCAGCGCCATGGCCCATTCGTCCGGCAGCGCCTTGGCGATGGCGGCGACCGCCTTGTTCGGCGCGCCGGGGACGCAGATGGCGCGGTTGGCCTCCACCGCCTCGTAGCCGGCCGCGGCCACCTCGTCGGCGCCCAGCCACAGCCATTCCGGCGTCGAGCCCTGGGTGAGTGCGCGCGTGCCGTTGACGTCGTGGAACTCCGAGTAGGTGAAGCCGGGGCAGAGCGCGGTGACGTGCACCCCGTGGTCCGCGGCCTCCAGGTGCAGGCTCTGGGAGAACTTCACCAGATAGGCCTTCGACGCCGCGTAGAGGGTGTGGCCGGCGGCGGCGGGGATCAGGCCGGCCAGCGAGGCCACGTTGACGATCCGCCCGAACCGCCGCCGCAGCATGCCGGGAAGCACCCGGTGGGCCAGCTCCGAGGGCGCAGTGATCATCACCTGGATGAACTTGGCCTGGTCGGCCCACCGGGTGTCGGCATAGCCGCCGGGCAGGCCGTAGCCGGCGTTGTTGATCAGGCAGTCGGCGGTGCGGCCGTGGGCGGTGAGGTGGTCGAGGATCTGGCCCGGCGCCTCGGATTCGGCGAGGTCGGCCGCGACGGTCAGGGTCTCGACGCCGTAGCGGAGCTGGATTTCGTCGGCCAACGCCTCCAGCCGGTCGGCGCGGCGCGCGGTCAGCGCCAGGTCGTAGCCGTGGCTCGCCAGGATGCGGGCGAAGGCCTGGCCGATGCCGGCCGAGGCGCCCGTCACCAGCGCCAGCTTGCGGTCCATGGGCCCCTCCGCGCAAAGCAGCCGCCTGCGAAACTAGAGCGGGCCCGCGGTCGTTCAAGCGGCGAAGCCGTCCCGGCCTGGCGAAAGCTCGGCCATGTCAATTGAACGGCAATCGGATCGGGTGTATTGGCGCCCGCCGCGACGGCATCGGGCCGCCACGGGAGCCCCTCAGGGCTCCGGAGACCATGGATGGCTGACTCGGCCGTCGACGCCGCCAAGGCGTCGGAAGACGCGGGGCATTCCCACAAGGAGCGGTTCTGGGCGCTGGCGCTCGGCTCCGTGGGCGTCGTCTTCGGCGACATCGGCACCAGCCCGCTGTACGCCATGCGAGAGGCGCTGCATCACAGCCGCAGCGGCGGAACCGCCGAGCTGGCCGTACTGGGCGTGGTCTCTCTCGTGACCTGGGCCCTGATTCTCATCGTCACCATAAAGTACGTCGTCTTCCTGATGCGGGCGGACAACAAGGGGGAGGGCGGCACGCTCGCGCTGATGGCGCTCGCCCAGCGGGTCAGTCCCGGGCGCCGGTCCGTGATCATCTTCGCCCTCGGGGTCGCGGGCGCGGCCCTGTTCTACGCCGACGGCATCATCACGCCGGCCGTGTCGGTGCTCGGCTCCATGGAGGGCATGAAGGAGATCCCGTCGATCGGGCCCCGACTTGCCCCCTTCGTCCTGCCGGTGACGATGGGTGTGCTCGTGGCGCTCTTCCTTGTGCAGTCGCGCGGCACGGCGAGCGTCGCCAAGCTCTTCGGACCAGTGACGGCCCTGTGGTTCCTGGTTCTCGCCGGGCTCGGGGTCTACCACATCGCCGACGACCTATCGGTCTTCCGCGGGCTCTCGCCGCACTACGGGGTCTTGTTCCTGATCTCGAACGGCTTCCTGGGCTTCATCATCCTGGGCAGCGTGTTCCTCGCGGTGACCGGCGCCGAAGCGCTCTATGCGGACATGGGGCATTTCGGGAAGGCGCCGATCCGCGCCGCCTGGCTGGTGCTGGTGCTGCCGGCTCTCGTGCTCAACTACCTGGGCCAGGGCGCCCTGGTGCTTTCGAATCCCGCGGCCGCCGCGAACCCGTTCTTCCAGATGATTCCGGGGCCGGTCTACTGGCCGGTCTGGCTGCTCTCCATCGCCGCGACGGTCATCGCCAGCCAGGCGGTCATCACGGGCGCGTTTTCCATCACCCAGCAGGCGGTGCAACTCGGCCTCCTGCCCCGCATCGACATCCGCCGCACGTCGGAGACCCAGGCCGGCCAGATCTACGTGCCGCAGGTCAACATGTTCCTGATGGTGGGCGTGCTGGTGCTGCTCGTGATGTTCCGCACCTCCTCCAACCTCGCGGCCGCCTACGGCATCGCGGTGACGGGGGCCATGTTCGTGGACACCCTGCTGTTCTTCTACATCGTGCGCTACATGTGGAAGCGCCCGGTCTGGCAGGCCGGGCTGGCCAGCCTGGCGTTCGGCGCCATCGACGTGGTCTTCATCTCCTCGAATCTGCTGAAGATTCCGAACGGCGCCTGGCTGCCGCTCGTGTTGGGCGCGGCCCTCGTGGTGATCATGTGGACCTGGATGCGCGGCGCGGACATCCTGGCGGAGAAGAGCCGGCGGGACTCGATCCCGCTCAGCGAACTGGCCGACATACTGCGCGCGCGCGCGCCCCACCGCGCCGCGGGGACGGCGATCTTCCTGACCTCCGACCCCGAGGTCGCGCCCGTGGCCCTGATGCACAATCTCAAGCACAACAAGGTGCTGCACGAGAAGAACGTGATCCTTACGGTGGAGACCGCCGAGACGCCGCGGGTCTCCGAGGACAAGCGGGTGCACATCGAGTCGCTGAACGACGACTTCAAGAAGGTCATCGTCACCTACGGCTTCATGGAGAGCCCGAACCTGCCCAAGGCCCTGAACCTCTGCCGCAAGATGGGGCTGAAGTTCGACATCATGGCCACGAGCTTCTTCCTGGGAAGGCGCTCGGTGGTGCCCTCCGCGCAGTCGGGCATGCCGCTCTGGCAGGACAAGATCTTCATCTTCCTGATGAAGAACGCGGCCAACCCCACCGACTTCTACAAGATCCCGCCCGGCCGGGTGGTCGAGATGGGCGCCCAGGTCACCGTCTAGGGATGCTCCTCGTCTATATCGCCGATGCGGTCTGGATCCTGGCGTTGGCGGCCATGGCGAGCGCCTCGCGCGGCGCAGGCAAGCAGATCGCGGAAGGGGCGCGGCCGCCGCTGGCGTTCGGGCCCGGCGGACAGCCTTTGTGGCGCACGACCCGGCGCACGGCGATGGCCCTCGCGCCGGCCGCGGCGACGGTGCTCGGGCTGTTGCTGCTCATCGCCCAGCGTACGGCGCTGGCGCAGGAGAACGGCGACGCGCAGCTCATCCTGTTCGGCCTGCGGCTGCTGACGCCGTCCGTGCTGCTGCTGGCCCACATCGTCTGGCTGCGCCGCACCCTGGCCCTCCTGCTGGCCGAAGGCGCACTCAAGCCTTGAACGCCGGGGCCATAGGCCCTTAAAGGCCGCGCTCCGGAACGCATTCGACAAGGTCCCCCCGCCGCCATGGCCGACAAGCCCGTCAAGAAGGTCGTGCTCGCCTACTCGGGCGGCCTCGACTCATCCACCATCGTGAAGTGGTTGCAGACCGAGTACGGCGCGGAGGTGGTCACCTTCACCGCCGATCTCGGCCAGGGCGAGGAGCTGGGGCCGGCGCGCGAGAAGGCCCGCATGCTGGGCGTCAAGGAAGAGAACATCTTCACGCCGGACCTGCGCGAGGAGTTCGTCCGCGATTTCGTCTTCCCGATGTTCCGGGCCAACACGGTCTACGAGGGCCAGTACCTGCTCGGCACCTCGATCGCCCGGCCGCTGATCGCCAAGCGCCAGATTGAGATTGCCCGCCAGACCGGCGCCGACGCCGTCGCCCACGGGGCCACCGGCAAGGGCAACGACCAGGTCCGCTTCGAACTCTCCTACTACGCGCTCG
>CAZBXO010000268.1:0-3904 GCA_964495645.1 uncultured Phenylobacterium sp. | reverse complement strand
TTCAACGTGGTTGGTCCGGTGAGCCGTGCAAATGTAGCGTTGGCAATGGCCGCCATGACCCCAGTGGATTTGGCCGTGGTTCATTCCCGCCTGGGCGGCCGGCGCGACGGAGAGGCCTTCGCCCGAGATCTGATGTCGACGTGGGGCGCGCCTTCGATCCTGGTCGATGCCGAGCCGGATCCATCCAAGGACGACGATGTCTGGCGGGCCCGCTGCGCCTTGTCCGACCAGGTGCGTGCGATCCTGGCGTCTTCGCCACCGGCCAGCGCCCACGCCTGACGGCGGGCGCCACCCCACCTCCTCCATTGCAGAAAGGAACACCCCAATGCGAGCCAATCGCAGCCGCGCAGCCGCGCCGCGCCGACCCAATCCCCGTCATGTCTACTCGCGTGGCCCGCGCATCCGCGCCGGAATGGTCGTCTCCCGCCACATGGACTTCGGCGGCGTCGCCGACGTCGAGACCATGATGGCGGACGAAGGTCTCACCCTCGCGCCAATCACCGTCGATGGTCGGCCGGTCGAGCGGGTGGTGGGTCCGGCCCACGTGTCGGTGCTCGTCCTGCCGACCGCAGACATCACCGACGTGGCCGAAGGCTCGCTCGCGGGCATGGTCGTGCCCGGTACGCGCGGGGAAAAGGAGCCGGAAGGCGAGCGGACCTTTGCGCGGCTCGTCAAGGCGGCGCACGCCCGAGACGTCCCGGTCATGGCCTTCGGCGAAGGTGTGCCGCGCACGCTGGACGCCCTGGGCTACGAAGCCCTCGAAAGACCGCCTGCGGGCCTGATGATCCACAATGGCGCGCTCATACTCGAGACGCCCGACGATGTCCGCGACGCGTTGAAAGTCTTCGTCACGCCACAGGGAGCTCCGTGACGAGCCCCTGGCCATAGGCGAAGAAGCCAGTGCGTGCTTGCGGTATCAGCCTTTCGCCGGCGCCGCCGGCGCGGCCTGGGCCTGCTTCGCCGGGGCGAGGGGCGCCTTGCCGGTTCCGACCGGGGCGGGCTTGGTCTTGAGGCGGCCCTTCATCTTCGCGACCCAGCCGGCGAAGACGGCGTTGTCGGCGCTGACACGACCGAAGTCGGCTGCCGAGAGGCGGCCGGTGGGAAGGCCCGAGAGGGCGACCCGCAAGGCCTCGGGGTTGGTCGCCTTCTCGTAGAAGGGGGCATAGGCGCGGTTCAGGCGTTCCAGCGCCGCTCCGTCGCCGGCCAGGCTGTAGGCGACGCCGGCGCGCAGGAGGCGACCCTCCTCGTCGGCCGTCAGCGGATCGGCCCGCTTCCAGCGGTCGCCGAGCGACTTCTCGAAGAGTGGGCCCGCGGCCGCCCAGTCCTTCTTCTTCCACACGATCTCGCTTCGGAGTTCGGCGGCGTCCTTGCTCGTGTCGCGCTCGATGATCTCGAGGGCGCTGTCGTACTTTCCGAGGGCCGTCCAGGCGCGGGCCTCGATCAGCCGGCGCTCGAGGTTGAGCGCGGTCGGCAGGATCGTCGTGCGCGAGGCGTTGATGGTCTGCAGCGCCACCTCGGGCTTGCGGTCCATGAGGTAGATCATCGCCAGGTCCGTCGAGACCTGGGCCTTGGGCACGCCGTCGAGGCGGTTGTCCACCTGGTACTTCAACAGCTCCGCAGCCTGCGGCAGCAGGTCCACGTCCACCAGGCGGCGCACCAGCTTGCGCACCATCAGGTCGCCGTCGGCGCCGATCGGCGTCAGCTCCTTGAAATCGAAGAACAGCGCCAGCGCCTGCACCGGCTCCAGCCCGTCGGCCAGGCCGTCCAGGAAGAGGGCGCGGAAGGCGGCGTTGAGATCGGCCTGCAGCTGGGTGGCCTGGGGCAGGTCCGGCAGGCGCACGCCGGCGGTCCGGAACGTCTCCAGCGCTTCACGGAAGCGGCCTTGGCCGAGGTAGAGTTGGCCGAGCGCCCGGATGGTTTCGAGTTCGGTGGCGTCGCCGCGCCAGCGGTAGCGCAGGCCGTCGAAGACGCCGGCCGCCTGCGCGGGGGTGAGCTGGCCCAGTTCCAGGCGGATCTGGGTGGCGCGCAGCAGGGCCGGCGCGGAGAGCGAGTCCACGGTGGAGCGGGTGATGGCCTGGTAGACGCGCAGCGCCCGGTCTTTCGCGCCCTGCAGCTCCAGCACGCGGGCGTGGACGAGGTGCGCGGCGAGCTGCTCGCGCGGGTCGACCTGTTCCTGCAGGGCCAGCTTGATGCGGGCCGCCGCGCCCGCGATGTCGCCCTGAGCCAGCGCGGCCTGGGCGTCGGCGCGGGCGAAGCGCGCGCGCCACTTCGGCGAGAACAGGCCCAGCGCCTCGACGCCGCGACCGAACTGGCTGCGCGCATCGGCCCAGTGGGCCAGCTGCATGTTGATGTAGGCGCGCCACAACGCCGACGACGGATCATCCGCCAACGACGGGGAGGAGAAGTCGGCCTCGGCCTCGGCGTAGCGGCGGGCCAGCACGCGCGAGACGCCACGCAGCCCGCGAAACTCCGGATCGTCGAGCATCTCGGGATGCTCGCGCGCGAGGTCGTTGAGAATGCCGATCGCCTCGAAGCTGAGCTCCGAGCCGACCAGGAAGCGGGCCA
This sequence comes from uncultured Phenylobacterium sp., assembly GCA_964495645.1. Classification (GTDB taxonomy): domain Bacteria; phylum Pseudomonadota; class Alphaproteobacteria; order Caulobacterales; family Caulobacteraceae; genus Phenylobacterium. Next base: position 1,339 of record CAZBXO010000268.1, on the reverse strand, counting down.
ATGCCATGCGCGCGGCGACCGGCGCCTCGCGATGATGGTTGGCGCCCTCGATGGTGGCCGCGCTCAGCAGCTGCTGGTAGCGGGCGAGGAAGCCGCCCTCGCCGGTCTTCGGCCAGTTCTCGTAGTCGATCACCGCCGGCATCGGCGCCGGGCGCGGCGCGCCTAGCGCGGCCTGGGCCTTGTCGCGGGTGGCCCATGCCGGCGACAGCTCCAGGCCTTGCGGGCGGGTGATGCGCACCAGCTCGCCCTCACGGCGGACGCTCAGGTCCTCGACCTGCGGCTCGATGACGAGGCCCTGGATCGAGGGCAGGAGCGCAAGCTCGACGTAGTCGCGGCGGCTGGGCACGCCCTTCGGCGGACCGAGGGCGGTCACGACGGTCAGCACGTCGCCGACCACCGGGTCCGCCATCTGGATCACCTTGGTGGACCCCGCGACCGGCGCCTTCAGCGTGGCGGGGCCGCCGGCGCTGTCGCGGGTAAGGCGAACCAGGCCGGGCTGGCTCTGCGATCCGGGGCCGAGCGCGATGGTCCACGTGTTCCCGACCGAGACCGCGAAGACCGGCGTCTCCTCCGGCGTCTCGATCCGCAGCGCCGACCAGTCGGCGCCCTTGAAGGTCTGGACATCGCCGAGCTGCTTCAACCCCTTCGGCAGCTTCGAGGCGTCGAGGGTCGCGGGGGCGTCGAACACCACCCAAAGCGCATCGCCGCGGCGGAAGACGGCGGCGCCGGCCGGGTTGGCCCAGGCGAAGGAGAGCTGCACCTGCCCGGTGGCGACCTTGGCGTCGGCGTGGACCACGCCGCCGGCCGGCAGCGGGCTCGGGCGCGGCGGCTCGGCCTCGGCGACGGCGGACACCTCGTCGGCGGCGGGCTTCTCCGGCGCGGGCGGCTTCTCGAAGACGTTGACGTAGGAGGCGCCGTCGGCGGACCCGACCTTGGCTTCCGTGTTGTCGGCAAGCGTCAGGACCAGCTGCAGACGGCCGCCGACATGTCGCTTTTCGGCGCCCTTGATCCACTTGGGAGGGGCGGTGCGCAGGCGCGCGATGTCGGGGTCGGCGTCGCGGCTGAAGGTGAGCGTCAGCGTCTGGCCCACGAGCTTCGACTGCATCGTCGCCCCGCCCTGCCAGCGGAACTCGAGGCGGGAGAAGGTCTCGGCCTGGGCCACGCGCACGTCGAGCGCCCGCTGCGAGGCGGACGCCGGCGCAGGCGCGACGGCGCCGGCGGGCGCCGCGACGCCCACGATGCAGGCGGCGGCGACCCCGGAGCGGAGGGCCCGGCGGAGGCTCAAGCTACCCGGCCTTGGCCGCCGGCGCGGCGGCCGGCGGCGGCGGCGCGGCGGCCT
>CAZBXO010000267.1:0-3978 GCA_964495645.1 uncultured Phenylobacterium sp. | reverse complement strand
GCCGCGCCACCGCGAGGCGGCCAAGCGCGACATCGAGCGGCTGCGATCCGACTAGCAAAGGTTTCGGCCGCTCGCCTGAGGCGCGAGCGCGTTTGACCGTCGCCATACCATCGGTACAGGGTTCTCGTCTGGGCCGGCCTAGCCGGCAGGGGGCATGGGCATGAAGAAGCAGGTTCTGGGCGCTGCGGCGCTGTTCGCGTCGATGATGCTGGCGACGAGCGCCGGCGCGGTCACCGTCTTCTCGGACGACTTCGAGGACAACGATGACTCCGACTGGGTGTTCTCGACCAACTACGGAGCCGGGGTCTCCGGGTTCGATCCGGCGACCAACGGCTTCCTTGGCACGTTCATCGACGCGCCCCCCGGCGGCAACGACCTGATCGCGCGCGGGACCAGGACCCTGACCTTGCTCGCCGGCAACTATACGCTCGACCTGGACGCGCTCAGCGTGCCCTGCAGCGGCTGCGTCATCAGCTACGACATCATCTTCGACGGGAACTTGCTGCTGCGGGATCCCAGCTTTGGCGCTGTCGAGCACCGCAGCTTCAACCTGGGCGCGCTCGCGGCCGGCAACCACACCATTACGCTCGGCATGCACACCACCACCGCACAGAGCGGGCACTTCCAGGCCACCTTCGACAACGTGGTGCTGGACGGCAGCGACCTGGTGCAGCCGAACCCCGTGCCGGAGCCGGCCACCTGGGCGATGATGCTGACCGGATTCTTCGGCGCCGGCGCCTTGATCCGCCGCCGCAAGGCGATCGCGGCCTAAACCCTACAACGCCTCGTCGGCTGTCGCGGTCAGCTTGGCTGACCGCGCGAGCTGCTGTTCGCGCCACGTGATGAAGAGGGTGGAGACCACCACGACGCCGGCGCCGGCCCAGGTCCAGATCGTCGGGACCTCGTGGAACAGCACGAACCCCGCTGCGGCGGAGAACACCAGACGCGTGTAGTCGATCGGCGCCATCGCCGCCGCGTCGCCCGAGCGCATGCCGCGGATGTAGCAGGCCTGGGTGATCGTCCCCATCACCCCCATGGCCGCCAGCAGGCCGAGGTCCGCCGGCTCCGGCCAGCGCCAGGCGATGAGGGCCCCGGGGATGGCGAACACGAATCCCAGGGTCGCGGCCCAGACCAGCAGCACGGTGGTGGAGTGGTCTCGCGTCATCACCTTCATGCCGGTGATGGTGAAGGCGAACAGGAAGGACGCTGTCAGCATCGCCAGCGCCGGCAGTCCTAGCGCGAACCCGCCGCCCGCTCCCGGCCGGATCATCAGAAGGACACCGGCGAAGCCGACCAGCGCCGCGCCGACCCGCAGCCACCCCACCCGTTCCCGCAGCACAAAGGCGGCCAGCGGCACCAGCCACAGGGTGCGGGTGAACGACAGCGCGTTGGCGTCCGCCAGCGGCATCTTCTGGAAGGCGTAGAACGACAGGATCATCCCGATCGTCCCCGCCGCCGAGCGGAAGAACAGGATGCCGGGCCGCGTGGTGGCGAAGGCCGAGCGGCCGCGCCGGGCGATGAGCGGCAGCAGGATCAGGAAGCCCGCCGCCTGGCGGTAGAAGGTCTGCAGCGCCGGCGGGTATTCGTCGCCGAGGAACTTGATGAGCACCGCCATGGCGGTGAAGCCCAGGGCCGACGCCAGCATCCAGAGCGCGCCCTCGACGTTGGGCGCGAACGCCCGGCGGGACGGCTTCTCCGCCGCCTCAGTCAACCGTCACCACAACCTTTCCCATGGCCTTGCGGCTGGCGAGATGCCTGATCGCGTCGGCGGCCCTGTTCAGCGGGAAGCGCTCGGAGACGTACGGCTTGATCTTGCCGGCGCTGTACATCTCGAACAGCTCCTTGACGCTGGCCTGGTGACGCTCCGGGTTGCGGCCCACCCAGGAGCCCCAGAACACGCCCACGATCTCGCAGCCCTTCAGCAGGGCCAGGTTCAGCGGGATCTTCGGGATCTCGCCGGCCGCGAAGCCCACCACCAGGTACTTGCCCTCCCAGGCGATCGCGCGCAGCGCCGGCTCCGCGTAGGCGTCCCCGATGGCGTCGTAGATCACGTCCGCGCCGTTCGGCCCGGTCGCCTCCTTGAACAGAGCCCCCAGCGCCTTCTGGCTCTCCTTGTCGAACGGCCCGCGGGGGTAGACCACGCCACTCGCCGCCCCGTGCTTGAGGCAAAGGTCGACCTTCTCCTGGCTGGAGGCGGCGGCGATCACGTTCGCCCCCATCGCCTTGCCCAGCTCCACCGCCGCCAGGCCGACGCCGCCGGCCGCGCCCAGCACCAGCAGCGACTGGCCCGGCTGCAGGTTGGCCCGGTCCTTCAGGGCGTGCCAGCTGGTGCCGTAGGTCATGATGAAGGCGGCGGCCTCGTCGAACGGCATGGAGTCCGGGATCTTCACCAGCCGGTGCGCCTCGAGCGCGATCTGCTCGGCCATGCCGCCCCAGCCGGTGTTGCCGAGCACCCGGTCGCCCGGCTTGATGTGGGTGACGCCCTCGCCGACCGACTTGACCACGCCGGCCACCTCGCCGCCCGGGGCGAACGGCCGCTGGGGCTTGAACTGGTACTTGTCCTCGATGATCAGGGTGTCGGGGAAGTTGACCCCCACCGCCTTCACCTCGACCACCGCCCAGCCGGGCTTGGCCACGGGATCGGGGACCTCGTCCAGCACCAGGGTGTCGGGCCCGCCCACTTCCTTGCTCAACAGGGCTTTCATCTCGGGCGTCCTCCGGTTCTGGCTGATCGGCCGCGACCCTAGCGGGGCCGAACGGATGTTTGAAGCCATACCCCGCGTCAGCGGTCGGCGCAGTCGACCCGGCGGATCGGCGTGTTCGTCCCTCGGGCGCGCTCGGTGTCGTAGAGAAAGCCCCGGGCGCCCGGCAGCCAGGCGACCGCCTCTTGCTGCGGCAGCACCGTCAGCGTCACCAGCTGATAGTCGCGGCCGGCGACCCAGGGCGCCTTCGGCAGCCCGGCGGCCAGGTCGAAGCGCAGCTCGAGCGCGGTCATGTAGGTGAGCAGGATCGCGCGGCGCCCGTCCGGCGCGATGTCCAGCGCCGTGGCGATCGCCGCCGGCCGCGGCAGGGCCGCCGTGATCGCCGGCAGGTCGATCTCGCCCAGCCGCTCGAACGTCAGCGTCCCCTTCGCCGCGCGCATCGCCCGGGCAGCGAGGCGATAGACGATGGCCGGCCCCGGCCGCGACATCTCCGTGTCCACCGGCTTGGTCACCACGAAGAGGTCGCCGTTCGGGTGGACGGCCATGGCCTCAGCGTTGTGCGCGCCGTCCGGATAGCGGGCCTCGATGCGCCGCAGCGGCGCGACCTTCGCCGGGAACGCCGCCCGCTCCTCCACCAGCGTAAACGCCACGCTCTCGCGCCGCGCGCCGTTGTCGCCGATGTCGGCCAGCCAGAGGCAGGTTCGCCTGCGCCCGCACGGCCCCAGCGACAGGTCCTCGGTGTCCCGCGGCCGGGCGCCCTCGACCTCCACCGCCCGGGTGTTCGCGCCGCTCAGGTCGGAGACGTAGAAGCGCAGCCCGTCGCCGGAATCGTTGTTGTGGTAGAGCCGGCCCGGGAAGCGGTCGGAGGCCTCCAGGCCGCTGGCCTCGCCGACGAGCTCAGTGTCCAGCTGGCCGGCGAGGGTCGCCGGACCCCAGCGCGCGCACGCCGCGGCGTCCGCCTCGCACGTGGCGGCCACACTGGCGATCAGGGCCGCCGCGCCGAGAAGCTTCACCTGCATCCGAATCCGGTTAGCCGCGCCGTCCGGCCGCGTCGAGGGGTGCAGTTGGACCCGCGCGACGGCTCACCTATATTCGGCGGCCCCCAGACAAAGGACCTCCTCGCCGTGGGCGTGACCCTTGATCTCAGCCGCGCCCCGGCCAGGCCGCTCACCCCGCCGAACCTGGCGGGCTTGACCCGCGCCGAGCTGCAGGCGGCGCTCGTCGAGCAGGAGATCGTGCGGCCGGAGAAGGCGAAGATGCGCGCCAGCCAGCTCTG
>CAZBXO010000266.1:0-3982 GCA_964495645.1 uncultured Phenylobacterium sp. | reverse complement strand
AAGAGTATCCCCAGAATATCGGGGAAGCGTCCTATGGCTCGTCTACTCAGCTGGGCGGCGATCGCCGCCGTGGCCCTTACCGTCACCGCCTGCCAGAGGGGCGGCGTCGACGCCAAGCGGATCGAGGCTGCGGCCGACGCCGAGTGGCTGACCTATGGGCGCACCTACGACGAGCAGCGCTACAGCCCGCTGAACCAGGTCAACAAGGACACCGTCAGCCGGCTCGGCGTCGCCTGGATGGCCGATTACGACACCGACCGCGGCCAGGAGGCGACGCCCTTGGTCGCCGACGGCGTGCTCTACACGACCACCACCTGGTCGAAGGTGTTCGCCTACGACGCCAAGACCGGCAAGCCGCTGTGGTCCTACGACCCGAAGGTGCCGGGCGAGAAGGGCTTCGACGCCTGCTGCGACGTGGTGAACCGCGGCGTGGCGCTGTGGGGCGGCCGGGTCTACGTGGGGACGCTCGACGGGCGGCTGGTTGCGCTCGACGCCAAGACCGGCAAGGTCGACTGGTCGGTCCAGACCACCGATCCGAAACTCCCCTACACGATCACCGGCGCCCCGCGGGCGGTGAAGGGCAAGATCATCATCGGCAACGGCGGCGCCGAATACCCCGTGCGCGGCTACGTCTCCGCCTACGACGCCGCGACCGGCAAGATGGCCTGGCGCTTCCACATGACCCCCAATCCGACCGGCGCACCGGACGGCGCGGCCTCCGACAAGGTCATGAAGGAGTTCGGCTTCGCCTCCTGGCCGGACGGCGAGTGGAAGAAGGGCGGCGGCGGCGCGACCCCCTGGGACCCGATTACCTACGACCCGAAGACGGACCTGATCTTCGTCGGCACCGGCAACGCCGGGCCGTGGAACGGCAAGATCCGCTCCGGCGGCAAGGGCGACAACCTCTTCGCGGCCTCGATCGTGGCCCTGCGCCCCGACACCGGCGAATACGTCTGGCACTATCAGACGACGCCGCGCGACGACTGGGACTTCGACGCCACCCAGCACCTGATGGTGGCCGACCTGCCGATCGGCGGGACGACCCAGCGGGTGGTGATGCAGGCCAACAAGAACGGCTTCTTCTATGTGCTGGACGCCGCGACCGGGAAGCTGGTTTCGGCCGACGCCTTCGTGAAGACGACCTGGGCCACGGGGGTGGACCTCGCCACCGGCCGGCCGATCGAGGCTCCCGACGCCCGCTACGCCAACGGCGCGGAGCACCAGCAGACCCCGGGCGCGCTCGGCGGCCACAACTGGCAGCCGATGGCCTACAGCCCGACCGAGAAGCTGGTCTACATCCCCGCCCAGACCCTCTACATGGACTACGCCGACCCGAAGGAGTTCCGGTTCATCCCGGGCGCCTGGAACCTGGGCCTCGGCCCCTCGACCCTTTCCGGCAACGCCGCCAAGCCGCAGCCGACCCCGTTCGGCCAGCTGATCGCCTGGGACCCGGTGGCCAAGAAGGCGCGCTGGAAGGCCGACTTCGCCGAGCCGTGGCGCTCGGGCGTGCTGGCGACCGGCGGCGGGCTGGTGTTCCACGCCGCGGGCCACGAGTTCATCGCCTTCGACGCCGCCAGCGGCAAGCCGCTCTGGAAGTACGACGTCGGGGCGGGCGCCATCGCGCCGGCCTCCACCTACTCGATCGACGGAGAACAGTACGTGGCCCTGATGGTGGGCTTCGGCGGCGCCGGCGGCATGGGCGGGATCGAGCCGCGCCGGCCGGGACGTTTGCTGGTCTTCAAGCTCGACGGCAAGCTGGTTCCGAAGCCCTTCGCCGAGCCCGTGGTGTTTCCGCCGCTCGACCTCAAGGTCGCCGTGGCCTCCAAGGGCGACCCGGCCAAGGGCGAGCAGCTCAGCCAGCAGTTCTGCGTCACCTGCCACGGCGCCGGCGGCTTCCTGCCGGTCCTGGCGCGCTCGCCGGCGATCCTCGAGCCCGAAGGGTTCAAGGCGATCGTCATCGACGGCGCTCGCAAGGTGCACGGCATGGCGCCCTTCCGCCGCTTCTTCGACGAGAAGGCCGCCGAGGACCTGCGCGCCTACCTGCTCAAGGAAGCCGCCAAGCCGCCGCCGGCGGTCGCGCCGGCGCCGCGCCTGACGCACGGGACCTAGGCGAGGTCCCTAGCCAGCTCCGCGCGCGTCGCGGGCGATAGGCCGGCGAGGTGGGCGTAGCGTTCGTGGCGGCAGCCGACGCCGATCTGGACGGCCGGGTCGCGGAACACCGCAGCCTGAGCCTGGGTGAGCGGGAAGCGCACGAAATGGACCGAGGAGGCCTTGCCATCGTCGCGGGTGCGCTCGATGTCGCCCTCCGGGACGCCGGCGGCCCGCTCGGCGCCGATCTGCAGGTAGAAGCAGTCCTCGACGCCGCCGAGACGGGCCAGGGTGGCCTCGCGCCGTACTGGGTCGTCGATCTCGAACATGATCGTCGCCACAAGCTCCGAGCCCTGCGGGATCAGCGGGTTGTAGGCGGCCAGCTCGTCGGGCACCTGCTCGGCGCCGCCCTTCTCGATGAGCAGCATCTCCTGCACCTGGAAGAGCATCGTCTCGTAGGTCTCGAAGTGGACCATGCAGACCGGCCCCAGCTCGACGCGGCGCAGCCGCTTCATCGGCATCAGGGCCGCGCGGCGTTCCTTGCGGAGCTTCGCGAACTCGGCGTCGGGGATCAGGTCTGCGGGCTCGATGCGGCGGGCGGCGGCGGGCATCAGACCACTCCGTAGGCGCGGGCGAAGATCTCGATCGGGTGGGCTTCGGCAGGCGTCGCGCCCTCAATGGCGGTGTCGTCGGCGATCAGCTGGACGAGGTGCTTGCAGGCGAGAGGGCAATCCGAGCAGACGGTGTGGTTGTCCTTGCCGGCGACCTGCCGGGCCGCAGTGCGGCCGACCTTGCGAGCGACGGCGTGGGTGGCCTTCATCACCCCGAAGGTCCCGCCGTGGCCGGAGCAGCGCTCCACCAGGTCGACCTTGAAGTCCGGGATCAGGCGCAGGAGGTCGGCGGACTTGGCGCCCATGTTCTGGGCCCGGGCGTGGCAGGCGTGGTGCACGGTCGCGCCGCCCGCCACCGGCTGCAGGCCCGGCGTCAGGCCGTAGGCCTTGGAGAGCTCCAGCACGTACTCGCAGATGTCCTTGGTCGCCGCGGACAGGCGGCCGACGGCGTGGTCGTCCGGCAGCATCAGCGGCCATTCGAACTTCATCATCAGGCCGCAGGAGGCGGTGAGCGCCACCACGTCCCAGCCGTCGGCGATCAGGGGCGCGAACACCCTGGCCACGCGCTCGGCGGCGCCGGCCACCGTCTTGAGGTCGCCGGCCTCCAGCTGGGGCATCCGGCAGCACTCCGGATAGACCAGCTTCACCTCGCATCCTTGCAGCGCCAGCACCCGGGCCGCGGCCACCGCGGTGTCCGGCTTGTTGTAGTCGACGAAGCAGGTCGCGTAGACGGCGACCTTGCGCTTGCCGAAGGCCGGGCCCTCGGGGTTGGGCGCCAACGGCGACTTCAGCCGGTCGCTGGCGGTGCGCGAATGGTACTTCGGCAGCTCGGCTTCCGCGTCGATGGCGGCGATGCCTTCGAGCAGCTTGCGAAGCGGCGTGTTCTTCCGCGCCGTGGCCCAGTTGGCGAGGCCGGCGACCGGCTTGGCCAGCTTGCCGTTGCGGTCCGTCTCGCCCAGCTGCTCACGGACCCACTCCTTCTCGCCGGCCCGCCGCTTGGCGGCGCGGTAGCGCAGGATCAGGTGCGGGATGTCGATGTCGAACGGGTGCGGCGGGACGTAGGGGCACTTGGTCAGGAAGCACATGTCGCAGAGCGTACAGGCCTCGGCGACATGGGCGTGTTCCTTGGGGCCGATGCCGTCGATCTCGCCCGTCGAGCTCTCGTCGATGGCGTCGAACATGCGCGGGAAGCTGTCGCACAGATTGAAGCAGCGCCGGCACGTGTGACAGACGTCGAACTGCCGCTGCAGCTCGGCGTGCACCTTGTCCAGGTCGTAGTAGTC
>CAZBXO010000265.1:0-3986 GCA_964495645.1 uncultured Phenylobacterium sp. | reverse complement strand
GCCCCAGCGCGTCCATCAGCCCCAGCGCATCGCCCACCAGGTTCGCCACCGCATAGGGCTCGATCCCCGCCGGCCGCGCCCCGGCCGAGTACCCCCGCTGATCCGGCGCGATGCACCGGAACCCCGCGCCAGCCAGCGCCGTGATCTGCGCCCGCCACGCGTGCCGGCTCTGCGGAAAGCCGTGGAGCAGGAGCACCGGATGCCCGTCCGCCGGTCCGGCGACGTCGACGGTGAAGCTGAGGTCGCCCAGGGCGACGGTTGTGGTCTCGATCATCGTCATCCCCTCGAGCATCCTCCACGTGTCATCCCGGAAAGCGCGCAGCGCCTGTCCGGGACCCATACGCTGCTGAGGACATGATGTGACCGGACAACAGCACCGATCCCGCGGCCTCATCGGGTATAGGTCCCGGTCTTCGCTTCGCGAAACCGGGATGACACGGAGGGGGAGGACGCGCCAACCTCGGCGCGTGGCGTTCCACCCGACGAGCCTTGCCGCAGCCGTGGCTGCACTTGCCTTCGCCACGGTCGCCGCAGCCACGGAGCCACCGGCCTCCGACACCCGCGACTGGCGCGCCGCCATGGCGCGCATCTTCGCGGCGGCGGAGGAGACCTACGGTGGCCTCGACGCGCCCGAGTGGGAGGTAGAGCCGACCGAGCAGGAACTCCGGCAGGCGCAACCGCCGCTCGGGCTGACCGGGCTGGTCCGGATGATCTGCATCGCGACTGAAGCGGGATGGCTGGAACGCTGTACGGTCCGTGAAGCTTGGCCCGGGGGCCTCGGCTATGACGCCGCCGCCCTGAAGCTCGCCGGCCGCTACCGCCTCAGCGCCCGCCAGCTGGGCCAGGGCGCCGCAGGAGAGCCCGTGACCGTGCGGATCCTGTTCCCAGTTCGCGCCAGCGCTGCCGAGAGTTCCGCGCGCCCCGGCGTATCGATTCGCAAGCCCTGAGCGCGGCCCTTCCCGGCGCTGTCGTCCCGGCTTGGCCGGCGGCCAACACGGGGACCGAGCCTTGTCAGCGCCGACGCTTGGCGAACGCACGTGAGCCGCTAAGCTCAACGTGCCGCACGGGGGAGGCGAACATGATCCGCACAGCGCTGACCGCCGTGGTCGTTGCGGCCGCCGGCGCGGCGTCTGCAGTGACCTTGGTGCCGGATTGGACAGAGAAGCCGACGGCTGACCAGGTCGCGGAGTCCTATCCGCCCATCGCCTTGGCGCTGGCAATGGATGGTTCGGTGCTGCTGCACTGCAATGTCACGGCAGGTGGCCTCCTTGAGTCCTGCCGTGCGGTCGAAGAGACGCCACTGGAGATGGGTTTCGGCGCGGCCGCCCTCTCTCTCACGGCCTATTTCCGGATGCGCCCTCAAGTCGTGGACGGAAAGGCGGTGGATGGCGAGGTCCGGATCCCCATCCGATTCGTCTACCCCGGCGCGGAGAGCGCCGCCGCTATAGGCCCCCCAACGTCCGCGAAGGCGCTGGACCTTGCGCGTGAGCTGACGCGGCGGGACGGCGTGACGGAAGTTCTGCGGGACGCCTACGAGCAACGCGCCCAGATGATCGAGTTCGTGCGAACGCCGGGCGCAACGCCAGATGCGCGTCGGACGGCAGCGGGCGCACTTCGAAGCGCTGCGGAAGCGCGGTTCGTCGAGATCGAGGAGCGGATGGCGGAGAGTCTGGCTGCCGCGCTCACGGAGGCCGACCTGCGAGAGATGGTCGGCCGCGCCCGGAGCGAGCGCCCGCCGCATCTGATCGTCCCAAACCAGAAGATGGTGAGAATTGCCCAGGCCGGCGAACTGGAGTTTCGGCGCAGGTATCAGGTGCTCGCGCGGGCCGCGTTTTGCGAGATGCGGCCTTGCACACCCGATCCCGATTTCGGACTGCCGCGCGCCGGCGCCAAGGTGCCTGCCGCTTCCATCCCAGCGCCGATCTGGATCGAACGGCCGACGCCGGCACAGATCGCCAATGCGGTTCCACCGCTTGCGAAGGCCTTTGGCTTGGAAGGCCGCGTGCTGATGGCCTGCTCCATCGCACAGCACGGGATACCGGATACGTGCGAGGTCACCGAGGAGTCTCCTGCTGACATCGGCTTCGGTGCTGCGGCCCAGACACTGCGCGGCTACTGGCGACTCAGCCCCGCGATGCAGCAGCGGCCGAGCGGCGATACTGCAATTGTCCAGGTTCGTTTCACGAAGCCATACGTGTTCGAAACGGCCGGGCTGTCTGGGAGGACGAGTGCATCGGAGGCCCGGCTTGCACTCGCTCGCCGGTATGTGGCCGCCTTGGAGGACAAGGTGGCCGAGGCTCGCCGTTTGAAGGTCTACCTGGACCTGCTCGCAGGCCTGGCTCTCGACGGCGTGCCACCCACGGCGAAGACGCAGGCGTTGGCGGCAATCCGCACTGGAGTTGAGAAGGCCGGCGAGCAAATGCGCGAGCCGTTCGCGGCGGCCATCGCAGACGCCATGTCGGAAACCGAACTCCTCGAGTCGCTGGCCTTCCTGGACAGTCCGTCAGGGAAGGCCATGCTCGCGCGGCGACAGCAGCTCGAGGACGCCGGCCGTGCGATCTTCCAGAGCTACGATCCGGTGATCGCTGCCGATGCGGGCCGGGCCTTCTGCAAGGTGCGAGGGTGCAAGCCGCCGTCTCAACGGCTTCCTCCCCCCAGCGGTTCGCGGAAGTCCTAGACCGCGACCAGCCCGCCCGCGTCGACCCGGAACCCCTGCGCCCTTCCCCGCAGCGCTTCGAACAGCACATCGTCGGTGCCTGTGAGGAACGCCTGCAGGCCCGTCGCCTCGATCTCGTCGAACAGGGCGGCCCTGCGGCCTGCGTCCAGATGGGCGGCGACCTCGTCCAGCAACAGCAGTGGCGCGGGCGCGTGGTCGGAGCGGGCCAGGCGGGCGGCCTGGGCCAGGACCAGGTTGAGGATCAGGGCCTTCTGCTCGCCGGTGGAGCACTCCGCGGCGGGGCGGTCCTTCTCCAGGTGGATGACGGCCAGGTCGCCGCGGTGCGGGCCGGTCAGCGCGCGGCCGGCGGCGGCGTCGCGTTCCCGCGCCGCGGTCAGCGCCGGCTTCAGCCGCCCCTCGATCTCGCCGATCGCGGCCCCATCGCCGGCGATCCGTTCCCACTCGCCGGCCAGGGCCAGTCGCGCCTGCGGGAACGGCCGTTCGCCCCGGGTGGCGATCTCCGCCTGCAGCGCCTCCAGGGTGCGCGCGCGTGCGTCGGCCATCAGCGCCCCGGCCTCCGCCAGCCGCGTCTCCAGCGCATCCAGCCACGTCGGGTCCGCCGGGCCCTCGGTCAGCAGCCGCATCCGCTCGCGCATCGCCTTCTCGTAGGCGGAGACGTGCGCCGCGTGCACCGGCTCGGCGGCGAAGACCAGCCGGTCGAAAAACCGCCGCCGCTCGGCCGCGCCCTCCAGGAACAGGCGGTCCTGCGCCGGTGTCAGCCAAACCTGTCGCACGTGCTCGGCAAGGCGCCCCGGCGCCGCCGGCTCGCCCTCGACCCGCACCACCCGCCTCGCCGCGCCGGCGGTCTCGACACCCGTCCCGAGCCGGGTCTCCTCCCCGGCGTGGCGCACGACGGCCGACACCGCCCAGGCCCGGCCCTGCGCCTCGCCCGGCATGCGTCGGCCCACCTCGGCCAGCGCCGCCCCGCGCAGTCCCCGGCCCGGGATCAGGAAGCTGATCGCCTCCAGAAGGTTGGTCTTGCCCGCCCCGTTCGGCCCCGCCAGCCAAACCGGCCGCCCATCCAGCGCCAGCTCCGCGCCTTCGTAGGAGCGGAAGTCGGTCAGCGACAGGCGGGTGAGGGCGGCGGCGGTCACGGCCTGCGGGTGATAGCGGGTTTTGCCGCCGCGCCACTACCTGACAAGCGTGCTTGACACAGCCACCATGTCATGGTTCCTTGTCATATCGACAAGGAGGCTTTTCATGGCGCTCAACGCCTTCGGCCGCACGCTGGTGGCCGCCGGCCTGCTGCTGGCAGTCGCGATCGGCGCCA
>CAZBXO010000264.1:0-4020 GCA_964495645.1 uncultured Phenylobacterium sp. | reverse complement strand
TGCTTGGCGTAGGGCTGTTCGGCGGCGGTGGTGGACATGAAGGCAGCGTAAAACCCCGGTACGTCTGAATCGGTCGTACCGCCGGTCGGCTTCCATCTCATTGCGGCCTAGCCTCGCCGCACGCGTGTGCTTGGCGGCGGGGACAGCGCTGATTGAAGGTGAGGGGTGGAACCTTTGGCGCCCGGAGCCGTTTGGCCGCAGGACCAGCGGCCATGGCGAAGCCGCGAGTGCGCTTGGCGGCGCGAGGGGGGACTTAAACATGAAAACGGCCGCAGCGTCCACGGACGCCCTCGACGGGCAGGAAGCCGGGCGGCGTCTCGCAACGGAGATTCTGCACGGCTTGGGCGGCCCACCGAAGGCCATCATGGTCTTCGCAGCTCCATCATACGATCATGAAGCGCTCCTGGCGGCGCTCATTTCAGAATGCCCTGAAGCCCTCGTCGTGGGCGCCTCGTCCGCCGGCGAATTCCTGAACCAGCAACGGGGAGAGGGACTGGCCTGCGCTCTCGGTTTGGCGGGCGAGGACGTTCGCTTCGGCATCGGCGTGGCCCGGGAGATCACGTTGGACGCCGCCGCAGCCGCCCGCCAGATCGTGTCCAGTTTCAGCGGGCTTGCGGACTACACCTTCCCTTACCGCTCCGCCCTCGTCATGGCTGACGCCCTGGCCGGACACGCCGACGTGTTGGTGGACGAACTAACCCTCGCAACCGGAGGCCAGTATCAGTTCTTTGGCGGCGGCGCGGGAGACAACGCTCAGTTCCAGCGCACCTCGGTCTTCTGCGGGTCCGAAGTGCTGAACGGGGCGGCCGTCGCCCTGGAGATCCTCACCGAAAAGCCGATCGGCGTCGGCGTCCGTCACGGGTGGGTCCCGGCATCCGCCCCCTTCCGGGTCACCGAGGCTGACGGAATGCGGCTCGTCAGCCTCAACGGGCTGCCAGCCGCTGAAGCCTTCGAAGCCCACGCCAGAACGACGGCGCAGGCCCTGGACCCCGCGGCGCCCATACCCTTCTTCCTGCACAACATCATCGGAATCGAGGCAGGGAAATCCTATCGCCTGCGCGTGCCGCTCGCCATCCTCGCAGACGGATCGGTGCTCTGCGCCGCCGAGGCGCCGCAAGGTTCCGTCGTCTACATCATGCGCGCCTCGGCGGCGTCGGCAGTGGAGGCCGCGCAGGAAGCCACTCAGGCGGCGCTGACAGCCCTGGGCGAGCATAAGCCGCGGGCCGCCCTCTTCTTCGACTGCGTGGCCACCCGCCTTCGGATGGGCGATCAGTTCGGCGAGGAGGTGGGGGCGGTGCGCGATCAGCTGTCGGGCGCCGACCTGCTGGGTTGCAACACTCACGGGCAGATCGCTCGGGCGGAAGGTCAGTTCGAAGGCTTCCACAACTGCACGGCCGTTGTGGCGGTTCTGCCGGAGTGATCTCTACAAGCAACCCCGATCTTGGCCGGCTCCTCTCGGCCTTTGCCGATCGCCAAACAAGAAGCGCTCAAGCCAGGGACGTCGCCCGGGAACTCGGTTCACAAGACCTCCTCGTGCTTCTTCGCGACCCGGAGCTAGGCGTCCTTCGTCCCGCTCCCGGTTTTCCCCAAACCCTCGCGGGCGGGCCAACCTGGACCGACCTTTTGGCCCGGTGCGATCAAGGCGGCGCATTCCAGAGCACGGTGCACCATCCCGACGCCCATCACCTGCAGCCGGTCGACGTCTGGGTCGGGCCGGAGGGCGCGGTGCTCCTGTTGATCGGCGGGAAGCCTCGCGTACGGGGGGCCGAACTCGCCGGGGCCGCGGAGCTGTTGATCGCCCTGCTGCAGTCGGAAGCCCGAGAGGAGGCAGCGGCGGCCAGCGCCCGCTCGGCCGGTGACGCGACCCGACGCGCCGTCGCGCTGGCTTCGTCCCTCGACCAGGCACGGTCTCAACTGGCGGCAAATGCGCGAAGCCTTCGCGAAGCTCTGTCGGAGGCCGCGCGTCTCAATCGCGAGCTCAAGGCGCTGAACGAGACGCTGGAGCAACGGGTCCAGGAGGAGATTGCCGAGCGGATGAAGGCTGAGGGCGCGCTCCGCCAAGCGCAGAAGATGGAAGCCATAGGACAACTGACCGGTGGCGTCGCTCACGACTTCAACAACCTGCTGACCGTGATAATCGGCGGACTCGACAACATCGCCCGCCAACTCACTGCCGGGGCAGACCATCGGGACGACGCTCGCCTGAGGCGGGCCGTGGACATGGCGGCTCATTCCGCCGAGCGCGCTGCGAAGCTGACGGCTCGGCTGCTCGCCTTCTCGCGCCGGCAGGCGCTCGATCCGAAACCTCTGAAGGCGGACCGACTGGTTCACGACATCGGAGAGCTGCTTCACCGCTCCATCGGCGAGCACATTACACTCGAGGTGGTCGCCTCTCCCGGTCTCTGGCCGGCCCTTGCTGATCCAAACGAGTTGGAGCAGGCCCTTCTCAATCTCGCCGTCAATGCTCGGGATGCAATGCCCGCCGGCGGCAAGCTTACGATCGAGACACAAAACGTCTTCCTCGACGAAGCCTATCTGTCGACGGTGCCGGAGCCTGTTTCCCCGGGCCAGTATGTGATGATCGCAGTCTCCGACACCGGGCACGGGATGGACGCCGACACACTGTCCCGCGTCTTCGAACCGTTTTTCACGACAAAGGAGGCCGGCAAGGGCACGGGCCTAGGGTTGAGCCAGGTGTACGGGTTCCTGCGGCAGTCAGGCGGCCATGTGCGCGTCTACAGCGAGGTGGGACAGGGCACGACCGTGAAACTGTACCTTCCACGCTTCCACGGGGAGGTCGCCATTCCGACCGCTGCGCCGCAAAGCGCCGACGTCTCGCTTCTCCGCGGGACAGAGTGCGTGCTCGTCGTGGAGGATGACGATAGCGTGCGCGCCTACTCCAGCGGCGTCCTGCGCGAACTGGGCTACACGGTCGTCGAGGCCGCCGATGCCGCGAGCGCCCTGGCGGCCCTGGAGGTACACCCTCGGATTGACCTGTTGTTCACCGACGTGGTGCTTCCGGGCGGCGTTCACGGCCACAAGCTTGCAGCTGAAGTGCGAGCGCGCCGGCCCGGCGTCCGGGTGCTCTTCACCAGCGGCTATACCCGCAACGCAATCGTCCACAATGGACGGCTCGACCCCGGCGTGCAGCTGATCACCAAGCCGTTCAGCTACGATGACATCGCGCTACGGGTCAGGCGTCTCCTCGACGCCCCTGGACCGGGCATCAACGAGGGCGCGGGGACCTGAACGGGGAAACGTCCGCTCTGCCCCCAAGCGCCCGACGTTGACGCAAGCTTGGCCTTGGCGACAGTCTGAACCGTGTCGCTCTTCGAATTCACCTTTGGACTTACGGCCGTCATCCTCGGACTCGCGCTGACGGAGATCGCCTCCAGGATCGCGCGGCTGGTGCTGGCGGGCCCTCGTGTGCGCTGGGCGGCCGAGCCGCTGCTGCTGTCAGCCATCATCTACATGGTCATCATCGTGCTGTGGCTTGGCGGGTGGACCCGCCGGGAGGTGGCCGAGACCACGGTGGGCGAGATGGCGTTGCACGTCGGCTTCATGCTCAGCCCCTATCTCGCGGCGGCGTCGGTGCTTCCCGAGCCGGGGACCGAGCCTACGGTGGACCTCTATGCCCACTACGTGCGCGTGCGGCGGTTCGTCTACGGCGTGATGATCGCCGGCCTGGTTTCGACCTGGCTCGCCGGGGTCGTCGAGGGCAGGCCGGACGCTCCGGGCCTGGATGAGCCCGTCCGCCTCCTGTTTCAGACCGGCGTCCCTGTCGTCCTCTACACGGCCCTCATGTTCGTGCGGTGGCGCTGGCTCAGCGTGGTGCTGCTGGCGTTCACCCTGACCGCGTTCTTGATCGGCATTGCGGCGCGTCCGGTCGCCAGCTGAACCGATGCGAGGAATGCCGCCTCGGGGACCGTGTGCTCGGAGATTTCGCGTCGCCACCCACGTCCGCTCTCCACAATCGCCGACCTTCGCAGGGTCCGCTCGCGGGCGGCGCGTGTCAGGTCC
>CAZBXO010000263.1:2729-4031 GCA_964495645.1 uncultured Phenylobacterium sp. | reverse complement strand
GCCGGCCGCGATGCGGCGCTTGCGCGAGGCCTGCAGGATGTCGGGCTTCTTGCGCTCCTGCCTGGTCATCGAGCCGATGATCGCCAGCTGGCGGTCGAACGTCTTGTCGGTGACGCCGCTCTCGGCGATCTGCTTCTTGATCTTCTGCACGCCGGGCAGCAGGCCCATCATGCCTTCCATGCCGCCCATGCGCTTCATCTGCGACAGCTGGTCGGCCATCATCTCCAGGTCGAACTGGCCCTTGGCCAGTTTCTTGGCCATGGCCTCGGCCTTGGCCATGTCGATGTCCTGGGCGGCCTTCTCGACCAGGGCCACGACATCGCCCTGACCCAGGATCCGTCCGGCCACGCGCCGGGCGTCGAAGGCGTCCAGGCCGTCGATCTTCTCCGAGACGCCGAGGAACTTGATCGGCAGGCCGGTGACCGCCCGCATCGAGAGCGCCGCCCCGCCGCGGCCGTCGCCGTCGGCGCGGGTCAGCACCAGGCCGGTCAGCGGCAGGCGCTCGTGGAAGGCCTTGGCGGTGCGCACCGCGTCCTGGCCGGTCAGCGCGTCGGCCACCAGCAGGGTCTCGGACGGGTTGGAGATGCGGGCGATCTCGGCCGCCTCGGCCATCATCGCCTCGTCGAGCGTCGTGCGCCCGGCGGTGTCGAGGATCAGGACGTCGTAGCCCTGCAGCTTGGCGGCCTGCAGCGCGCGCCGCGCGATGTCGGGCGGGGCCTGGCCGGTCACGATGGGCAGGCTCTCGACGCCGGCCAGCTCCGCCAGCTTCGCCAGTTGCTCCATCGCCGCCGGACGGCGGGTGTCGAGCGAGGCGACGAGGACCTTCTTGCGCTCCTTCTGGAGCTTCAGGGCGAGCTTACCGGCGGTGGTGGTCTTGCCCGAGCCCTGCAGGCCCGACATCAGGATCACCGTCGGCGGGTTGAGCGAGAGGTTCAGCCCCTCCGGCTCACCGTCGCCGCCCAGCATCTCGACCAGGCCGTCGTAGGTGATCTTCACCACCTGGTCGGCCGGCCGCACCGAGCGGATCACGGCCTCGCCGGTGGCGCGCTCCTTGGCCTTGTCGATGAACTCGCGCACGACCGGCAGCGCCACGTCGGCCTCGAGCAGGGCCACGCGCACCTCGCGCAGCGCCTCGTCGACGTCCTTCTCGGACAGCACGCCACGACCGGAAAGCCGGTCGAAAACCCCCTGCAGCCGATCTGTCAGCGCGTCGAACAAGTCGAACTCCTGTGGCCCAAACGCAGTCGACCCCCGTGCACGATTGCGTGGACGGGGGGCCTCGCCGCCCTCGTCCCAGATAAG
>CAZBXO010000263.1:0-2629 GCA_964495645.1 uncultured Phenylobacterium sp. | reverse complement strand
AACACCAAGCTGAAGCTGCTGGCGATCGAGGGCGCGGCGGCCGCGGCCCAGGCCGACCTCTTCGCCTAAGGCGCACGCGCGGCGGCCGCCTGTTCGCGGCTGATCCGCTCGGCCTCCTCGGCCGGCAGACCGCAGGCGCGCAGGATGCCGGCGACCAGCGGGATCGCGTGGTCGAAGTCCACGACGCCGACGTAGAGGTCGCGCACGGCCATGCGGAGCGCGCCGAAGGTGATCGTCCGCGCCGCCTCGTAGCCGCCGTCGACGAACCGGCCGGCCTCGACCCCCCTGCGGTAGAGGCTGGCGAACTCGTCGTCCCAGCCCAGCCGCCGGCGCACGGCCATGGCCTCGATGCGGGTCGCGACCCAGCCCTTCTCCGGATCCTCGGCGAAGGCCGCCCACATGCGGTGCAGGATCGCGGCCATGCGCATGACCGGGTCGGGCACGTCGGCCCGCACGCCGGCCAGGCGCCGGTTGATGTCGTTCTGGATGCGCACGTTGAGCGCCAGCAGCAGTTCCGGAACGGTGGCGTAGTAGTTGTAGAAGGACGCCCGCGACATGCCGGCCGCGGCGGTGAAGTCCTCGATCGAGACGTCCTCGACGCCCTTTTCGGCCACGACCTTCAGGGCAGCGTCGAGCAGGCGCTCGCGGGTCTCGGCGCGCTTCACGGCGGCGTTGGCGGCGCGGGCCTCCTTGTTGACCCGCATCGGCATGTCAGGCGGCCGGAAGGTACTGCTTCAGCGTCGTGGCCACCGTCATCGACATCGGGTCGGCCTGTTGCTCGAGCACCCGGATTTCGTGGCAGAGCGCGTCGTTCAGGTGGTCGTCAGCCGCCGGGTTGATGCCGCGCACAGTGCGCATCAGCGCTCGCAGCAGGGCGAGCGACGTCTGCACGTCCATGTCGGTGCAGTAGGCCCAGAGGTCGCCGCGGCGTTCGCGGAACTCGGCGAGCGCCTCGGCGGGTATGGAAGGAGGATCGCGGGGCGGTACGGACATGGGGAGGCGCTCGGGGCGGACGAGGGACGCGGATACGCTTGGGGTCCGGAATGCGTCGTGGCCGGCCCGGCGGCCCTTGGGGAGGAAGCCGCTCAACTCAATGGCGCCGGTGTATTTCTCAGAATGACACTGATGTCAATTTGAAACTGCAGTATCCCTCGCGCCGCGGATGGACGCCGCGACGGCGCGCCGCTAACACCGCGCCAATGGCCATCGGCGTGTTCGATTCCGGGGTGGGAGGTCTCACCGTCCACCACCGGCTCGTGGAGCGGTTCCCGAAGGCCGACTTCATCTACCTGGCCGACCAGAAGAACGCGCCCTACGGCGGGCGGCCCGGCGAGGAGATCGTCGCGCTGACCAGGGCAGGCTGCGAGCGGCTGTTCGAAGCCGGTTGCGACGTCGTCGTCCTGGCCTGCAACACCGCCGCCAGCGTAGCGCTGCGCCGCCTGCAGCAGACCTGGCTGCCGGGCTACCGGCGGGAGCTCGGCCGGCCGGTCAACGTCCTCGGCATCGTGGTGCCGACCATCGAGGCCGCGACGGGCCTGCCCTGGGAGCACGAGGCCGAGCGGCGCGGCGACAAGGTCGAGAAGCTGGACGTGCTGGGCATCTTTTCGACGCCGGCCACGGCCGCGAGCCGCGTCTACGAGATCGAGATCGACAAACGCAAGCAGGACGTCGCGGTCTTCTCCGAGCCCTGCCCCGAACTGGCGCGGATGATCGAGGCCGGCGCCTCGCGCGACGAACTCGACGCGGTGATCCGCGGCCACGTGAAGGCGCTGACGACGCGCATCGGCCGCCCGCCGGACCGGGCGATCCTCGGCTGCACCCACTACGAGATCGTGGCCGACGTCTTCCAGGCCGCGCTGCCGCCCGGCACGCCGCTGATCCGGCAGCCCGACGCGACGGCGGATGCGCTCACCCGCTACCTGGAGCGCCACCCGGAGTTCGACCCAGGGACCGGCGGGTCACGCCGATTCTGGACCACGGGTGAGCCCGGCGCGCGCAACAGCCTGGTGGAGACTTTCTGGGGCGGACCGCTAAGCTTCGAGCCGGCCTGAAGACGGGGGACGGCATGAAGGCTTGGATCGGCGTCGCAGTGACGTCGCTCGCGCTCGGCGGATCGGCCCACGCCGCGGTGGTCGACCAGTGGGACACCGGCTTCACGACGAAGACCGTGGTCGAGGCCGGCGTCCGCGCCGACCGCGCCTACCAGG
Source organism: uncultured Phenylobacterium sp. (assembly GCA_964495645.1). GTDB lineage: Bacteria > Pseudomonadota > Alphaproteobacteria > Caulobacterales > Caulobacteraceae > Phenylobacterium. Next base: position 422 of record CAZBXO010000263.1, on the reverse strand, counting down.
GGCTGGGCGAGATCGGCCGCTGGTGGTCCAACGACCACACCTATTCCGGCAAGGCGTCCAACATCACGCTGGAGCTGAAGCCGGGCGCCTGCATGTGCGAGGCCCTGCCGGGCGGCGGGGTGGCGCACGGGATCGTGGTGCTGGCCTGGCCGGCGCAGGGAACGCTGCGGCTCGACGGCGCTTTCGGCCCACTGCAGGAGATGGGGGTCTCTGGAGCCATGACCTTCGTGGTGAAGCCGAAGGGAGCCGGCCGCGCCGAGATCACCCAGACCTACACCGTCGGCGGCGGCAAGCCCGGCACGGCCAAACAGCTCGCCGCCATCGTCGGCCAGGTCGTCGGCGAGCAGCTCAGGCGCTACGGCCGGTACCTGGAGACCGGCAAACCGGACTGAGGCTGAGGGCCGGGGCCTGCCCGTCGGATA
>CAZBXO010000262.1:0-4032 GCA_964495645.1 uncultured Phenylobacterium sp. | reverse complement strand
GACTCATGGCGTGATCGCTGCATGGGCGCAGCGGTCGATTTCTCCTACCTCGAAGGCTTCGCGGCCGGGGACTCCGCGGTTGTGCGCGAAGTGCTTGAGCTGTTCCTGGGCCAGGCCGAGGTGTGGGCGCCCGGGTTGGCGGTCCCAGACGACAGCTGGCGCGACCTGGTCCACACCATCAAAGGCACGGCCCGCGGCATCGGCGCCGCCCCGCTGGGCGACCTGGCCGCCCAACTCGAGCACGGCGGCGCAGCGCGGGCGGCGGAACTGGAGGCGGCCCTGGCCGAGGCCGTGGCGGAGGTGCGGGCCTACCTGGCGCGCTAGATGCCGGCGCCGTGGTTCATCGCGGCCAGGGCCTGTTCGTGGGCCGCCGCCTCGGCCTCGATCCAGGCGATGAAGGCCTTCACCTGCGGCAGGCGGCCTTTCGCCTTGGGGTGGGCGAGATAGTAGGCGAAGTCGACGGCGGTCGCGATCGGCAACGGGGCGACGAGGCGGCCGGCCTCCAGGTCGGCTTGGGCCAAGGTGTGCTTGGCCAACGCCACGCCACGTCCGTTGACGGCCGCCTCGATCACCAGGCTGGACTGGTTGAAACGCGGGCCGCGCTGGCCGTCGATCCCCTTCAGCCCCCGCGCCGCCAGCCACATCGACCAGTCGGGGCAGCTGTCGTCGAGGTCCGGGGAGCCGTCGTGCAGCAGCACGTGGCCGGCGAGGTCCTCGGGCCGGGCGAGCGGCTGCTCGGCCAGGAGGTCCGGGCTGGCGACCAGGATCACCGACTCGCCGATCAGCCGGCGAACCTCCAGGCCCGGATAGCGGCCGGCGCCGTAGCGGAGCGCCACGTCGACCTCGCCGGCGGTCATGTCCACCAGCTCCATGCCGGCGTTCAGCCAGACGTCCACCTGCGGGTGGGCGCGCTCGAAGGCGCCCAGGCGGGGGGCCAGCCACTTGGCGGCGAAGGAGGGGGGCGCGGTGATGGTCAGGCGGCGCCCGTCGACCGCGGCGGTGAGCAGGCTGGCGGCCTCGGCCAGGCGGTCGAAGGCCTCGCGAAGGGCGGGCAGGGCGGTCTGCGCTGCGTCGGTGAGCAGCAGGCCCTTTGGCGTGCGCTTGAAGAGCGCCGCGCCCACGTAGTCCTCGAGGTTCTGGATCTGCTGGGAGACCGCGCCCGGCGTCACGGCGAGCTCGTCGGCGGCGCGGGAGAAGTTCAGGTGGCGTGCGGCAGCCTCGAACGCCCGGAGGGAATTCAGGGGCGGCAGGCGCCGGCGCTGGGTGTTTCGTTCCAAGAGAATCTCTGACAGCCCCGGCAGAAGTCCTTGGGTTGCGACTTGGGGAGCGGCCCCCCTATTTGCAAGCGTCCGCCGGTGTCGAAACCCTTGGCCCGGCAGGCTTCGCCTAAGGAGACCGGTGTCTTCCGCGGCGAAATCACAGGGTAGCGCGTCTTTAGAGAAGCTAAAACATGAGGGCACGGGACGAGACGAAAGGGCGCGGCGACCGACTGGTCGTCCTCGGCGGCCCCCGGGCGTCCCGCGAGGGCCAGGTCTGGCTGGTTGGCGCTGGCCCCGGCGACCCGGACCTTTTGACCGTCAAGGCGCTGAAGGTGCTGAAGACCGCCCAGGTGGTGGTCCACGACGGCCTGGTCTCCGATGAGATCCTCGACCTGGCGCCGCCCGCGGCGCGGCGCATCTCGGTCGCCAAGCGCAAGTCCAGGCACAGCTACGCCCAGGACGAGATCAATCGGATGCTGGTCGCCTTCGCGCTGGAGGGTTTGACCGTCGTGCGGCTGAAGGGCGGCGATCCCTTCATCTTCGGCCGTGGCGGCGAGGAGTTGGAAGCCTGCCGCGAGGCGGGCGTGGCCTGCCACGTGGTTCCCGGCGTGACGGCCGCCCTGGCGGCCGGGGCCACGGCCGGCGCGCCGCTGACCCACCGTGGCGCGGCCCAGGCCGTGACCTTCGTGACAGGCCACGCGGCCGCGGGCGGCGAGCCGGACCTTGATTGGGCCTGGCTGGCGCGGCCGAACCAGACGGTCGTCATCTACATGGGCGTGACCATGGCCGCGCCGATCGCCGAGCGTCTGATCGAGGCTGGTCGCGACGCCGCCACCCCGGCCCTGGTCGTCGAGAACGCCTCGCGCGCCGACGAGCGCCGCTTCGTCACCACGCTGAAGGGCCTGCCGCAGACCGCCGGGGCGATCCGCGGGCCCGCGCTGCTCATCGTCGGTGAGGCCATGGCCCTGGCCCAGGCCGGTGAGGCCGAAGCCGTCGAGGCCCTGATCCGCGAGGCGCGCGCGTGAAGGCCCTGACCGGCAACCTGCTCCTCGACGGCGAGGCGGTGTTCTGGAAGGCGGGCCAATGGGTGTCGCGCTTCAAGGACGCCGAGCTGTTCGATGACGAGGCCAAGGCCGAGGCGGCCGAGGCCAAGGCCAAGACCGAGCTGACCATCGTGGTCGACCCCTACCTGATCGATGTGATCGAGAGCGAGGGCCTGTGGGCGCCGCTGTCGTACCGCGAGCGGGTCCGTTGCCTCGGGCCGACCAACCATCCGCAGCACGGCAAGCAGGCCCTGGGCGGTGAGGACATCGACGCGTTGCGGCACGCCCACGGGGCGGCCCGCTCGACCGGCCGCGTCAACCTGATCAAGCGCAAGTAGGGCTCTCGATGTATCGCTACGACACCATCGACAAGGCCTTCGTCGCCGACCGCACCGCGGAGTTCCGCGAGCAGGTGGGTCGCCGCCTGGCCGGAGAGATCACCGAGGACCAGTTCAAGCCGATCCGGCTGCTGAACGGCCTATACCTGCAGCTGCACGCCTACATGCTGCGGATCGCAATCCCCTACGGGACGCTGACCTCGAAGAAGCTGCGCAAGCTGGCCTACATCGCGAAGACGTACGACCAGGGCTACGGCCACTTCACCACCCGCACGAACCTGCAGCTGCACTGGATCAAGCTGAAGGACGCGCCGGAGATCCTGGAGCATCTGGCCGAGGTCGAGATGCACTCGATGCAGACCTCGGGCAACACGATCCGCAACGTCACGGCCGACCCCTACGCCGGCGCCACGGCAGACGAGCTGGACGACCCGCGCGTCTGGGCCGAAGCGATCCGCCAGTGGTCGACGCTGCATCCCGAGTTCAGCTTCCTGCCGCGCAAGTTCAAGATCGCGGTGACCGCGGCGGCCAAGGACCGGGCGGCGACCAGGGTCTATGACATCGGTCTGGCCATGCGGCGCGGCCGCGGCGGCGAACTGGGTTTCGAGGTGATGGTCGGCGGTGGCCTCGGGCGGACGCCCTACCTCGGCCCGACGATCCGCGAGTTCCTGCCGACCCGGCATCTGCTGTCGTACCTGCAGGCGATCCTGCGGGTCTACAATCGCTACGGCCGACGCGACAACCTCTGGAAGGCGCGCATCAAGGTGCTGGTCGCCAGCCTCGGCGCCGAGGAGTTCGCCCGCCAGGTCGAGGCCGAGTGGGCCAAGGACGACCACGAGCGCACCGACCTGCCGGATCTGGAGCTGGCCCGCATCCGCGGCGCCTTCACGCCGAAGTTCGAGACCCTGTCGCCGCGGTCGGAGGCCGTCGAACGGGCCAAGGCCGCCGACCCCGCCTTCGCCAGGTTCCTGCGCCACAACGTCCACCCGCACAAGCAGCCGGGCTACGCCATCGTCGACGTTTCGCTGAAGGAGCCCGGGCTCACCCCCGGCGACATGACCTCCGAGCAGATGGAGGTCGCGGCGGACCTGGCGGAGACCTACTCGCTGGACGAGGTCAGGGTGCACTACACCCAGAACCTGATCCTGCCGCACGTGAAGCTGGACGACCTGCCGGCGGTCTATGCCGCGCTGGCTGCCGCGCGGCTGGCGACGCCCAACATCGACCTGATCAGCGACATCATCGCCTGCCCGGGCCTGGACTACTGCGCGCTCGCCAACGCGCGCGCCATCCCGATCGCACAGCACATCGCCGAACGCTTCGCCGATCCCGAGCGGGCCGAGGCGATCGGCGAGCTGAAGATCAAGATCTCGGGCTGCATCAACGCCTGCG
>CAZBXO010000261.1:2818-4055 GCA_964495645.1 uncultured Phenylobacterium sp. | reverse complement strand
GCTAGGCCTCGGCGATCTTCGACACGCCCTTGCCGTCCGGCGTGACACGGAAGCGCTTGACCACCTTCGACGTGAACTTGCGGTCGGTGATCGTGGACACCGCCACCATCTCCGCCTTGGCCTCGGCCCGGGTCAAGGTCAGCAGCAGGAAGCCCTGGTTGACCTGGTTGTTGTAGATCACCTCGGGGTTGGCCTTCGCCACCAGCTCCCCGTAGTCCATGCCCGGCAGCACCTCGCCGGCCCCGGGGCTGGTCACCCCTGTCGCGCCGAACTCGGCCGCCACGCGGGCGCCGGACGCGTCATGAAGCTCGTTGGCCCAGAACGAATGGGCGTCGCCGGAGAGCACGATCGGCCGCGCGCCCGACGCCTTCAGCACGCCGTAGAGCCGCTCGCGGTCGGCCGGATAGCCCTGCCACATGTCCAGGGCCGTCGGCACGCCGAGCGCCGCGGCCTCCTCGGCGCGCTCCATGCGCCGCCGCACGGCCTGCGATGCGCCGGCGATCTGCTCGGCGGTCAGCAGCGTCTTCGGGCTCGGCGGCATCACCTGGGCCATGACCACCTGGTTGCCCAGCACCTGCCAGGCGTGGCCCGCGCCGACCGAGCGTTTCAGCTCGCCCGCCAGCCAGGCCTCCTGGGCGGGCCCCATCATCTGGCGGCTCGGGTCGTTCAGCTTGGCCTTGAAGGCGGCCACGTCCGGCTTGCCGTCCACCTTCGGCATGTCCCGCTCGACGGTCACCTGGGCGCCGCGCGCGGTCAGGCGGGTCTCGACCATGATCAGGCTGGCCAGGTCGCCGAAGTCGAAGGTGCGCTTCACCGCGTCGGCCAGGCCGCCGGTCTTCGGCTCGCGGATCGGCATCCACTCGTAGTAGGCCCGCAGGGCCACCGCCTTGCGCGTGGCCCAGGTCCCTTCCTTGTCGGGCTGGTGGTTCTCCGCCCCCATCGAGAAGCTGTCGTTGGCCGTCTCGTGGTCGTCCCAGACCACGATCCAGGGTGCGCGCGCATGCGCCGCCTGGCTGTCAGGGTCGGCCTTGTACTGGGCGTGGCGGGTCCGGTAGTCGGCGAGGCTGACGATCTCGCGCGGAGGATCGTGCGGCCGCTCGCCGGCCACCTTCGAGTTCATCCCGTAGCTGCCGGGCCCGCCGTACTCGTAGATGTAGTCGCCCAGGTGCAGCACCGCGTCGACGCGCGGCAGGTCGGCGATCGCACGGTAGGCGTTGAAGTAGCCGTTCGGGTAGAG
>CAZBXO010000261.1:0-2718 GCA_964495645.1 uncultured Phenylobacterium sp. | reverse complement strand
GAGCTGAAGGCGATCCTGCTGCACAACGCCAAGGAGGAGCTGGAGCACGCCTCGATGGTTCTGGAGTGGCTGCGCCGCAACGATGGCGAGGTCGACGAGCAACTGAAGGAGTACCTCTTCAAGGGTGGCTCGATCACGGGGCACGAGGAAGGCGCCAGCGACAAGCATGGCCTCTGAGGCCGACGACGAAGCGGACGACGTTCTGATCGTCGCCTTCGATCCGGATAGCGAGCTTGCTGGCGCCCGCATCGACAAGGCGCTGGCGGCTGTGCTGCCGGAACTGTCCCGCGCCCGCATTCAGGCGCTGATCGCCGACGGCCGGGTCAGCCGCGACGGGGCCCCCATTACGGACGCGTCCTCAAAGGCCGCTGGCCAGTACCGCCTCGAGGTCCCGCCGCCGGTCGCCGCCGAGCCCCAGGCCGAGAACATCCCGCTGGCGGTGCTGTTCGAGGACGCCCACCTGATCGTCATCGACAAGCCGCCGGGCATGGCCATGCACCCGGCGCCGGGTTCGGAGAGCGGCACCCTCGTGAACGCCCTCCTCCACCACTGCGGCGCGTCGCTCTCCGGCATCGGCGGCGTCGCCCGTCCCGGGATCGTCCACCGCATCGACAAGGAAACCTCAGGCGTCGTCGTCGCCGCCAAGACCGACGCCGCCCACCAGGGCCTCTCCGCCCTCTTCGCCGCTCACGACATCGAGCGCGTCTACACAGCATTCACCCGTGGCGCGCCGCACCCGGCCCGGGGAACCATCGAGGGCGCCATCGCCCGTTCGACCCACGACCGCAAGAAGATGGCGCTGGTGAAGACCGGCGGCCGCCACGCCATCACCCATTACGCCGTCGAGCGGGCCTTCGGCTCGCAGGCCAAGCCGCTGGCCGCCCGCGTCGCCTGCCGCCTGGAGACCGGCCGCACCCACCAGATCCGCGTCCACCTGGCCTCCAAGGGCCACCCCTGCCTGGGCGACCCCACCTACGGCTCAGGACCACCCGCCGAGCCGGTCCGCGCCGCCCTGCGCGGAGCCGGCGTCGCCCGCCAGGCCCTGCACGCCGCCGTCCTCGGCTTCCGCCACCCCGTGACCGGCGCGGCCCTGCGCTTCGAGAGCCCGCTGCCCGCCGACCTCGCCCGCCTCGAAAGCCTGCTGACGGCGCTGTAGCCCCCCTCTCGCTTCGCGAGTTCGCCGGGAAGGGGAGCATCGAGAAAACCCGCCACGCCACATGCTCCCCCTTGGGGAGCTCGCGAAGCGAGAGGGGAGGAGAAGAGTGTCGCCCTTGTCATCCGGCCGGGGAACCCGCATGCCATAGGGCGAATGACGCCGGGTGAACACGGCGCATGGGAAACGCCTCGGGAGTATCCAGTTCATGACCGACACCGCCGTCCCAAAGCTGCGCGGCAACTCGCTCGCGCGTGTGATCGGGACCTCGCTCACGGCGTCCTCGATCGAGTGGTACGACTTCTTCATCTATGGGACCGCCGCGGCGCTGGTGTTCCCGAAGCTGTTCTTCTCGGCGGACATGCCGCCGGCGATCGCCCAGATCGCCGCCTTTTCCACCTTCGCGGTGGGCTTCATCGCCCGGCCGGTGGGTGGCGTGGTCTTCGGCCACTTCGGCGACCGGTTCGGGCGCAAGCGCGCGCTGATCGCGGCCCTGGTGCTGATGGGCCTGTCGTCGACCCTGATCGGCCTCTTGCCGCCCTACGCCACGATCGGCGTGGCCGCGCCGCTCGTACTCACCCTGCTCCGGTTCGCACAGGGCCTGGCCGTCGGCGGGCAGTGGGGCGGGGCGGTGCTGCTGGCGGTCGAGAGCGCGCCACCCGGCCGGCGAGGGCTGGTGGGCAGTTTCCCGCAGCTCGGCGTGCCGGTGGGGGTCGTGCTCGCCAACGTCACCTTCCTGCTGATGGCCCAGAACGTGGCGCCGGACGCCTTTGTCGAATGGGCCTGGCGGGTCCCGTTCCTGCTCAGCGTGCTGCTGATCGGCCTGGCGCTCTACGTGAACATCCGGCTGGAGGACACGCCCGAGTTCCAGGCGCTGGAGGAAGCCGCCGAGGCGCGGGAGGATGCGGTCAAGGCCCGGCTACGCTCGAAGAGCCCGGTCCTCGACGCCATCAGAAAGCACCCGAAAGAGATCCTGCTGGCCGCCGGATCGTTCGTGGCCACCAACGGCTGCTTCTACGTGGCGATCACCTACGTCGTGGCCTATGCGGTCGAGCAGCTGAAGCTCGAGCGGACGACGGTGCTGCAGGCCGTCGTCCTCGCCGCGCTACTCATGTCGGTGACGACGCCGATCGCAGGCGCCCTGTCCGACCGTTTCGGGCGGCGGGGCATTTTCATGGCCGGCGCGGCCCTTACCGGCGTCTGGGCCTTCGTCTTCTGGCAGCTCGTGGACAGCGCCAGCCTCCCCGCCATGGTGCTGGCGATCTCGGTCACGCTTGCGTTCCAGACCCTGATGTACGCCCCACAGGCGGCGCTGTTCGCCGAACTGTTCCCGCCTGAGGTCCGCTACTCCGGCGCCTCCATGGGGTACCAGCTGGGCTCGATCTTCGGCGGCGCCTTCGCCCCGATCATCGCCGGAGCCCTGTTCGAGACGTACCACTCCTCGTTCCCGATCGCCGTCTACATGGCGGTCCTCTGCACAATCTCCTTCGTCTCGGTGTTCCTGCTCTCCGAGACCTACAAGCGCGAGTAACCTCCTCTCCCCGTGGCGAAGCCCGGGGAGAGGG
>CAZBXO010000260.1:2571-4125 GCA_964495645.1 uncultured Phenylobacterium sp. | reverse complement strand
GATCCTGATGTCCTTGATCTTGTCGGGGGCGATGGTGAGGGGGTTTTCGGCGAGGATGACGTAGTCGGCGAGCTTGCCGGGGGAGATCGAGCCCTTGATGTGGTCCTCGTGGCTGGCCCAGGCGCCGTTCAGGGTGTTGATGCGGATGGCCTCGGGGACGGTGACGCGCTGGTTGGCGCCCCAGGTCTCGCCGTTCCAGCCCGTGCGAGTGACCATGCCCTGGATGCCCATCAGCGGCGAGAAGGGGCCGGGGTAGAAGTCCGAGCCCGCGGCGACGTTGACCCCGGCGTCCAGGAACGAGCGGAAGGCCATCATGTTGGCCAAGAGGTCCTGGCCGTAGAACCTGAACTTGTCGGTGTTGTAGTAGGCGTAGGTCGTGAAGCAGGCGGGCGTGACGTTCAGGGCTTTGATGCGGCGGATCAGGTCCGGGTTCACCAGGGTGCAGTGGGTGATCTTCGGCCGCGCGCCGGGGCGCGGGAAGGCGGCCTGCGCCTTCTCCAGCGCGGTCAGCACGTTGGCGATCGCCACGTCGCCGTTGGCGTGGCAGTTCACGTCGATGCCCGCGCGGTGGACGCGCAGCACCCAGGCCTCCAGCGCCTCCGGCGTCTCGGTCAGGTTGCCGTAGTAGGGCGGCGAGACGCCGGGATAGGGCCGGCTCATCGCCAGGGTGCGTTCGGAGAACGAGCCGTCGGCCACGTGCTCGAAGGTGGCTCCCAGCTTGATCCACTCGTCGCCGAAGCCGGTCTGCAGGCCCAGGCGGATCATGCCCTCCAGCACGTCGCCGACCGCTTCGTAGCTGACCCGGTGGCGCAGGTCGCCGCGGGCGCGGACCGCCTGCAGAGCGGCCAGGTCGCCGCCCTCGTGGTGCACGCTGGTGAGGCCGTAGCGGGCGAACATCTTCGAGATGTGCGCCAGGCCGTCGCGCTGGCGCTGCGCCTGCTCGGCAGGGGTGTAGGTCGGGCGCTTGCCGACCCGCTGGAAGGGGGCGTTGGCGTTGTCGGTGACGCGGCCGGTGAGGGCTCCGGAAGCGTCGCGGTCATAGGTGCCGCCGGGCGGGTTGGGCGTCTCGCGGGTGACGCCGGCCAGCTTCAGGGCGAGCGAGTTGTAGAACCAGGTGTGGCCGCCGCGGTGGCGCACCATCACCGGATGCTCGGTGGAGACCCGGTCGAGGTCGGCGGTGGTGAGCGAGCGGCCGTCCTTCAGCTTGGTGTCGTCGTGGAACCAGCCCTCGACCCAGGTCCCGGGCGGCGTGGTGCGGGCGCGGGCGCGCAGCTTCTCGACGATGGAGTCGATGGTGACGAACTCCACCTCGAACGGGTTGCCGACGAGGACCTCGTAGAGCAGCACGTCGCCGATGGCGTGGTTGTGGGTGTCGATGAAGCCCGGGACGACGGTGGCGCCCTTCAGGTCGACCACCTGGGTGCGCGCGCCGGCCAGGTCGCGGACGTCGGCGCCGACGGCCACGAACCGGTCGCCCTTGATGGCGAACGCCTTCGCCCGCGCCGCGCGGGGGGCCATGGTGATGACGTTGGCGTTGGTGACGATGAGGTCCGG
>CAZBXO010000260.1:0-2471 GCA_964495645.1 uncultured Phenylobacterium sp. | reverse complement strand
GTAAGCTTAGGAAAGGCGGTTAACCGCCCGGTTCGGCCGGGGCCGCCGGCGGGAGGAGGGGGATCGTGCTCCCCGCGCCGCGCGGCCCGCTTGCCTTGAAAGCCGTCCCGTCCCGGGCCAGGCGGCCCGAAACGGGACAGAAACTCAGTGGTCGGCGCTAGGTGCGCGCGACGATCGCTTCCAGGGTCTGGACGCGGGCTTCGCAGTCCTCGACCAGGCGGCGGGCCACGTCGCGGACGCCCGGCGGGTAGGCGTCGCCGCCTTCCGCGATCTCGGCGGCCATCACCTCGAGATCGGCGATCGCCGACGTCAGGGCCTTGATGTGGTCCTTGGCGAGCTGCTTGGCCTCCGACTGCAGGCGGCGCACGCGCTCGGCGACGGTCTCGGCCTTGGGAGTCTGGACAACAGCTTTAAGGTCGTTGTCGGCGACCACGCTGAGAGACGGTGACATTCTGATTACCTTCAAATCCCCAACCCAGGTCTACGTTCGGCCCGCAACCCGGGATGGGTCGCTTCCAGGCCTGCCTGGCACACTCAAGTTACGTCCTGAGACAGCACAGGTTCCCTGTCTCGTGCATGAACAGGACCACTCTGAGCTTCATGTGGGGACTCTACGTCACACGGTGTAGTTAAGAGGCCGCAGGGGCGTGCTGCGGAAATGCAGAGGCAGGGCGATTCCTGCTTTCCCCCCGAGGTTGAGTCGGGTTGACAACCGAAGGTGGGCGAACGCCAGTCTTCGAATTCCATCTCTGGCCCGTTCGGGGGTTTCCATGTCCCTACGCCTTGCTCGCTTCGCCGCCGCCGCGATCGCCGCGTCCGGCTTCGCCGCCGCGGCCCAGGCCGCCACGCCGGTTTCGGGACAGGTCGGGGCCACGTCCAACGCCATCTACGGCGAGGTCACGGTGAGCGACACCGACGCGGATTCCTGGGCCGGCGTCCCCGCGACGCTCACCTTCGCCACGGACGCCCAGTCGGGCAACGGCGACGGCAGCTACGTGCGGACCTACCAGAGCGGCTTCGCCAGCTACGCGGCCGCCGTCGGCCAGGTGAACCTCACCGCCGGATGGGACTTCGTGGCCAACGACACCGAAGACTTCCAGCACGCCGACTTCGGCGGCTCGACCGTGTGGAGCTACACCTTCACCGCCGACGGGGACGGGATCTTCGCCCTGACCTACAACGTCCTCGGCCAGGGCTTCACCTTCGGGCTCGACGGCTGGAACATCGACTGGGACGGCGACGGCGGCGGGCTCAACCTCACCGAGGTCAACGACCCGACGACGTCGGGCGTCTTCCTGCGCAACATACTGGGCGGTCAGACCTACACGGTGGCGCTCTCGACGTTCGGCAACGTCGAGACCTCGGGCAACAACTTCTCCGGCTCGATGACCGGCGACTTCACCTGGGCCATCGACGAGGCCCAGGGCGCGGTTCCGGAACCGGCCGCCTGGGCGATCATGCTCCTGGGCTTCGGCGCCGCGGGCGCGGTGCTGCGGCGGCGACGGACGGCGGTCGCCGCCTGAGGCGCCGCGGCGCGCAGGCGCCGCAGGATTCGGGACCGCGGGAACGCAGAGGTCAGGCGGCGACGGCGCTCCGCCGGCGCAGCGCCCCGCCGAGCATCCCGAAGCCCGCCAGCATGACGGCCCACGTCGCCGGCTCCGGGACACCGCCGGTCTGCGGAGCGCCGATCAGCTGGCCGTAGTCGTAGCCAGACGCCGAGGTGATGGTCAGGCTCTCCAGGCCCTCTTGATAGAGCACGCCAGCCCACCGGGCCGTGTGGCTCCAGTCGGCGAACGCCCGGAACTCTGCGTCGCTTGCGCCTGTGACCATGAAGCCGTCGGCTTGCATCTGAAAGCGCAGCCGCGCCCGTTCGACGGAGTCGAAGGCGATCCGCGCGATCGCCTGATCGCTGCGCGCGAGGTCGGCCGAAGGATCGTAGGGGACCCCGGCGTTGATGCAGATCCCGCCGCCCGCGTTGTCCTTGCAGAGGCCATAGACCCCGCCGCCGATCCGCGCGTCGGTCGCATCGTCGTAGAAGTCGTAGGTCACGATCAGGCGGGTTCCCATCAGGGTTCCCGGCGGGGCGCCCTCCGCGCCGACGATGCCGGTCAGGCCGTCGAGCTCGAGCACGAAGTCGAGGAACATCGTGCCGTCGTCCGCGCCGTCGAATGTCAGCACGTCTTCCAGCGTTGCGATGCCCGTGGCGGCCAGGAACGCAGACGTCCCGTCGCTGGTCACGCTGGCGCTGGCGCCGACCTCGCCGGGCGCCACGCGGGCGGTGGCGGTCATGGTTCCGTTGGCGACCAGTGTGCGGCTGGCCGTGCAGCCGACTCCCGTGGTGACCTGGCTCTGGTTGCCGGCGGTCGCCTGGCAGTCCGTGGCCGCCGCCGCCGGCGCGGCCAGCGCCACGCCTAGCATCAGGCCGCCGGCGGCCAGGATGGTCTTGAGATGGCGCATGGCGGATCCCCCCA
>CAZBXO010000259.1:0-4170 GCA_964495645.1 uncultured Phenylobacterium sp. | reverse complement strand
GATGCCCTGGATCACCAAGAACAAGCTGGTCGACACCGCCCGGAACTGAGCGAGGTCACCCCGGCGAAAGCCGGGGTCCAGCCCTGCGCCTGCGTCGCAGCAGGCCTCCCAGTCCGCCGAAGCCCAGCACCATCAGCGCCCAACTCGTCGGCTCGGGCACGCCGGCGGGCGATGGGGCGATCCCTGAGATCACGCCGGAAAAGCTGATGGTGAAGTCCGGATCAAACTGGTTTGTCGTGCGCAGCCCAATGGTGTAGGCGCCCGCCGCCAGCACATCGCTGATCAGGCCGTTGAAGTTGTTGGCCGCGTCCAAGACGGCGGTCTGCAGGATGACGCCGCTCGGGCTCAGGAGCTCGAACGAGAAGTTCGCCTGCGGGTTGGCGCCGCTCAGGAAGGCGTTGGCGTCGAACTGCCCGCCGCCCCAGTCGAACTGGTAGTACTGCACCGGACCGTAGGCTCCCGAGATGCTCCCGGCGATCGCGCCGTACTGTCCGATCGGGATCAGGACCGGATGATCGGATGCGCCGCCTTGCAGGGTCGCCGTGGGCGCGGCGTTCTCGAATCCGCTGAACGGTGTGAACCTGAAGGTGTCGTAGCCAAGATTGGCGTCCGGGTTGATCCGGTCCGGATCGTTGTCGCGGACGATCACCTCCTGGATCGGACGGGCGGTGTCGATGGCCACCAGGCCGAAGAAGTTCGAGCCGCCCGGCGCGCCATTCAGGGCGGCGGGGTTGTTGCCGCACCCCTGGCACGCGACCAGCGGCCCGTAGAACGCCAGGCGCCCCAGGTCGTCATAGGCCTCGTAGGTCGCCCGCGTGTTGGCGTCGAGCGACTGGTAGAGCATGTCGAAGCCGAACGCCCGCTGCGGCTGCGCGAAGCGGAAACGCAGCGCGTCCTCCTGCGCCAGGCCCGGGCCGGGGCCCAGGAGGGCGCCGCCAGGCGACAAGACGTTCGTCCCGGAGGTCGGCAGGAGCTTGTAGGCCTGAGGGGTCAGGTTGTTGGTGAAGCCGCCCTGCGCGAAATCGTCGGGCAGGGTGTAGGTGGCGGCGCCGGCCAACACGTCCAGCGAATTGCCGCTCGGGCTCGAGAAGGTGACGCCCGCGATGGTCCGGTTCGCGATATCGCCGGTCGTGCTCTCAAAGTTGATGACCGTCGGCAGGCTCCCGGCGCGGCTGACGAAATTGGCGTACCCGGTCGCGCCTTGATAGGCGATGTAGCCGGCTTGGGCGTTGCCCGCGGCGCCGAGAAGGACCGCGATCGCGGTTGCGGCGAAAAGCTCACGAAGCATGGCTGACCTCTCACTGGGCGGGGCGATCCCGTCATGGCCGGAAAGGTCGCGGACGGCGCGGCCGACGTGGAGGATGGCGGTCCGATGATGGCGCTATGGAACTCCGATGATTGTCCGAAGCAGCGTCGTCGCGGCGGTTCCGTGCGGCGTCGGCGCAGGGACCTTCCGGCGCAGGGCGGCGAGACGATCGGGACCTCATCCTCGGCGAAGCGGTGGTCGTCCCGCTGTACGTTCAGCACAGCGGCTGTCGGCGCTCGAGCCTCGCGTTCCTGGATGACGGCGCGGCGGCGCCGGAGCCGACGTCCCGGGCTCTCGTGATCGCCGCCGGCCGGCGTTCGCCTGAGCCGCGCTGGGGGCGTAGCCGTCCGTCGCGTCGCGCCTGGGCTGTGGTAGTCTCTCCCGCGGGGGGAGGCCGCCGCAGCGCATGAGCGACGGGGACGGGAACGCCGGCAACCACGGGGCTGCCCAGACGGCGCGCGTCGAACTGGCGCGCACGCCGGACTTCCAGCTGGCATCCATGCAGGTGCGCCCCTCGATGCGTGAGGTCGAGATCAACGGCGGGCGCGAACAGCTCGAGCCTCGGGTCATGCAGGTGCTGGTGGCGCTGGCCCGCGCCCGCGGCGGAGTCGTCTCGCGCGACGACCTGATCGAGAGCTGCTGGGACGGCCGCATCGTCGGCGACGATTCGATCCAGCGTTGTCTGGTTCGGCTGCGCAAGCTGGCCGAGGCGTCCGAGGGGGCGTTTCAGATCGAGACGGTCACGCGTGTCGGCTACCGGCTGGTCGTGACCGATGAGACGCCGGCGCCGGCCGCGCCGCCCGCGCACGGCGCCCGGCGCATGCGGGGGGTGGCGATCGCGGCCGCCGGGCTGGCGTTCGTGGCGGCCGTCGTCTGGCTTCTGGTGAAGCCGGGCGCGGGCGACCTGAAGGTGGCCGTCACTCCGTTCACGGTGGAGACCTCCGATCCTGCCGCGCGTGGGCTGGCGCAGGACCTCCCCGAAACGACCATCGCGGCCCTCGCTTCGATCCAGGCTCCGACGCTGTCGCGCGCCGCGGCCGCCGGCCCACGCCACGGCGGCGCGCGCCTGCTCGTCGGGGGCGACGTCAGCGGCCGCGGAGCGGGCCTCAAGGTCCGCTTCCGCGTCGACGACGCCAGGAGCGGTCTGACCCTGTGGTCCGGCGACCTGACGCGCGCCGACGCCGACACAGCGGCGCTGGCCGACCAGGCCGCCGCGCGCATCGCCGAAGTCGTGGGCCGCACCGTGCACGCCTTCACGGTCGAGAACGTGCCGGCGGACGGGCCCGCCCTCGGCGCCTACATGAAGACGATCGATGTGATCAGCGGCGGCGGCGCCGAGGGCGGCGAGCTCATCGCCATAGAGCGGGACCTGCTCAAGCACGCGCCACGCCTCTCGCGGGCGCACTCCGGCTATGCGGTCGACCTCGTGACCGCCTCGTTCGCCCAGCCGTCGCCGCTGCGGGAGCGCCTGCGCGCCGAGGCGAGTGCGGAGGCGGCGACCGCGCGTCGGCTCGATCCCCACAACTGGGAGGCGGGCTTGCCGGCGTACCAGCTCACGCCGCCGACTGACTGGCAGGGGGCGGAGGCGGCCTTGCTCGAAGCCCAGGCCATGGAGCCGCAGAACGGTATTGCTGTCTCGTTCCTCGGCTCCCTGATGCGCGGGACCGGCCGGACGGCCGCCGGCCTCGAGCTGCACCGCCAGGCCGTGCGGCTCGCGCCCACGACGCCGCCGCTGGCCGGACCCTACATCGAGGCCGCCTTCACCGCCGGACGGCTCCAGGAAGCCGCAGCGGCTGTCGTTCGGGCGCGGCGTCTGTGGCCGGAACGCGCACCTGTCCGCCGCGCAGCGCTCGACTACGCGCTGCTCTACGGCCCGGTCGACCACGCGTCGGCGGCCCTGGACGAGTACCAGGCCAGCGGTCCGAAGCTGGAGCCTGCGCATGAGGCGGCGTGGCGCGCCTTCATCGAGGACCGGCGCGCCGGGCGGCTGCGGCCGGCGACGGCGCGGGCGTTGAGCGCCGCGGTGGCGCCCAACTGGGCGGAGGGCGCGCCCGCTGTCCTGGCGTTGTCCCTGCTGGGCGAGGTGGACCACGCCTTGGCCCTGGCGGAGCGTATCGCGGACGCCAGGCCCGGCCGCGCACGGTTCGGCCTTCTCTACGGTCCCGCGGCCCGGCCGATGCTTCGCGATCGCCGCTTCATGCGGTTCGCGTCGCGAGTGGGTCTCGGCAGCTACTGGCAGGCCACCGGCCACTGGCCCGACTTCTGCGCCTGGCCGGACCTGCCGTACGACTGCAAGGCCGAGGCCGCGAGGGCCGCTGTCACGCGCCGCGCCGCGGCCTCCTAGCGGTCCTTGTACTTGGCCTTCATGCGGGCGCGGGCGGCCCTGTGGATGTTGGCCCAGTGGCGCTTGTGCTCCGACGCGGCGACCGGGTCGGCCTTGCGGCGTTCGAAGGCGAGCTCCGCCTGCAGCTTCTCGTAGGACCGCCAGCGGTCGGGATCCAGCGAGCCGTCCGCCAGCGCCGCCTGCACCGCACAGCCCGGCTCGGTCGCGTGCGCGCAGTCGCTGAAGCGACACTGGCCGGCCAGCTCCTCGATGTCGCCGAACACCGCCGACAGCCCGGCCCCGGCGTCCACCAGCCCCAGTTCGCGCATCCCCGGTGTGTCGAGGATCAGCGCACCGGAAGGCAGGGCGATCAGTTCGCGGGTGGTCGTCGTGTGGCGGCCCTTGGCGTCGTCCTCGCGGATGCCGGCGGTGGTCATCAGCTCCGCGCCGGCCAGCGCGTTCACCAGCGTCGACTTTCCGGCGCCTGACGAGCCCAGCAGCACGGCTGTGCGGCCTGGCGCGAGCTCCGCGGCGAGCGCGT
>CAZBXO010000258.1:0-4182 GCA_964495645.1 uncultured Phenylobacterium sp. | reverse complement strand
GATGGCGCCGGTCAGGTCCGCGCGCTCGATGTTCATCGTCTCGAGGCGGGCGCCGAGTTCTCCGGCCTCCTCCTCGGCGCGCAGGTTCACCGGTCCGATCTGCTCGCGCTGGCGCTCGAGGTTGAAGAGATGGGCCTCCATACCCTCGGCGTCGCCGGGGATGGCCACCGCCTCGTCGGCCAGCTTCTGCGCCAGCTCCGCCGGCTCCATCCGTGCGGCCTCGCGGATCTGCGCCACGACCTCGGCGAGGCGCGTCTGCGCGCCCTCGGCGTGAGCGGCGAGGCCCGCACGCAGTTCGCGCGCCTCGCCGGCGGCGGCTTCGGCGGCGCGCAGCGCCCGGTCGGCGTCGGCGCGTTCCTGTTCGCCCTCGGCCAGGGCGTCGGAGGTCTTGGCGCGGCGGGCTTCGGCGACGGCGAGTTCGTCGAGCAGCTTCGTCTTGCGCGCTTCCAGCGTGGAGGGGGCGTCCTTGGCGGCCGCCAGCGCCGCCTCGGCCTTGGCGCGGGCGTCGGCCAGGTGGTCCAGGCGCTTGGCGGCGGCGGCGGCGCGGCGGGTCCAGCCCTCGCGGTCCTGGGTCAGGGCCTCCAGCCGGCGCGTGCGGCCGGAGCGCTCACGCACCTCCAGCTCGAACGCCGCGCGGGCCTCCGCCGCGGCCTCGCGGGCGGGACCCGCTGCGGCGCGCGCGGCGGCGAGGCGCTCGGCCAGGTCGCCGGTCTCGGCCCCCCCGCCGGCGGTTTCGGTCAGGGCGGCCAGCGCCGCCTCGTGCTCGGCGAACTCGGCTTCGAAGCGGCCGATCAGATCGTCCAGCGACGCCGCCTGCGCCTCGCGGCGCGCGGCCTCGCGGTCGAAGCGCTCCAGCGCGACCCGCGCCTGGGCCGCCCGGCTCTCCAGCGGCGGCGGCTCGCGTCGCGCGGCCTTCAGCGTCTCCTCGGCGTTGCGGAGCTCGGCCTGCGCGGCAGCCAGCGCCTCGCGGGCGGCCCGGGCCTTCGGCTCGAGTTTCTCGATCTCGGTCTCGACCTCGGCCAGGCGTGTCTTCTGCTCCAGGCGCACCGCCGCCGGCTTCGGCGCCTCGGCCCGCGCCACGAATCCGTCCCAGCGCCAGAGGTCGCCCTCCTTGGAGACAAGCCGCGCGCCCGGCGGCAGCCCCTTGGCGAGCCGGTCGCCCTCGGCGCGATCCACCAGCCCCACGAACGCCAGCCGCGCGGCCAGCGCCTTGGGCGCCTTCACCAACGGGCCCAGCGGGGCCACCCCGGAGGGCCACGTGGGCGCCGTCGCCTCGCGCCCGCCCCAGTGGGCCGGGGCGGCCGGGTCCAGCGCGGCGTCCAGGTCGTCGCCAAGCGCCGCCGCCAGCGCGATCTCGTAGCCGCGGTCCGGCGACACCTCGTCGAGCGCCGGCGCAAACCCGCCACGCCTGGCCTGCGCCACCAGCGCCGCCAGCGCCCGCGCCTCGGCGGTCAGCCGGCCCAGCTGCTCGTCCAGCTTGCGCGCCGCCTCGCGCGCTGCCGCTTCGACCTCGGTCGCGGCCGTGCGGCGCTCCTCGGCGGCGTCCAGGGCAGCGCGCGCGGCGGTGAGCGCCGCCTCGACAGTCTCCAGTTCGGCGCGTGCCGCGACCGCCTGCGGGCTGGTCGCCCCAATATTCAGCGCCTCCCGCTCGCTCTTCGCCTGATCCAGCGCCCGGCGGGTGCGCGACACCCGGGCCTGGGCTTCCTCGACCCGCGCCTGCGCTGCCCGCCGCTCGGCTTCCAGGGCTGCGAGCTCCGAGGCCAGTCGCTCGACCTCGCTGTCGGCCGCGGCGCGGGCGGTCTCGGCGGCTTCGGCGGCGGCCTTCAGCTCCGGACCGCGCTCCGGCGCGGCGGCGATGGCGGCCTCCAACATGGCCAGATCCTCGGCCAGACGGCTGAGCGCGGCGTCGGCGTCCTCGACGATGTGCGCCTCGCGGGCGCGGTCGGCGTCGATCCGCTCCAGGTCGCCGGTCAGCCGGGCGAGCTCGGCCGCGTGCGCCTCCTCCTCGCGGTCGAGGCGGTCCTTGTCGATGGCCAGCTTGTGCAGCACCGCCGCGGCGATGGTTTCCGCCTCGCGCAGCGGCTTCAGGGCTTCTTCCGCCGCGGCCGCGCGGGTGGTCGCCGCGCCCGCTGCGCGCGCCGTCTCTTCCACCGCGCGGACGGCCTCGGCGGCCTCGGCGGCCAGACGCTCGGCGGCGGCCCGGGCTTCGCTCCACTTGGCGACCAGCACCGCGCCCTGCAGCGCGCGGATTTCCGCCGACAGCTTCTTGTAGCGTTCGGCGGCGCGGGCCTCGCGCTTCAGTCGGCCGTGGTTGGCCTCAAGCTCGCGCAGCACGTCCTCGAGACGGGTCAGGTTGGTCTCGGCCGCGCGCAGGCGGAGCTCCGCCTCGTGGCGGCGCGAGTGCAGTCCGGAGACACCGGCCGCCTCTTCAAGGATCAGGCGGCGGTTCTGAGGCTTGGCGGCGATCAGCTCGCTGATCTGGCCCTGGCGCACCAGGGCCGGGGAGTTCGAGCCGGTGGACGCGTCGGCGAACAGCAGCTGGACGTCCTTGGCGCGTACATCGCGGCCGTTGATCCGGAAGGTCGAGCCCGCACCCTTGTCGATGCGCCGCACCACCTCGATGACCGGATGGTCGTTGAACGCCGCCGGCGCGCGGCGCTCGGCGTTGTCGATGGTCAGCGCCACCTCGGCGTGGTTGCGGGAGGGCCGGTTCGCCGTGCCGGAGAAGATCACGTCGTCCATGCCGCCGGCGCGCATGGCCTTGGCGGAGTTGGCGCCCATCACCCAGCGAAGCGCCTCCAGCAGGTTCGACTTGCCGCAGCCGTTCGGGCCGACGATGCCGGTCAGGCCCGGCTCGATGCGGAACTCCGTCGGCTCGACGAAGGACTTGAACCCGGAGAGCTTGAGCCGCTGGAAGCGCAACGTCCTAGCGCCTCCCGGCCGCGGCGATCGCAGCGTCGAGAGCGGCCAGCGTCGGGTCGCCTTCGACGGCCTTGCCGTTGACGAAGAAGCTCGGCGTCGAGTTCACGCCGTCCTGCTCGTAGGACCGCACGACCCGCGCCTGCAGCGCCTGGCGCGCGGTCTCGTCGGAGATGCAGGCCTCGAACTGCGCCTCGTTCAGTCCGTTGGCCTTGGCGATGCCCTGGAAGATCGGCAGCAGGGGCTCCTTGCCCCACCGCGCCTGACTACGGAACACCTCGTCGACCACCTTGAAGTACCGGGTCGGCCCCGCGCAGCGCGCGAGCAGGAAGCCGGCTGCGGCCACCTCCTCGGGCGGGGTCAGGAACTCCTTCAGCGTGTAGTGGACACGGCCGGTGTCGATGTACTTCTTCTTGAAGGCCGGGAAGACCTCATTGTTGAAGTGGCCGCAATGCGGGCAGCTGAGCGAGGCGTACTCCACCACCTTGATGGGCGCCCTGGGGTTGCCGAGGCTCATGTCGCCGGGCGCCGCGGCGCCCGGGGCGGCGAAGGCGGGACCCGCCAGACCGAGGGCCAGGGCGGCGAACAGGAGCGGGCGGCGGTTCAAAGCGGACAAATCGGCGTCCCGAAGGTCTGAACGAAAGATTAAAGCGCGATTCTCGATCATGCGCGCTCGTCGCGCCGAGAAGGGACCGAAGTTAGGCGAACCCGGCCTCAGCGGCGATGCCGCAGGACGCCGCGTCCGAGCGCGAGCAGCGCCGCCTTCAGCTTGCCGTCCGGCGCGTCCGAAAGGCCCTGTTCGAGGGCGACCTCCTCCGCGGCGTCGAGCGGCGGCAGTCGCCGCGGCGGCGGCTTGGCCGTCTCGAGCCGGTGCAGCGGGCCCTGCACGATGCGAAGCTTCTGCACCGCTTCAGGGCCCAGGAAGACGTTCACGCGCGCTAGGATCTCGTGAGCCTGGTGCTGGATGATCGCCGCGGCCGGCCCGGCGACCCGGATTTCCAGCGAGGAGGGTCCGCCGTTGCGGCCGCGGACCAGCTTCACCGGCTCGGTGCGCTTGGCGATTTCGGGCCCGACCACCTCGCGCCAGCGGGCGGTGAGCGCGCCGGCGCCCTGGCCGTACTTCTCGTCCATCTTGCGGATGAAGCCCGCCAGCGCCCGGCCCGCGGGCGGCGGCGGCCGGCGCGGTGGTCGGGTGCGCTTGGCGCGGAGGATCGCGAGCGCTTCTTCCGCGGACGGGAGACGGCGAGGCATGACGCACTCTAC
>CAZBXO010000257.1:0-4195 GCA_964495645.1 uncultured Phenylobacterium sp. | reverse complement strand
TCCCCGGGACAAGCCCGAGGATGACGAGCAGAAGGATGGTCGTCCGGCCACGTTGCGCCCGCCCCGCGACCCGGTTCACAATCGCAACCCAAGGGAGGGGAGCCCCCACATGCCGGTCGCCGCCGCCAGGGTCTATTCGGAGGGCCATCGCCTGCGGGCGCTGCGCATCTTCGATCCCGACGACCGCCCCTGCCAGGCGCACCAGTTCGCCTGGATCGGCGTGGTCGACCCCACGGCCGACGAGCTCGCCGCCCTGCAGGCCAAGTTCAACCTCAACCCGCTGGCGGTCGAGGACGCCCTCTCCGACCACCCGATGCCGAAGGTTTCCGTCTACGGCGACCAGATCTTCGTGGCCGCCCGCACCGCCCGCCTCGAGGGCGAGACCATCGTCTACGGCGAGACCAGCGCCTTCCTGCTGAAGAACCACGTCATCACCGTGCGCCAGGGCTCGGAGCGCGCCCACACCGAGGTGCGCCGCCACCTGGAGGCGAGCCCCGCGCTGCTGCAGATGGGCATCGCCTACGTGCTCTACGCCCTGCTCGACTTCATCGTCGACGGCTACCAGCCGATCGTCGACGCCATCGAAGACGAGGTGCTGGAGGTGGAGCGCCGCGCGCTCGACGCCTTCCTCTCCCGCGAGGACATCACCCACCTCTTCAACCTGCGCCAGGAGCTGACCCGCTTCCGCCGCGCGCTGGGGCCGATGGAGGAGGTGTGCGCGCGCCTGGAGCACCTGCACCTGCCCTACCTCTCGGCCGAGGTGCGGCCCTACTTCCGCGACGTGGGGGACCATCTGCGGCGGGTGGCCTCGGCCGTCGAGGGCCTGCGCGACGTGCTGACCTCGGTGTTCGACGTGGCCAACCTGTTCGAGCAGCAGCGCCAGAGCGACATCACCCGCAAGCTCGCGGCCTGGGCCGGCATCCTGGCCATCCCCACCGCCATCGCCGGCGTCTACGGCATGAACTTCGAGTACATGCCGGAGCTGCACTCCCGCTACGGCTACTTCGTGGTGATCGCCACGATCGCCATCCTCTGCGTCCTGCTGTGGATGGTGTTCCGACGCGCCAGGTGGCTCTGAACCAGTTGCGGGTTCGCGCGCTTCACAGGCGATGCTCATCGCCAATCGCGACCTGCGCCAGCTCTTCCTCGGCCTGCCCGCGGTGGTCCTCGTCGGCCTGGCCGCCGGCGCCGTGGCCCACCCGACCCTCAACCTCGGGGAGATCGGCGGACCCCAGCTGCAGGCCGGGACCTCCGGCGTCCGCAGCCCGCCGGCCGCGGGGATCGTCAGCTGGGCGGCCTATGGCCCGGACGTCCCGGAGTACGTCACCGGCACGGACTGGACCCGCCCGCCCGCCGACGACGACGCGCTCGACGCCCGCATCGAGGCCATCGACGACGCGCCGGTCATGGCCTGGGCCGCCGACGACCACGCCGCCGACGCCTACGAGCCCGCCGCGGCGCCCGAGACCGCCCTGCAGCCGGTCAGCTATCCCTCGACCGACGGCGGCGCCGTCTACGAGCAGGACCTGCCGCCCCCGCCCGAGCCGCCCATGGACGAGGTCCCGGCCGCGGGCTAAGGCCCGCCGGCCATGACCGAGGCCGTCCAGATTACCGCCCGCGGCGCACGCGCCGACGCCGAGGCCGCCGCCGCCGCCCTCGACGCGGATCCGGCCACCGAGGCCCTGACCTACTCCATCCTGGAGGAGGACGAGGACCGCGGCCTCTGGCGCATCGACGCCTTCCCCAACACGCCGCAGGAGCAGGCCGCCGCCATCGCCCGCCTGGCCGGCCTGACGGTGGCCGTCGAGGTCCTGGCCGACGCCGACTGGATCGCGCTGGCCGAGTCCGGCCTCCCCCCGGTCCGCGCCGGCCGCTTCTTCGTCTACGGCGCCCACGACCGCGGCCTGGTCCCGCCGGCGGCGGTCGACCTTCGCATCGACGCCGGCGCGGCCTTCGGCACCGGCCACCACGGCACCACCGAGGGCTGCCTCTCGGCCTTCGACGCCCTCCTGAAGGCCCGCCGCTTCCCCCGCGTGCTGGACGTCGGCTGCGGCTCCGGCGTGCTCGCGATCGCCGCGGCCCGCACCGGCTCGCGGATAGCGCTGGGAACCGACATCGACGGCCCCTCCGTCCGCATCGCCAACGAGAACGCCGCCCTGAACCAGGCCCGCGCCCGCTTCGTCCACGCCTCGGGTCTGAACCACCTGACCATCCGCGCCGGCGGCCCCTACGACCTCGTCTTCGCCAACATCCTGGCCCCGCCGCTGGTCGCCCTCTCCGGCCCCATCGCCCGCGCGCTGAAGCCCGGCGGCGTCGCCATCCTCTCCGGCCTGCTGCGCACCCAGGAACGCCGCGTCCTGGCCGCCTACCTGTCGAAGGGCTTCCGCTTGGTCCGCCGCCTGCACCGCGACGCCTGGGCCACCCTGGTCCTCGCTAGGGGATCGACTTGCAGCTGATCCTGGCCGCCGGGTCCATCGGGATCAGCTCGACGATCCGCCAGCCGTCCGCGAACCGCCGCAGCCGGTAGAGCGTGGCCCGCTCCTTCGGCCCCAGCGGCGTCCCATCGGCCTTCCAGCGCGTGAACCGGAACTCCGCCAGCGCCTCGTCCCGCCCGATCACGCAGCCCTCGACGCCGATCTTGGTGGACCGGTCGTAGCCCTGGGCCTTCAGCTGGTCGAAGTTGGCCTGCAGCCCCTCGACGGTGCCCATCCGGCTGCCCGCCGGCATCCGATAGATGCGCTCCACCACGGCCTTGGCGTCATGCAGGTTCCAGAGCCGCAGGTACTCGTCCATCACCGCCTCGACCTCCTTGCCCCCTGGGTCGGCCGCCGCGGGCGCGGCGATGGCCAGGAGGGCGGCGAGGAACAGGAAGCGGCGCATGGCGACAGGCTCGGGCCGCCCGCCGGCCCTGTCAAATCCGGAACCGGCTCCCGCCCGCCGGTGTTCTGACGGCCAAGCTAGGCACGGAGCAGCCCCATGTCCGAAGACTACGAACGCACCACCGTAACCTCGACTCCCGAGCGCGTTGTCGAAGTCCGCCGCGGCTCGAGCGCCGGCTGGTGGGTCGCCGCCCTGGTGGCCATCGTCGCCATCGTCGCCGTCGTCTTCCTGTTCTCCAACAACGCCAGTCAGTCGCAACTGGAGGCCGCTCGCGACCAGGGGATCGCGGACGCCAACCTGGCCAACGCCACCCTGAGCGCCCAGCAGGCCGCCGCCACCGCCAGCCAGGCCGCCCAGGACGCCGCCGCTGCAGGGGCCCGCGCCACCGAGACCGCCGCCCAGGCCGCCGCCGAAGGCGCCCGCAGCGCCGGCGACGCCGCCGCCGAAGCCGCCGACGCGGTGACGCTTGAGCCGCCCCAGTAGGGGTTTGATCCTGGCGCATGGGCGGCCTACATCCCCGCCCATGCGCCAGACCTTCGATGAATCCACCGACCCCTCGTTCGGGGCCCGGCACGTTCCCAGGATCCGCGAGGCCATGGCCGCCCAAGGCCTGGACGGCTTCCTCGTGCCGCATGAGGACGAGCACCAGAACGAGTACCTGCCCGCCGCCAACGATCGTCTGGCCTGGGCCACCGGTTTCACCGGCTCGGCCGGCGCCGCGGTCATCCTGAAGGACAAGGCGGCGGTCTTCGTCGACGGCCGCTACACGCTCCAGGTCCGCGACCAGGTCGACCAGGGCCTGTTCGAGATCCGCGACCTCGTGGAGGGCGGAGTCCCGGCCTACCTCGAAAGCGCGACCGGCAATGGCCAGAAGATCGGCTACGACCCGCGTCTGCACTCCCCCGACGCGCTCGAGCGCCTGAAGGCCGCCGCCGCCAGGGCCGGCGCCCAACTGACGCCCGTCGCCGCCAACCCGCTGGACCAGGCCTGGGGCCAGGAGCGCCCGCCGCAGCCCACCGCCCCGGTCGTCCCCCACCCGCTGGAGTTCGCGGGCGAAGAGTCCTCCGCCAAGCGCCACCGCGTCGGCGAGCAACTGGCCAAGGGCGGCGCCGACGCGACGGTGCTGACCGCGCCGGCCTCCATCGCCTGGTTGTTCAACGTGCGCGGCGGCGACGTCATCCGCTCGCCCCTGCCGATCGGCCAGGCGATCCTCAACAAGGACGGCTCGGCCCGCCTGTTCCTCGATCCGCAGAAGGTGACCCCCGACCTGCCGGCCTGGCTCGGCAACGAGGTGCGCCTGGAGACGCCGTCGGAT
>CAZBXO010000256.1:0-4223 GCA_964495645.1 uncultured Phenylobacterium sp. | reverse complement strand
GACCCCCGCCAGCTCACCCTCAACCTCTTAGCCGCGTGAACCGGACAGCCGTGGGCCATGCCCGGGAATGACGTTCCAAGGTGAGGTAGGTGTGCCTACTTCGCGCTCGGATCGTTCTGCATCATCCCGAAGATGTTGCTCTCGGTGTCCTTGACGTAGCTGAGGTAGCCGACGCCGGGGATCGCCATCTTCGGCAGCGCCACCACCCCGCCCAGCGAGAGCGCCCTGGCGACGCTGGCGTCCACGTCGGCCACGTCGATGGTCAGCATGTGGGCGATGACCGGCGTCGGATCGTTGGGGTCCGGGTTCGGTCCCATCCGCTGGACGATGCCGCCATTGATGCCGGGCCCCTCCGCGCCGGTATCGATCAGGTAGTAGTCGACCGCCGAGGCCTTGGTGATCGTCCAGCCGAACAGCTGCTCGTAGAACGCTTTCGCCCGCTCGCGATCAGCGGCGTGGATCTCGAAGTGCACCGGACGCGGCATCGGCTCCTCCCCGTTTGGCGGGCGATCAAGCCACGGCCGGGGCCTCGGCGCCAACGCCCCAGCGGATCCAGTGGCCGTGCGGGCTCACCTCGGCCAGCAGCCGGTCCTCGCCCCCAGGCCACAGCGTCAGCCGCAGCTCCGTGCGCGCCACGTTGTCGAGCAGGGGCTCCATGCGCAACCATGCGAACGGCGCCTCCGGGGTCGCCTGCGCGCCCAGATCCTCCACACTAGCCAAGAGGGCGGCGAGTGTCGGCGGGTCAAGGTACTGCCAGAAGATCGAGTGGTAGAGCACCGTGGCCGCCCCGGGCTGCAGGCGCACCCGGGCGCGGACCCACTCGACGCAGTCGGCTTCCTCGACCTGCTGGCCCTGCGCCAGGAACATCTCGGTGGCCCGCTCGCTGCGCTCGATGCGGTGGAACTGATCCGGCCACAGGTTGGCCAGCAGGCGGCGGCGCTGCGCCGCGTCGGTCAGGTCGGTCGGCCGCCGGTCGCAGGCGGCCCGCTCGATGACTTCGATCGGCGTGTCGAGCGGCGGCAGCTCGCCCGTCCACTGCGTCGGAACGACGACGCGTGACGCTGGATTGCCCCAGCGCGCCTCGCCGAGCTCATAGCGGAACTTGTCCCAGTGCAGGTTGAGACCGGCGCTCGCGCCGACCTCGAAGCAGCGCAGCGGCAGGCCGGTCTCCGCCGCGATGGTCAGGAAGCCGGCCAACAGCACCGCCGAGCGCCGGACCTCGTTGGTCTGCGGCTCGTGGGTCATGAAGGCCTCGACCTGCGGCCGGAAGGTCGCCAGCGCGTCCGTCGCCGCCGCCCAGGCTGCGGCTGGATCGCCGCCGAAGTCCGGCGTCCGCGGGAAGGCCGCGGTCAGCGCGGCATGCTCCCCGCCCATCGCCAGCCAAGTGAAGGCGTTGGAGATCCGGTTCGGAACCGCGGCGTTGAACACCTTGCGCCGGCCCAGGCCCATCCACGGCGCCAGCAGCTCGGCGCTCACGCCGCCGGCGTCGAAGTCGTCGGCGATCTGCGGCAAGAACCCGGCGAAGAACGCCGAGCCGAACTCGCCGCACACCTTGCCGTGCATGCGCAGGGCAAAGGAAATGTCGGGATCGGGCGAGGTCATGGCCCGCGAACCAGACGCCGACGGGCAGCGGGGTCAATCTTGATTCAGTCGGTCAATGCGCGGCCGGCTCGGGCGCCCGTGGCTTGGCGGCCTCCGGATCCGGACGCGCCTCGCCCTTCACGAGCACGGCGGTCGCGCGGCCGCGCACCAGCTGGCGGCGCGCCTGTTGCTCGGTCCAGGTCCGGGTCTTGTCCATAGGATACGCACTCCGACGTACGACCGTACGGCACGCTTGGTTGCCAAGCTCGTTCAAGGTTCGGTGAACGCCTGCAAAGGCCGTGCCTCAGCCGTCGAACGGCAGCTCGTCCTGCACCACGTCCTGGTAGGCGAGCATCGGGTCCTTGCCCATCAGCGCCAGCTTCACCGGCCCCCAGGCTCGGCGGTGGATTTCGCACGGGCCAAGGGAAAGCAGCGCGTCCGCGTGGACCTGGGCGCGGTAGCCCTTGTGGCCGGCGAAGCCGTAGCCGGGATAGACCGCGTCCATCTCGGTCATCAACCGGTCGCGGGCGACCTTGGCCAGGATCGAGGCCGCGGCGATCGACTTCGACTTCGCATCGCCGCCGACCACCGTCTTCACCTCGCAGGGCAGCTTGAAGCGGTAGTTGCCGTCGACCAGGGCATGGGTGGGCTGCACCGCCATCGCCTCGATCGCCCGGCACATGGCCAGGCCGGTGGCGTGCAGGATGTTGAGGGACGCGATCTCCGAGACGCTGGCGAACCCGACGCCCCAGGCCACCGCCTTGGCCTTGATCTGGATTTCAAGTTCCTCGCGGGTCTTCGCGTTCAGCTTTTTGGAGTCGTCCAGCCCCTTGGGAACCTTGCGCGGATTGGTGTCGAGGATCACCGCCCCGGCGCACACCGGCCCTGCCCACGGCCCGCGTCCCGCCTCATCCACGCCGCAGACCAGCCCGCCCACGAAGGCACGCTCGAGGATCAGCGTCGGGCCCTTGGGCATCTAGCGAACGAGCCCCTTCACCTGTTCATGCCGGAAGCAGCAGGTCAGGTGGTCGTTGATGATGCCGACGGCCTGGGCCCAGGCGTAGACGATCACCGGGCCCACGAACTTGAAGCCCTTGGCCTTCAGCGCCTTGGACATCTCCACGGCGAGCGGCGTCTGCGCCGGGACCTGGCCGAATTCGCGCCAGCTGTTCTGCACCGGCTCGCCGCCGGTGAAGCTCCAGCAGAAGTCGGCGAAGTCCTCGCCGCGGTCGCGCATGTCCAGGTAGATCCGCGCCCCCGAGATCGCCGCGTCGATCTTGGCGTTCGAGCGCACGATGCCGGCGTCGGCCATCAGCCGGGCCCGGTCCTCCTCTCCGTACAGCGCCACCTTCTCGGGGTCGAAGTTGTCGAACGCCGCGCGGAACGCCTCGCGCTTGCGCAGGATCGTGATCCACGCCAGCCCGGCCTGGAACCCGTCCAGCACCAGCTTCTCCCACAGCGCACGGGGGTCGTACTCCGGCACGCCCCACTCGGTGTCGTGATAGGCCTCGTAAAGCGGATCGCCGGCCATGCCGCGCCAGTAGCAGCGTTGGAGGGGTTCGTTCATACGCCCGCACTCAGAGCGCAGCGGCCGGAGCGAGACAAGGGGGCCGGGTTCGACAGCCTGTGGAGGGATCAAGTTGTCGCAGAGGCTATGCCCTGCCGCCGCTCAGGTCTCGGTGAGCTCCCGGAACCACGCCGGCACGTCCACCCGCACCGGCTTCCCGTCCGCCGTCAGCTCGGCGCCCAGCGCCCTGTCCAGGCGCAGCAGGGCGATCGCGCCGCCGTCGGCGCCGGACAGCACCTCGCCCGCGCGTAAAGTCCCCGCCAGCACCTCGGTCCCGAACGGCGGCGCCTCGCCCTCGAACCGCAGCGGCAGCATGCGGCTCTTGATCTGGCCGCGGCGCTTCATGCGCGACGTCGTCTCCTGGCCGACGAAGCAGCCCTTCTGGAAGTCGATCCCGTTCAGCAGGTCGAAGTTGGCCTCGATCGGGTAGGTCTTGTCCGAGCCCCAGTCCTTCGGCCCAGGCACGCCCAGCGCCAGCTTCTGCGCCTCTCGCTCCGCCTCGGTCGCGTCGGCCGTGAACGCGCCATAGCCGCGCCATCCCAGCGCCGCGAGGCGGGGATCGCGCACCCATTCCCCTCCCCCTTGCGGGGAGGGGGCAGGGGGTGGGGGTGCAACACTCGCGCTCGGCGTCACACCCCCACCCCAACTCCTCCCCGCAAGGGGGAGGGGCTCGAAGGAGACGAACACCGGCGTGTCGTCCGCCGCCAGCTCCACCTTCGCCCGCAGCCGGTACATGCTCAGGCGCGCCAGGATCGCGTCGCGATGCTCGGCCTCCACGTCCAGCCAGCAGCCGTCCTCGCGCCCGACCACGAACAGGTCCCACAACAGCCGCCCCTGCGGCGTCAGCAGCGCCCCGAACCGCGCCTCGCCGGGCGCTAGCGTGTCGACGTCCTGGGTAATCAGCCCCTGCAGGAACGAGCGCCAATCCGGACCCCCGACGGAGATCAGGGCGCGGCTCTTCAAATGGGCGATGGGCATGGCCGCAATTTGGTCCCGGAGTCGGTGGAGCGCCAGCCCACCTGCCTATAGAGAACACCCGATGGCCCGCGGCTTCCCGATCCTGTTCGTCACCGCC
>CAZBXO010000255.1:0-4226 GCA_964495645.1 uncultured Phenylobacterium sp. | reverse complement strand
AAGCGAAGGCGCGGTCGAGCGCAGCATCCAGTCGCGCGATACGTTCCTCGTCCGAAGCCCCGTCCACCCGGGCTAGGTGGAGATCGGCGGAGCTGCTCGCAACGTACGCCTGTCCTCGATGTCTCGGTCTCAACAGCCGACGCGCTTGAGAGGGGAGTTCGGAGTTTGCGGGGATCTCACCCGTCGGCGTCTTGTTCGATGCGCCGCAGGCCATCGAATCCACGCCGGGTCTCAATCGAACTCGAGCGCATGACCACGCCCTACCGTCCCGCCGCCGCGCGTTGCTGGTTGAGGGCGAAGAGGCGCTCCAGCACCTCGTCGTCGGTGAGGTCGGCGGGCCAGCCGTAGGCGGCGGCGACCGCCGCGTCGAGCGCGCGGTGGGCGTGGTCCAGCCAGGCCGGCCGCTCGTTGTAGAGATTGGTCAGGGTGCGCTTCTTCAGCACCTTCGCCGCATCCTCGTCCTTGGGCAGGATGCGGTCGGGATAGCCGGGCACGACCTCCGGCTCGCGCACCGTCAGGTCAGGCGGATTGAGCCAGGCCTCGCGCAGCTCGTTCAGCGCCTTCGCCGCCGCCGCGATGGCCTGGGCGCGTGGGTCGTCGGCGTAGTCCGCGGCCGGGATGTTCGGCGTCAGGCCCTCGGGGAAGGGGAAGGTCTCGAAGGTGGTGGAGATAGTGTAGCGGGGGTCGTTGCCGACACCGTGCCATGAGCCCGCGGCCAACGACCAAACCTCGTGGGATCGGCTCTGAAGCACGCCGAGGAACAGGTCATCTGACCTCGCCACCACCTGTAGCTTGTGATCTGGTATCGCTCGGCTGTCGAACCAAGCAAAGACTCGATGCTTTGCTACCTCTGGCGTCACAACAACACGCGACAGGCCAGACATCCGACCCATCAGCCCGGGGCGCGGCTCGACATGGCGCCACCAGAACTTCCGGTAGTTTTCACGGTTGTTCTTCAGCCGCTCGGGCTGCACATGAATCAGCGCGTGCCGAAATGGCGCCTCGTAGAGCGCCGCCTCCGCCTCGCTCATCGTCCAGCCGAAGTCGATGATCCACTTGTCCGCCGACCGGCGGGTCACGTCCATGCCGTTGCGCCACGGCTTCAGCACGTCGCTGTTCGGCCGACCGTTCGGGTTGAGCGGCAGTTGCAGCCACTCCCGAGCCAGTTGGCCCGGGATGTCGAAGGCGCCGCCCTTGGTGTCGCCCATGAAGGCGACGCCGGCGTTCTCCTTGAGCCTCGCGGCCTTTGTCAGATCGGTGGCCGCCGAGGTCAGGTCTGAATTGATCCTGTCGACGTCCCGGCCGTCCAGCCGCCGCGTTGCGAAGCCCTCGCCGTATCCGAACATCGAGACGCGCACGGCCGCGCCCTCGACAATCCAGGGCTCGTCAGCCCAGGCCTCCCACATCGCGCCCGCGTCGCAAATCGGGTCCAACACCCGGCGGTTCGCCCCGCCGCGCACCGAGTTCGTGGTCACCAGGCCCACGCGCCGCACACGCCCCGCGTCCAGTTCGCGCGCGCCCTTCTCCACCCAGTAGGCAACGAGGTCCGCCTCCGCAGGCACGCGGCCCTTGAATGTCGCAAACAACTGATCGACCGCGCCATCTCCGAGGTTATCGCGCATCCGCTTGCCGCCGAGGAACGGCGGATTGCCGATGATCACGTCGGCCGCCGGCCAAGCGGCCTCCGTCCCATCCGGGTTCAGCAGCGCGTCGCGGTTCTCGATCTGGTCGAGGGTGGAGAGCACCGGCTCCGGCGGCTGGCCGACCTTGTTCTTCAGCTGCCACTGCAGGTAGCCGATCCACAGGGTCAGGCGCGCCAGCTCCGCCGCATAGCGCTCGATCTCGATGCCGCGCACGGCTGAGAGGTCCACCCGCGGCAGGAAGCCGGTCAGGCCCATCCGCTCGGCGTCGAGGATCGCCCGTTGCTCCAGGTCCATCAGGGCGTGCAGCGCCACGTAGAGGAAGTTGCCGGAGCCGCAGGCCGGGTCCAGCACCCGGAACGCCGCCAGCCGCCCCAGCCAGGCCTCCACCGTCGCCTTCGCCTCGCCCATCGCCGCCGTGCGCCGCCGGTCGATCCCCGCCAGGTCACGCCGGCGCTTCGGCTCCTCCGCCTTCGCCTTGGCCGGATCGAGCATCATCGACTTCGACGCCGCTTCGAGGATCGCCTTGCGCTCAGCGAGCGCCGCCCCGGCCCGCGCCACGGCCTCGCGCGCCGTCGCCAGGACCGCCTCCCACTCTGCGGTCAGCGGCCGCACGATCACCGGCTCGACGATCTTCAGGATCTTCTCGCGGTCCGTGTAGTGCGCGCCCAGCGCCGGCCGCTCGCGGGTCGCCTTCAGCGCCTGCTCGAACAGCGTGCCGAACACCGCCGGGTCGATCTCGGTCCAGTCGTGCTCCTCGGCCGTGCGCCAGATGAGGTCGAGGTCCAGCGCCTCGAGCGGCAGGGTCGCGTCGTCGTCGAACAGCCCTCCGTTGAACCAGCGGATGAAGTCGGCGCCGAAGAAGGTCTCCCCCGGCGTCGCCATCTTGCCGAACAGGTCGGTCAGTTGCGCCCGCGCCGCCCCCGGCCGGCTCGCCGTCGCCTTGATCGTGCGGCTGAACAGGTCCTTGGGCAGCAGGCCCGCGTCCTCGGCGAACATGCAGAAGACCAGCCGGTTCAGGAAGTGCGCGACCGCGCGCGGATCGTGCTTGCGCTCCTGCAGCCGCCGGCCCAGCTCTCCGAACGCCCGCGCCGCCGCCGCTGTCAGCTCCTGCGGGGTCAGCTTCGGCTTCAGCTCGTCCGAGCCGTCGAACACCGCGCGCAGCAGGTGCAGCTTCTTCGGATCGAGCAGGTCGGGCAGCGTGATCTCGTGCGCCTGCGAGACCGTGTTCGTCCAGTTGGTGTGGACGACGATCCGCTCCATGTCGGAGACCACCAGGTACGGCGGGTTCTCCAGGTCGCGCGAGTAGGTGACGACCTGCTTCAGCGCCGCGTCCAGGTCCTTGTGCTTGCCCTTGTACTCCCAGGCGAAACAGCCGCGCTTCCACACGTCCGCCCAGCCGTCGCCGCCGCCCACCTTCTCGGCGCCGCGCTCGAAGCAGAAGAACTCGCCCTTCGGATCGGCGGTCGCCGGGTCGAGCACGCCCAGCACGGCGCACAGGTCGTTGAAGTGCGTCTGCGAGCCCTGCCGCTCGCGCAGCTCGCTCCGGCTCCACTTCTCCACGAACTGCCCTGGCGTCATCCGGCCCGATTCCCCCGGCGCCACCTTAGCGGCTCCGGGGACACGATACCTATCCCCCGACCACCCGCGTTCGGCCCGCCGCCGCCCTACCCCCAAGTGTCATCCCGGTTTCCGCGCAGCGGAAGACCGGGACCCATACGCACCGATCCTGCCCGGCTCGCGCTGGCGCCAGCGCTCCACCCTCCGACTCATAGGGTATGGGTCCCGGTCTTCGCCTGCGGCGAAACCGGGATGACACTCGGAATTTTGCATTTTGCGCTTGCGCATCTTGCAATGATGTTCTACATATGTTTCCATGACCGCGTTCGACACCGCCGAGATGACCGCCCGCCACGTCGCCGCCTGCCGACGCCTCGCCGAGGCGGCGGAGGCGTTGGCGATGATGGCGCGTGGGCAGGCGGAGGCGCCGGACGCGACGCCGGAGCAGGTCACCGCGGCGACCCACGCCTTCCACCGCGCCGCGCGTTCGTCGCGCCAGTCGATGGCGCTGGAGGCCAAGCTGGTCCGCGAGCGCCTGGCCGAGGCGCGCTGGCAGGCGCAGGAGGCGGAGCGCCGCGAGGCGATGGCCAGCGGCAAGGTGCGCCAGCACGTCCGCGTCGGCGACCGCCTGGTCTTCCACGAGGGCGACAAGGCCGATCCCGACTGGGCGATGAGCCTGCTCTACTTCCCGGGCTTCGACGACGGCACGGGCGAGGTCCCCGAAGACCCGGCCGCGCGGCTCTTCTGGCTGCAGTCGCGCGCCAGGCAGGCCGAGGACGACCTGGCCGCGGCCCGCGCCGCCCAGGCCGAAGGCCGCCCCATCCCCTTCCCCCGCCGCCACTTCCGCCGCCGCGACAGCGGGTGAGCGCCGACGTTCCCGAATGCGCGAAGCGCGATTCGATCGACCACGAACCAACACGAACTCGCCTGCCAACCCCCGGCCTCACCGCCGGCAGGGTCCGTTCGCGTTGGTTCGTGTTGGTTCGTGGTCAGTTCTTGCTTGGGCCGCGGTCGTCGCGCCTACGG
>CAZBXO010000254.1:0-4244 GCA_964495645.1 uncultured Phenylobacterium sp. | reverse complement strand
GTCGTTCATTGAGAACAAACATAGAACAACATTCAAGTCGACGCAAGCGCAAAATGCAATATGGGCCAGCGGGCGCGCCGGATCAGGGTCCATTCCACAAGTGCAGAGCACTCGCGCGTGGGTCGGAACGAGATGAGAATGAAATCTCTGGCTTTCAGAGACGGTGAGGTAGACGGCGGCTGAGGAGCCGTAGCGTCAGAACCCCGCCGGCGGCTGGGGCGGGTGGCGGCGGTCGAGGTCGTCGGCCTGTTCGGCGAGCATGGTCCAGGCGATGGCCATCTTCTCGTACTCGTCGCGTCGGTCATGTCATTGGCGAAGCTGCGCATCTGAGCGGCTCGCGCGCGGTACTCTTCGCCCTTGGTCATCGGTCAAGGTTGTGGGGCGCCCCTTCGGGGCTTGCCACCCCAAAAAGACGGAGCTGTCGGACCGCTAGTCGGGGACCGTCTGCTCGCGTTCGTCGCGGCGCTTGCGGGCGCGTTCCTGATCGTCGGCTAATGCGTCCCACTCGCGGGCCATGCTCAGCAGATGGTCACGCACCCCGCCCGTCATCTTGCCGGCAAGCTCGCGGCACGCCCGCGCGTTCTGCCTGTAGTCGTCGATCCGCATCGGGGCACGAGATGCCGCCTTCCATCACTATCGTCAAGCGTGTGCCGGCGCTACCGGGCCGAGTGGTCGTGCGGCGGCGCGAACGCGCGATTTTCCTCACGCTCGCCGACGTGGGCCAGCTCGGGATGCTTCTCGACCAAGGCGATGCGATCGCTGGCGAGCTTGTCCCAATGTTCCGCCATCTGAAGCATCAGGTCCCGCTGTTCGGCTGAATCCATATGCGCCGCCAAGGCTCGGCATTCCTGTGCGTGCTGGCGATATTCGGAGGCTTTCTTCACGGACGTCAAAGCGCATGAAAGGGGCGGGAGTTCAATGCAAAGATCCCTCGGAGCCTCCGGCGAGGAGATCTCAGCGGCCGGTCGGCGACCATGCGCTCTTCCTGGGGCCGCAGCGGCGGCCGGCGCGGCGGCGCGTCAGATCAGGCCTGCGGCGCGACGCGCATGTTCATAGGCGGGACGGAGCGGGCGCCGATCGAAAACGCCACGGTTCCTCCTCAGGGGTCGAAGCTGCGCCGCTCGGCGATCCGCGCCTTGGCTTCCTCTTCCCGGCCAGCAAGTTCACGCCAAGCCTTGGCCAGGTCGCGGTACATCTGCCGGTGTTCGGGTGCGGCCTGGAGCGCCTCCCTGGCGTAGTGCGCCGCGCGGCGCCGGTAGTCCTCGGCATAGCCCATCGGCCGATCCCTGCGACAGCTGGACGGACGAACCGTAACATCTGGCTCCAGCACTGTAGAGTCGTCGAGCCGACCCTGGCCATCCGGAACCCAAGCTTGGCCATTCGCGTTTCAGAGGAGGTGCGAACCGGCGAGGGGGACGCCCGACATGAAACGGTTCGACCCGTTGCTCGCGGCTCCGCGTTAAGCCGACGGGTTCAGGGCCCGATGAACGCTCATCTGGTGGGTGGGGGGATGACCGACGGCCTTCGAAGGTTTTCGCGCCGTTGGCTGGAGCGTCCCGCGACTTCGAAGGCCTACATCTTCTGGGCGTTCGGACTTGTCGTGGTCGCCACGGTAGCACGCTTCCTCCTCCTGCCGGTCTTCGGCCTGAGCTTCCCGTACGTGACCTACTTCCCCGCTGTCGTGCTCGCCGCCGCCCTGGGCGGCTTCAGAGGCGCGGCCCTCGGGGTAGGCGCCGCGCTGATCTGCGCCTGGTACTTCTTCCTCCCCTCTCAGAACAGCTTCGAACTGCGAAGTTCGGGGGATGCGTTGAGCCTCGTCGTCTTCGCCTTCAACGTTTCGGCCGGCGCGATCTGCGCGGCGCTCATGAGGTTCGCGATCGTGCGGGTCGCGGTGAGCGACCATCGCAACGAACTGCTGGTCATGGAACTGAACCACCGGGTAAACAACAACCTCGGCGCGGTGCTCTCCATCGCCCGGCAGAGCGCCGGCGCGGCGGCGTCCGTACCCGAGTTCCTCGACGCGTTCGAGGGTCGCGTGACGGCGATGGCGCGCAGCCACCGGCTTCTCACGAGGTCGGAGTGGAATGACATCGAAGTAGAGCAGATCGTGCGCGAGACGCTCGCGCCGTACGACGCCGGCGCGGGAGACGCGATCGCGGTTCACGGCCC
Organism: uncultured Phenylobacterium sp.; assembly: GCA_964495645.1. Lineage (GTDB taxonomy): Bacteria > Pseudomonadota > Alphaproteobacteria > Caulobacterales > Caulobacteraceae > Phenylobacterium. The sequence goes on along the minus strand of CAZBXO010000254.1, from coordinate 2,075 downwards.
GCGAATCGTGCTGGGGCCGACGAAGGCCGTAAGCCTCGGGATGGTCCTCAATGAGCTTGCCACCGGCGCAGCGCGGCGGGGCGTCCTGTCGGAACCCGGCCGGATCACGGTGAGCTGGGCGTTCGTCGACGGCGTTCACTGGCGGCTTCTGTGGGCTGAGCAGGGATCGGCGAGCTCCGCCCAGCCTCTCTTCGAAGGGCTTGGCGAGCGCCTGGTGCAGCGGCTCGTGAAGGGCGATCTCGAAGGAAGCATCAACGTGGGCTTCCCGCCGTCCGGCCTCACCGCAGAACTGACGTTTCGCCCGTGACCTCGACGTTTGAGCAAGCCATGGTGGAACCCAAGCTCGGCCGTTCGCGTTCGGAAAACGGCGGTAGATCGCGCCGGTGGGGGTGGGGTTTGCGTCCAGCGGACCGAGAGCGAGGCGAAGCGTCCGCAGCGCGGGGCGCCGCGCCATGAGCAGTGCGCACGACACGGACCGCCCGCTGGTGACGCAGCGCCGGCTGTTCATTCTGCTTGGACTGCTGGCCACGCTGCTCATCCTCGCCATGAGGGTTCAGTCCCTGGTCGCCGAGCGGGACCAGATCCTGGCGCAGCGGCGCGCGCAGGCCGCGACGCTGGCCCAGTTCGCGGCCACCTATTCGGCGCGGCTCTACGACCAGTCGGCGCGGGTCGCGCGGGAGGTGGCGGACTACCTCGCGACCGAGCGGCCGGGACCCGCGGAGCTCCAGCGCTACCTCGCCGCCCGCGCGTCCGACACCAGCGCCGACGACTACATCGTGGTGGTGGACGCCCAGGGGCGCGTGCGCGCCACCTCGCAGGGCCTGAAGGCGACGCAGGTCTCGTTCGCCGACTTGCGAGCACCGCCTACATGGCGTCCGGAACGGCCGGAGATCGTCCCGGTGATGCGCAGCCGCCTCACGGGCTCGATCATCTATTCGCTGAGCCAGCGGCTGGAGGACGACGCCGGGCGATACGCCGGAGTGGTGGGAGTCAATGTGCGGCCGGAGGGTGTCCGATCCCCTTCGGCCCGGCGGCCGGAGGACCCCCTGTTGTCGGTCTGGGGCCAGGACGGACGCTTCATCGCCGCCAGTTTCGTCGACTTCGACACCCAGGGTCGCGCGATCCCGCCGCCGAAGCCCCCAGGCGCGGGGATCGCCGGCGCGGGACCTCCGAACGAGGACGCCCTGACGGCGTCCCAGCCCGTGCCGGGATGGGCGGTCATGGCCGTCGCCAGCTATGACGCAGAGGGCGTCCTGGCGGCCTGGCGGCGCAGTGTCTACGAAGCCGCCGGCTTCCTCCTGGTGGTCGCAGCCGGGATCGGCGCGTTGGTTCTCGTCGGCGTGAAGAGCGCCGATCGCGAGGCCAGGGCGCGGCGGGGTCTTGTCGAGGCCAACGCCGCCAAGGCGCAGGCGCTGGAAGAGCGCGACCTCCTGATGCGCGAGGTCCACCATCGGGTGAAGAACAGCCTGATGATGACCGCCAGCCTGCTGAACCTGCAGGCGCGACGGTTCGAAGACGCGGACGTGCGCGCGGCGTTCGAGGCGATCAAGGGCCAGTTGCACTCGATCGGCCTCGTCCACGAGGCGCTCTACAACGGCTCCAGCCTGGAGGCGGTGGACGTCCAGGCCTACCTGGATCGTCTGCTGGCCGAGCTGGCCAACGGCTACGGCTCGAAGGCCCGGCAGATCGCCCTCACCGTCGAGGCCGAGCCGCTGCTGCTCGCGCCGCACCAGACGACGCCGCTGGGGCTGATCGTCGCCGAAGTGGTGACCAACGCCTTCAAGCACGCCTTCGGGCCGGAGGGGGGCGGCGAAATCGCCATCCAGGTCCGGCTGGCCAACCCCGACGAGATCCTGGTGGAGATCCGCGACAACGGCGAAGGCTACAAGGCGGCCAGCGCCCAGAGGGAGACGGGACTGGGCACGCGGCTCATCGAAGCGCTCGCGCAGCAGCTCGGCGGGACCATCGCGCTGTCCAATGAAGGCGGGGCGGCGTTCCGCCTCACCTTCCCGCGCCTGGGGCGGCGCTGGCCCGACCCGCCCGTCGGTGACCGGCCAGTCACCGGAAGCACAGGG
>CAZBXO010000253.1:0-4261 GCA_964495645.1 uncultured Phenylobacterium sp. | reverse complement strand
ACCGCCTGGCCCATGGGGGTCTTCTGGACGCGGCTGATGTCGCCGCGGCCGGAGTAGCTGATGCGCGCTTCGGCGATCTGGGTGTGCTTGATGGTGTTGGTGGCGGTGATGTCCTCGGGGCGGACGACGCCGGCGACCGTCAGCTGGCGGATGTCGGTGTTGGTGCGCACCTCCTGGGTGCCCTGAATGACCAGGTTGCCGTTCGGCAGGATGTTGGTCACCACTGCCGCGATCGTCAGGCTGATCTTCTCCGCCCGGTTCACTGCGCCGGAGCCGGCGTTCGACTGGGTCGAGTTGGTCTCGATAGTCCGGGTGTTGTCGAAGGCGCCCGGCAGGATTTTCCCGAGCGTCGATTCCAGCCCGAAGAAGTGCGGCACCCCGGCGCTCATGCCCGAGGTGCGCTGGCTGTTGGTCGCGTTGCTGGTCTTGGCGCTGTCGTCGATGTCGATGTTGACGGTCAGGATGTCGCCGACGCGCCCGGCGCGTTGGTCGATGAAGAAGGCGCGCGCGCCCGTGCGCCACAGCGAGTTGGCGCTGGCGGCGGCCGGAAGCACGTCGCGGGCGGAGGCCAGGCTGATGCCGGCCGCGGGCTTGGCCACCAGCGGAGCCGGGTAGGCCACCGGCGTCAGGGCCGGGCCGAAGGCGGCTTCGTCGGTGGGGCCGAGGGCGGCGCAGGCGCCTAAGGGGGCGAGGGCGGCGAGGACGGCGAGGGTTCGGAAACGCATGGGGTGACTTCCTCTAGCGGAGCGCGATGCGGGTGGAATTGGAGGCGGCGCGGAGCCGGTCGGCGGCCGGGCCGACGACGGCCTGGCCCGGACCGGTGACGAGGGCCTGGATGATCTTCTTCGACGAGGTGTTCTGGACGTTGATCGTCTCGCCGACGCCGCCCGGGCCCATGGCCTTGGCCTGGACCGAGAGCGACACGCCGTCCGACTCGAAGCCGACGGTGACGATGTCGTCGCGCTTGACCACCTGCACCGCGGCGACATCGCTGGTCATGGCCGAGGCGCCTTCGCGGAGCGCGCGGCGGGCGGCCATCCCGACCAGGATGTCCGGGTCCTTCGGCGCGCCGGCGGGGGCGGCCGCAGCCTTGCCCCAGATCAGATCGGAAGCCTGCACGACCTCGCCGGCGGCGAGGCTGCGGGCCCAGACGAGGACGTCGATATTGCCCTTTGCGGCGGGCGCGGCGGACGGAGCGGTTCCGCCTCGCACGACGATGCGGCGGAAGCCCTCGGCGTTGGCCCAGTCGAGGCCGGCGCGCCGCGCGGCGGCCTGCACCGCCACGGCGTCGAGCATCAGGCTGGAACCGGCGCGGGTGGCGAGCGGCGTCCTGGCCGCGGCACCCGCGCCGTCGAACAGGTCGCCCAGGGTGACCAGACCGTCGGTGTCGAAGGCGTCGGCCTTGAGGGTGACCGGCTGGCCGGCCAGCGCCGGGGTGGCGAGCGCAAGCGCCGCGATCGTCAGGAGAGTCCGCATCACGCCTTCACCTGGTTGGCGGTCGCCAGCATGTTGTCGGCGGTGGAGATGACCTTGGAGTTCATCTCGTAGGCGCGCTGCGCCACGATCAGGGCGGTGATTTCGGCCACCGCGTCGACGTTCGAGGCTTCGGTATAGCCCTGCAGCAGGGCGCCGACGCCGACCGCGCCCGGCGTGCCGGTGGTGGCCGCGCCGGACGCGGCGGTCTCCATCAGCAGGTTGCCGCCGGTGGCCTTGAGGCCGCCTTCGTTGAGGAAGGTCGCGAGCTCCAGCTGGCCCACGACGCTGGGCGCAGTCTGACCGGCCTGGACCACCTGCACCTGGCCCGACTTGGAGATCGACACCGAGACGGCGTCGTTCGGGATCGTGATGCCCGGCTGGATCTGGTAGCCGTCCTGGGTCACCAGCTGGCCCTGATCGTTGACCGCCAGGTTGCCGGCCCGCGTGTAGGCGGTCTCGCCCGAGGGCGTCAGCACCTGGAAGAAGCCACGTCCGTCGATGGCCAGGTCGAACTGGTTGTCGGTCCGCGTCAGCGATCCCTGCGTCCCGATCCGGTAGACCGCGCCGGACTTCACGCCCGCGCCCACCTGTACGCCGGTCGGCACGATGGTGCCCTGGTCCGAGGACTGCGCTCCCGCGCTCTCGAAGGTCTGGTAGAGCAGGTCCTGGAACTCGGCGCGCTGACGCTTGAACGCCACCGTGTTCATGTTGGCGATGTTGTTCGAGATGACCTCGACGTTCAGCTGCTGCGCGGCCATGCCGGTCGCGGCGGTGCGGAGGGCTTGCATCGATCGATACTCCTTAGTTCACCCGGCCCATGCGCTCGATCGCGCGGCGCGACAGGTCGGCTTCTGAATCCATCATGCGGGCGGTCGACTCGTAGGCCCGGCTGACCTCGATCATCCGGGTGATCTCGAGCACCGAGTTCACGTTCGAGCCCTCCAGCATCCCCTGGCGCACGCGCGCCGTCTCGGAAGGGGTGGGGGCCACGTTGGAGGTGTTGCGGTAGAGGTTGTCGCCGGCTTTCTCGAGCGCGGCCGGGGCGGCGAACTCCATCACGCCGACCTTGCCGACCTTCAGCTCGCCCTGGCTGATCGAGCCGTCGGCGCCGATCGAGAGAGGCCCCTTCTGCGGGTCCAGGGTGATCTCGCCGCCGCCCTCGTCCAGCACCGAGGCGCCGGTCTCGGTGACCATCTTGCCAGTCGGATCGAGGTGGAAGCGCCCGTCACGCGTCAGCCGGTCGCCCTGGGCCGTGCGGACCTGGAAGAAACCCTCGCCCTCGATCGCAAGGTCCAGCGGGGCGCCGGTGGTGCGCAGGGACCCCTGGCCGAAGTTGCGCGCCACCCCGTCGGGAGAGACGAACTGGATCGGCCTGGGTCCGCCCTGCGTCGTCGCCCGGTCGCGGGCATCGGTCTTGAGCAGCAGCGACTCCACCTTGAAGCCGGTGGTGTCCACGTTGGCGATGTTGTTGGCGATGATGTTCATCTGCTTCTGCAGCACCATCTGGCGCGAGAGGCCGATGTAGAGGGCGTTGTCCATTTAACCGTTGGGACCTTTGGCGCGACAAACTTGCGCTCAAGCCGCTGCAAGCTTCGGGCCAGTCTAAAATCCCAACGATTTCAACGAACAATAAAGTTAACGGGCGCCGGTCGGCGGATTCTGCCGGGCAGTCTCGTCGCCGTTAAGAGGCGTTAACAACCGCTTCTTAACCAAAGGGGGTCATCCGTGTCGGGGATAACTTCCAAGGAACGCGCGCGTGGCGAAGGAGAAGGTCAAGGAAGCGCCGGAGGGCGAGGGCGAGGCCCCCGCCGAAGGCGCTGAGGGCGAAGGCGCCCCCGGCAAGAAGAAGCTTCCGCTCAAGATGCTCATCATCGCCGGCGCGGCGGCCGTCGTCGTGCTCGGCGGCGGCGGCGGCGCGGCCTTCATGTTCCTGAAGCCGAAGCCCGACGAGGCCCATGCGGGCAAGGACGGCCACGGCAAGAAGGAGAAGAAGGGCAAGAAGGAAGGCAAGGAACACGCCGGCGGCAAGGAAGGCGAGAAGGGTGCGGCCGTGGTCCGCGAAGGCCCGGACGGAGTCGTTTTCTACACGATGCCCGATGTCGTGGTGAACATGCAGACCGCCGACGGCCGCCCGACCTTCCTGAAGCTGAAGCTGACGCTCGAGCTGCCCGATGACCACGCGGTCGAGGAGCTGGATCCCAACATGCCGAGGCTGCAGGACATGTTCCAAAGCTTCCTGCGCGAACTGCGGCCCGAGGACCTTTCCGGCAGCCAGGGCTCCTACCAGCTGCGGATGGAGATCCTGCGGCGCGTGAACCTGGTCATCCAGCCGTCGCGCGCCAACGCGGTGCTGATCGAGGAGATGCTGATCAACTAGCTCCGGCTGGTTGTCGCGCAGTCGCATGGCCGAAGAGACCGACATCCCCGCCGTTCCCGCCGAGGCCCCCGCCGCCGCGGACGCGGCCGCCTGGAACGATCCCAACGGCGAAGCGGCGGAGCGCATCCTCAACCAGGACGAGATCGACAGCCTGCTCGGCTTCGACCTGTCCGACGACGAGGTCTCCGAGCGCACCGGCATCCGCGCGATCATCAACTCGGCGCTGGTCTCCTACGAGCGCCTGCCCATGCTCGAGATCGTCTTTGACCGGCTGGTCCGGTTGATGACGACCTCGCTGCGCAACTTCACGTCCGACAACGTCGAAGTCAGCCTCGACAACATCTCGTCCATCCGCTTCGGCGACTACCTGAACTCGATCCCGCTGCCGGCGATCCTGTCGGTGTTCCG
>CAZBXO010000252.1:0-4264 GCA_964495645.1 uncultured Phenylobacterium sp. | reverse complement strand
CCGACGCGCACGTCCAGCCGCGCGATCTCGTCGGCGTTGTGCAGGGTAGCGTTGGTGACCACTACGCCGCCCACCGTCACCGGGGTCAGCCGCGCCACCGGCGTCAGCGCCCCGGTGCGGCCCACCTGGATGTCGATCGCCTCCAGCACCGTGCGCGCCTGCTCGGCCGGGAACTTGCGCGCGATGCCCCAGCGCGGCGCGCGGGAGACGAACCCCAGCCGCTGCTGCCAGTCCAAGCGGTCGACCTTGTAGACAACGCCGTCGATGTCGAAGCCCAGGTGCGGCCGCTCGGCCTCCATGTCCCGGTAGGCCGCCAGCAGCCCGTCCGGCCCGGTCACGCACTGCGACTGCGGCGTGGTCTGGAAGCCCCAGGCCTTCAGCTTCTGCAGCGCCTCCCATTGCCCTTGCGCGAACGGCGCGGAGACGTAGCCCCAGGCGTAGGCGAAGAACCGCAGCGGCCGCCTCGCCGTCACCGTCGGGTCGATCTGGCGCAATGACCCGGCCGCCGCGTTGCGCGGATTGGCGTAGGTCTTGCCGCCGGCGGCCTCGGCGTCGGCGTTCAGCTGCGCGAAATCGGCGTGGCCCAGGTAGACCTCGCCCCGCACCTCGATCACGTCCGGCCAGCCGGAACCCGCCAGCCGCTTCGGGATCTCGCCGATCGTGCGCACATTGGCGGTGACGTCCTCGCCGACCCGCCCGTCGCCGCGCGTCGCGGCCTGGACCAGCACGCCCTTCTCGTAGCGGATCGAGCACGACAGCCCGTCGATCTTCGGCTCGGCGGTGTAGGCCACCGCCTCGTCCAGCCGCAGGAACCGTTTCACCCGCGCGTCGAACTCCAGGGCGTCCGCGTCGGAGAAGGCGTTGTCGAGGCTGAGCATCGGCACGCCGTGCTCCACCGCCGAGAACTGCTCCGACCGCGCCGCGCCCACGCGCAGGCTCGGCGAGTTCTCCCGCACCAGATGCGGAAACTGCGCCTCGATCTCCGAATTCCGCCGCTTGAGCGCGTCGTAGTCCGCATCGCTGATCTCCGGATCGTCCTGCTGGTGGTAGCGGATGTCATGCCGCGCGATCTCGTCGGCCAGCGCAGTCAATTCGAGGGCGGCTTCCGCTTCGGTCAGATCGGCGACGGGCTTCATAGCCGAGGGCTAGCACCTCCCCCGTTGCGGCAGCAACGACGGCGCCGGCGGGGCTCGACATTCAGCCCGATCGTTGATATTTAGGCATTACCACTAACTCACTCGAACGCCCATGGACCGCGCCATCTCCGCCAGCGACGCCAACCAGAAATTCTCAGAACTGCTGCGAGAGGTGCAGGAAGGCGCGACCTTCGTGGTCACCTCTCGCGGTCGGCCGGTCGCCAAGGTCACGCCCATCGACGACCTCGACCGCCAGGCGCCCGCCATCGACGCCCTGCTCGAGTTCGTCGCAGCTCAGCCTCTTCGCCGCGCTGAGGGCTGGCGGCGTGAGGATCTCTACGACTAGTGCGGATTGCGTTCGACACGAATATCCTCGCCTACATCGCGGGCGTCGACCGCCATGCCGACGACCGGCCCAAGATCGAATCCAGCCGCGGCCTGCTGAGGGCGCTGCGCGAACGCGCGACGCTTGTTGCGCCGGTGCAGGCGCTGGGTGAGCTGTTCGTCGTCCTGATGCGCTCCGGCGCGGCCCGTAGCGAGGCCCGCGAAACAGTCCTTCGCGTCGCCCAGGCCTTCGGTGCTGCGGACAGCAACAGTTCCGCCTTCCTGTCCGCCCTCGACCTTGCAGCCGCCCATCAGCTCCAGTTCTGGGATGCCCTGATCCTGAATGCAGCGGCCGAAGCCGGCTGCTCCCTCCTCCTCTCAGAGGACATGAGCAGCGGCTTTGCCTGGCGTGGGACGGTTGTCGTGGATCCGTTTGCTCAGGCTCGCGACGAGCGATTGAACCGCCTCCTCGCCTGAGAAGCCTAGTCGCGGCTGGCATTGTCGCTCCACAGGCCCTTCCACGCCTTCTCGAGCGCCGGTTGCCCCACGAACTTTCGGTAGTCGGCGACCTCCCTCGCGCAGGATCGCCGCGCAAAGGGATCGTGCTTCGCCACAAGGGTCGGTGGGCTCGCCAGGGTCACCCCCTTGGACCGCATCGCAACCACGTAGCAGTCGAGGAGCAGTTCGTAGCGGCAGGCCGTCAGCTCCGGCCCCTTGGCCGGCAGGCAGGTCCCAGCCGCCATGGCCATTGCAAGAACCGGCATGCGTTAGGCCGCCATCAGCGCCCGGGCCGCGGCCCTTGCCGCGTCGGTGACTTCGGCGCCCGCCAGCATGCGCGCGATCTCCTCCTCGCGGTCCGTCGGCGACAACGGCTCCACGGCGGTGCGCACGCGATCGTTGCTCCCCAGCTTGGCGATGCGCCAGTGGGTGTCCGCGCGCGCCGCCACCTGGGGCGAATGCGTCACCACCAGCACCTGCCCGGCCTGGGCCAGGCGGGCCAGGCGCAGGCCCACCGCGTCGGCCACGGCGCCGCCGACGCCCTGGTCCACCTCGTCGAAGATCATCAGCGGCTGGCGGCCGCGCCCGGCCAGCGCCGCCTTCAGGGCCAGGGCGAAGCGCGCCAGCTCGCCGCCCGAGGCGATCGCCGCCAGCTCGCCGAACGGCGCGCCCGGATTAGTGGAGACCTCGAAGGCGACCCGGTCCAGCCCTGCCGGCCCCGCGCGCTCCTCGCCCAGCGCCTCGACCGCCACGCGGAACTGCGCCTTCTCCAGCTTCAGCGGCCCGAGCTCTCCGTTCACCGCCGTCGCCAGCCGGTCCGCCGCCGCCCGTCGCCCCACGCTCAGCCGCGCCGTCGCCTCGACGTATGCCGTCCGCGCCGCCGCCTGCGCCGCTTCGGCGTCCTTCAGCGCCGCCTCGCCGCCCTCCGCCAGCCGCAGCCGCTCGGCGAACCGCTCGCGCATCTCCGGCAGGGTCTCGACCGCCACCCCCAGCTTGCGCGCCAGGCCGCGCAGGTCGAACAGCCGCTCCTCCGCCTTCTCCAGGCGCCCGGGCTCGAAGTCGAACGCGTCGGCCGCCGCATCGACCGCAGCCTCCGCCTCGCCGGCCTCGATCAGCACGCGGTCGAGCGCATCAGACGCCGCCGCCAGCCGCATGACCGCCGCCCCGTCCGCCGCGGCGCCGGCCGCCAGCGCTCGCTCGCGCGCCCGGTCAAGCGCCCGGACCGCCGAGGCCAGCCGCGAGGTCAGCCCGTCGAACACCTCGCGGGCCCCGGCAATGTCGCCGAGCGCCTTCTCCGCCGCGCCCAGCAGCGCCCGTTCCTCGGCGAGCTCGGTTTCCTCACCCGGCTGGGGGTCCAGCCGCTCCAGCTCCGCCAGCCGGTAGCTCAGCTCCTCGGCCTCGGCCGCCCCGCGGGCCATATCGGCGCGCAGCGTCTCCACCCGCGCCCGCGCCGCTCGCCACGCCGCCCACTCGGCGGCGACGCCCTCCAGCCCAGCGAAGTCGTCCAGCAGCGGCCGGTGCGTCTTCGCATCCAGCAGCCCCACGGTCTCGTGCTGGCCATGCACCTCCAGCAGCGCCTCGCCGACCTCCTTCAGCACGCCGACGCCGGTCGCCTGGTCGTTGACGAAGGCGCGGCTTCGCCCGTCCGCCGCGAGCGTCCTCCGCAGCACCAGGTCCTGGTTGCGGGCGTAGGCCAGGCCCTTCTCCTCCAGCAGCTCCCATACCGGATGGTCGGGCGACGGCGCGAACGCCGCGGTCGCCACCGCCTGCGCCGCGCCGCGCCGCACCAGCCCCGCGTCGGCCCGCGCGCCGGTCGCCAGCCCGAGGGCGTCCAGGATGATCGACTTGCCCGCCCCCGTCTCGCCGGTGAGCGCCGTCAGGCCCGGCCCGATGGACAGGTCCAGCGCCTCGATCAGCACCACGTCGCGGATCTGCAGGCCGATCAGCATGGCCGGCAGGATGCGGCCGAATCAGCCGTCCGAGAAAGCCTGGGGATAGGTTTTGTTCTCGCGCACATGGGGCTGGAACCTTGGCGTAAGTTCTGCTTTTGTTCATCCCATGTCAAGCGACGTCCGTTTCGACCGCGGCTGGGGCATGGCCGAGGCCCAGGCCATGCGCCGCATCCCCCACCGCCCGGAAGCCGCCATCGGCGACTTCCAGCGATACCCCGGCGCGCGCCTCCTCCTGTTCTGCCGCGCGTGCAGCTGGTCGAAGAGCTACCACCCCGAGCGCGTGCTCAAGCGCCTGCAGGACACCCACGTCGGCGGCCACACCACCACGCTCAGGGACGTCGCGCGCCGCGTGCA
>CAZBXO010000251.1:2555-4273 GCA_964495645.1 uncultured Phenylobacterium sp. | reverse complement strand
TCGAAGAAGTTGGCGTGTTCGACGCCGCTCAGCATGGACTGGAGCCAGGGGAGCGGGTTTTCGGTGGCGCCGTAGACTTCCGGCAGGTGGAGCTGGCGCAGGCGCCAGTCGGCGATGAAGCGGATGTAGGCCTTGATGTCGTCGGGCGTCATGCCCTGGACCTCGCCGGCCTCGAAGGCCAGGTCGATGAACTTGTCCTCGAGCGTCACGACGGTCTTGCAGCAGTCGACGATGTCGTCGGCGACGCTCTTGGTGACGCACTTGGTCTCGGCGTTGAAGGCGTGGAAGAGCTTGATGACGCCTTCGCAGTGCAGGCTCTCGTCGCGCACCGACCAGCTGACGATCTGGCCCATGCCCTTCATCTTGTTGTGGCGCGGGAAGTTCATCAGCATCGCGAAGGTGGCGAACAGCTGCAGGCCCTCGGTGAAGCCGCCGAACATGGCGAGCGTGCGGGCGATGTCGGCGTCGGTGTCGACCCCGAACTGCTGCATGTAGTCGTGCTTGTCGCGCAGCGCCTTGTAGTCGAGGAACGCCGTGAACTCGGAATCGGGCATGCCGATCGTCTCGAGCAGCAGGGCGTAGGCGGCGATGTGGATCGTCTCCATGTTGGAGAACGCCGCCAGCATCATCTTCACCTCGGTGGGTTTGAAGACGCGGGCGTAGCGCTCCATGTAGTTGTCGTTCACCTCGACGTCGGACTGGGTGAAGAAGCGGAAGATCTGGGTGAGCAGGTTGCGCTCACGGTCGTTGAGCTTGGAGGCCCAGTCCTTGAGGTCCTCGCCGAGCGGGACCTCTTCCGGCATCCAGTGCACCTGCTGCTGGCGCTTCCAGTACTCGTAGGCCCACGGGTAGCGGAACGGCTTGTAGGCGTAGGAGGGCGTGAGCAGGCCCGGCAGGGTTCGGACGTTCGAGGGCATCGGAGGCGACTCCGCCAGACGGTGGACGGCTCCCACAGTGTCGCAACATGTTGTGGTCGTAAAGCGGCCGAGACGCCGCATATAGAGTTTTCCACGGAGACGTGATGAGCGGTGGATATCTGTTGTACGGCGACCGGGGCTCGGGCGCGGTGGCGGTCGAAGCGGCGCTGACGCTGGCCGGGCAGGCCTATGAGCTGATCGATGCCGACACCTCGGGCGACGACGTGGCGAGCGGCGACAAGGTGCTGAACGTCAACCCGATGCGGCAGGTGCCGGCGCTGGTGTTCCCGGGCGGGGAGGTGATGACCGAGAGCCTGGCGATCCTGTTGCGGCTCTGCGAGCTGCACCCCGAGGCCCGCCTGGCGCCGGGCGTGGGCGATGCGGCGCGGCCGGCGTTCCTCCGCTGGATGGCCTATGTCTCGGCGGCGATCTACGCGCTCTACTGGGTGAAGGACGACCCGTCGCGCCTGGCGCCGGACCCGCGCGCGCAGCCTGTGCTGGTGGAGCGGACGCTGGGGCGGATCGCCGAGTGCTGGGGAATGATGGAACGGCAGATCTCGCCGGGCGCCTACCTGCTGGGCGACGAGTTGACGGTGCTGGACCTCTACGTGGCGACGGTGTCGCGCTTCCGGCCGCGGCGGAAGGTGTTCTACGAGGTGGCGCCGCAGATGGGCGAGGTGGTGCGGCGCGTGGACGACGACCCGCGCCTGAGGGCGCTGTGGTTGGAGCGGATGGGGCCCGCCCGGTAGGCGCCTCTCCCCCGAGTCCCCGCGCAGCGGGGACCGAGGGGAGAGGTAGGGT
>CAZBXO010000251.1:0-2455 GCA_964495645.1 uncultured Phenylobacterium sp. | reverse complement strand
TCACCCTACCCTCTCCCCGCCCACTTCGTGTGGGGGGAGAGGACGTCAGCGCTCGGGTTTGATGCTGAAGGTGAAGGCGGCCACCGTGTCCTGCTTGGTGCCTTGGCCGAAGATCATGTGGTTGCCGCGGACTTCGCGGTGGATGATCCCGAAGGAGGACTGGGCGTCGCCCTTGCGCCAGCCGACGCCGATCTGGGCGTCGCCGACCAGGGCGCCGGTGGAATCGGTGGTCCAGCCGGCGCGGTCGAAGTCCCAGCCGTTGCGCAGCATGTTGAGGCCCACGGCGCGGCCGTCGGCGGCGGCGAACAGGTACCAGCGGCCGGCGCCCCCGAAGGTAGACCCGTCACGGATGCCCATGTCCTGCATCGCCTCGACGGCGCGATCCTGGCGCGGGTGGGGGGAAAACTCGATCCGGGCGCCGGCCGAAGCCGAGGTCCCGGCCTTGCCGGCGCCGACGCCGAGGCGCGGGGTCAGGTCGACGTCGAGCTTCTCGCCGGAGATGCTGACCGCGCTGGGCCAGCTGCGGGTGAGGGTCACGTCGACGTCATTGGGGTCGAACACGCCGACCGGCGTCTTCAGGGCCTGGGCGACGTCGATGCGGATCGCGTTCACGCCCTTGGACGCGGCGGCGCCGGGCAGGCGGATCTCGGCGGACTTGTAGCTGAAGGCGGCGTTGCGAAGGGCGACGGCCTCCGAGCCCGGCGCAAACGTCTGCGCGGCCGCGCCGCTTGCGGCGAACACCACGGCGATGGCGGCTCCCCAAGCCGATCGCATCGGGCTCTCCTCCCCCGCGCCGGCGCGCAGGTTCCCCGCCGTCACGGTCCGATGAAACGGGCGCGGCGGCAAGCCCTGAATGCCGTGCAAATCCAAGGCCAAGCGTCACACGCGAGTTCTTCGCGCGATGGAGGGCAGGGTGACGCGATTGTGAGCAGCCGGGAGGCGCGCAGGCGCGTCGCTCGATCAGGTCACTGGCAGGCCAGGCACTCTTCGTAGTCGGTCTTTTCGCCGGGGGTGAAGTCGACCAGTTCGGCGGTCTCGCCGCCGGCGTGGGCGGCGCGTTGGACGGACTTGGAGCGCAGGTAGTAGAGCGACTTGCAGCCGCGTTCCCAGGCTTGGAAGTGGAGCATGTGGAGGTCCCACTTATCCACGTCGCCGGGCAGGAAGATGTTGACCGACTGGCTCTGGCAGACGTCCGGCGTGCGGTCGGCGGCGAGCTCGACGACCCAGCGCTGGTCGATCTCGAAGGCGGTCTTGTAGACGTCCTTCTCGTCCTGGCTGAGGAAGTCGAGGTGCTGCACCGAGCCCTCGTGGCTGAGGATCGAGTCCCAGGTGGCCGGCGTGTTCTGGCCCTTCTGATCGAGCAGGCCCTCCAGGTAGGGGTTCTTGACCGCGAACGTGCCGCTCAGGGTCTTGTGCGTGTAGATGTTGGCCGGGATCGGCTCGATGCCGGCGCTCGTGCCGCCGCAGATGATCGAGATCGAAGCGGTGGGCGCGATCGCCAGCTTGTGGCTGAACCGCTCCATGACGCCGAGCTCGGCGGCGTCCGGGCAGGGACCGCGCTCCTGGGCCAGCTTGCGCGAGGCCGCGTCGCACTGGCGGCGCAGCGTCTTGAAGAGGCGCATGTTCCAGGACTTCGCGAGCGCACTCTCGAAGGGGACGTTCTGCGACTGCAGGAAGGAATGGAAGCCCATCAGGCCGAGGCCGACCGAACGTTCGCGCCGCGCGGCGTAAACCGCGTGCTTCATCTCCGGCGGGGCGCGCTGGATGAAGTCTTCCAGCACGTTGTCGAGGAAGCGCATGACGTCCTCGATGAAGGTCGGGTGGTCGCGCCACTCCAGGAACTTCTCGGCGTTGACCGAGGAGAGGCAGCAGACGGCGGTCCGTTCCAGCCCCTGATGGTCCTTGCCGGTGTGCAGCATGATCTCGGAGCAGAGGTTCGACTGGCGCACCGACAGGCCCAGCTCGCGCTGGTGGGCGGGCATGGCTCGGTTCACGGTGTCGGAGAAGATCAGGTAGGGCTCGCCGGTCTGAAGGCGGATCTCGAGGATCTTCTGCCAGAGCGAGCGGGCGTCGACCTCGCGGATCACCTCGCCGGTCTTGGGCGAGCGCAGACCGAACAGGGCGCCGTCCTTCACGGCTTCCATGAAGGCGTCGGTGATCGAGATGCCGTGGTGGAGGTTGAGGCTCTTGCGGTTGAAGTCGCCGGAGGGCTTGCGGATCTCCAGGAACTCCTCGATCTCCGGATGGTGGATGTCGAGGTAGACCGCGGCCGAGCCGCGGCGCAGCGAGCCCTGGCTGATGGCGAGCGTGAGGCTATCCATCACGCGGATGAAGGGGATGATGCCGCTGGTCTGGCCGGCGCCCTTCACCTTCTCGCCGATCGAGCGGACGCCGCCCCAGTAGGTGCCGATGCCGCCGCCGTTGGAGGCCAGCGCCACGTTCTCGTTCCAGACGC
>CAZBXO010000250.1:0-4293 GCA_964495645.1 uncultured Phenylobacterium sp. | reverse complement strand
CAGCTTCGTTCAGACCCCTCCCTGGGTGAACAACCTTCGTAGCTTCGACACCTAGAGCCGCGGGTCGATCGGCTCGCTCTCCATGGCGAGCACGGCGAAGACGCACTCGTGCACGCGCCGAAGGGGCTCGCCAGCGACGAAGCGCTTGAGGCCTTCGTGGCCGAGGGCGAACTCGCGGAGCGCCAGGTTGCGCTTGCCGCCGAGCTTGCGTTCACGAAGGCGCGCGAGGTGCTCCGGCGCGTCGTACTCGGGGCCGTAGATGATCCGCAGGTACTCGCGGCCGCGCACCTTCAGCGCCGGCTGGATGAGTCCCTTCGAGCCCCGGGAGATGAAGTCGAGCGGCTTCACCACCATGCCCTCGCCGCCGCCCGAGGTCAGCGTCTCCCACCAGGCGCAGGCCTCGGCGCAGGCGGCCTCGTCGGCCAGGTCCACCGTGCGCCAGCGGGTCGGGGTCACCGCCCCGCTCACGGCGGCCAGCCGGTCGGCCCAGCCCATGTGCCAGGCGTGGTCGCCGTCGAACCAGACGCGGCCCTCGCTCGCCAGCACGTGGAAGGGGGCCACCTTCAGGTCCTCGATCCCCGCCACCGGCCAGACGTAGGGCGCCCAGGCGTCGGCATAGCGCGCCGCGCGCTCGCCGCGGTCGGCGAACCGCGCCAGCAGCCCGTCCATATCGGCGCCGCGGCCGGCCGCGCGGGCCAGGGCGTGGTGGGCGGCCGCGAGCCCGGCCTGCGCCGAGGCCGCCACCGGCGCATACTGGCCCTCGATCAGGGTCTGCGCCTTGGCCGACCAGGGCATGATCTCTGCGTCCAGCAGCACCCAGTCGGTGGCGAGCTCGTCCCAGGCGCCTGCCGCATCCAAGGCGCCGCGCAGGCGGTCCAGCAGTCCCTCGGTCGTGGCCCGCTCGCCGAAGAAGGCGCGGCCGGTCCGCGTCCAGATAGCGCCGGTCTCGCCTTCCGCCGCATCGAAGCGGCGCCGGGCGGCGGCCGCGTCGCGGCAGAGCGCGATCACCGCGCGCGAGCCCATGTGCTTCTCCTCGCACACGACGCTCGCTACGCCGCGCTCGCGGAAGTGGGCGAAGGCCTCCTCCGGCCGCTCCAGCCAGCCGTCGGCGGCGCTGGTCTCGGACGGCGACATGGTCGGCGGCAGGTAGGCCAGCCACTGCGGGGCGAGCGCGAAGCGACTCATCACCTCCAGGGCGGCGGCGGCGTTCTCCTCCGCCACCACCACCCGGCCCTTGAGCTCGGTCTCCACCCAGCGGCGGCCGCTCACGTCCTCCATGTCGAGGAGGTCGTCGGCCTCCGCCTGCAGGCCGCGCGCCGGGGCGGCGGCGGCCAGCGGCCGGATCGGGTCGCACCAGACGCGCTCGGCGGGAACCTCCACGAGCTCCCGCTCCGGCCAGCGCAGCGCCGTCAGCTTGCCGCCGAACACGCAGCCAGTGTCGATGCAGATGGTGTTGTTCACCCACTCGGCCTCTGGGACCGGGGTGTGGCCGTAGACCACGATGGTGTCGCCGCGGTAGCCGGCCTCCCAGTCGGCGCGCACCGGCAGGCCGAACTCGTCGATCTCGCCGGTGGTCTCGCCGTAGAGCGCGAACTCGCGGACCGCGTTCGAGCCGCGGCCGATCATCTCCGCTTTCAGGCCGGCGTGGGCCACGGCCAGCCGACCGCCGTCCAGCCAGTAGTGGCTGCGCAGGTCGCCCAGGAAGGCGGGCAGCGCCTCCTTCAGGCCGCGGGTTTCGCCCTCTAGTTGGTCGATGGTCTGCTGCAGGCCATGGGCGATTGCGACCTTCCGGCCCTCCAGCCAGCGGCCGAGCTTGCGCTCGTGGTTGCCCTGCACGGCGTAAGCCGTCCCGTCGGCGACCATCCGCATGGCGATGCGCAGAGCGTCGGGTGAGCGCGGGCCGCGGTCCACCAGGTCGCCCACGAACACCACCTTGCGGCCGTGCGGCGCGGCGACGGCGACCGTCCGCTCGCCGCGGTCCTCGCCCCAGGTGACGAGGTAGCCCAGCCGTTCGAGCAGGGCCTCGAGCTCGGCCGCGCAGCCGTGCACGTCGCCGATGATGTCGAACGGCCCGGGGTCGGCGCGGCGGTCGGTCCAAAGCGGCTGCGGGTCGACCACCGCCGCCTCGATCGCGGCCTCGCTGTCGAGCTTCCACACCTGCCGGAAGCCTTCGCGCTGCAAGCCGCCGAGACCACGGCGGATCTCGGACTGCATCCGCTGTACGACCTGCGGACCGAAGGCGCGGTCTGGCCGGTCCTTGTTGCGCTCGATGCAGATGCGCATGCCGGGATCGACGACGATCGCCACCGGCAGGGCGTGCCACTTGCGCGCCAGCTCCACCCAGCCCTTGCGGTCGGCGGGTCGCACGTTGGTGGCGTCGATCACCGTCAGGCGGCGGTGCTTCAGGCGCTTCTCGGCGATGGCGCGCACGAGGTCAAAGGCGTCCGCGGACACCGACTGGTCGGTCTCGTCGTCAGACACCAGACCCCGGCAGTGGTCGGACGAGATTACGGCCGTCGCCGGGAAGTGCTTGGCCGCGAAGGTCGACTTGCCGGATCCCGTCGCTCCGATCAGCACGACGAGCGAGAAGTCGGGGAGGGTCAGGCGTTCGCTCATGCCGCCCTCCGCGTGAAGACGGCCATCTGGGTCGGGGCGCCGAGGGTCTCGTCGACGTCGCCGATCGGGCTGAAAGCCACGTCGTATCCATGCCGTTCCGCGACGCTCGTCGCCCAGGCTTCGAACTCCACGCGGGTCCATTCGAAGCGGTGGTCGGGATGGCGCATCGCGCCGGCCGCGAGCGTCGGGAAGAGGGCGTTGTACTCGGCGTTCGGGGTGGTCACGACGACGGTCTCCGGCCGCGCGGCGCCGAACACCACCTTCTCCAGCGCCGGCAGACGGTCGAGCTCCATGTGCTCGATCACCTCCACGAGCGCGGCGGCGTCGACGCCTTCCCAGCGCCGGTCGCGATAGGTCAGCGAGCCGTGCAGCAGCTCGATGCGGCCTTCCTTCGGGCCGCTGGCGAAGTCCAGCTTCAGCCGCCGGGCGGCATACTCCAGATCGTGCGCGGCGGCGTCGACGCCGACCACCCGCTCCACCCAGCGCTCGCGCACCAGCCGCTGGATGAGCTTGCCTGAGCCGCAGCCGAGGTCGGCGATCTGGCGCGCGCCGGCCGCCTTCAACGCATCGGCCACCGCCGCGATGCGCGCCTCGTTGAGACGCATCGGCGTCTCCAGCGCCTCCTCGGCGGCAGCGCGGGCTTCCGGCGCCTCGGACTCCTCGGCCGCGACGTCGGGCGCCAGGCGGGCGAGGGCGTCGCGCGTGAGCCGGCGCTTGTGCGCCAGATACCGGCGTACGATCAGGTCCTGGGCCGGATGGGCCTCCAGCCAGCCCTCGCCGCGGCGCATGAGCTTGGCCACCTCATCCTCTCCGACCCAGTAGTGCTTCTCGTCGTCGAGCACCGGGATCAGCACGTAGAGGTGCGCGAGCAGGGCCTGCAGCCGGGCCACGCCGGACAGGCGCAGAGTCAGGTAGCCGCCCCCGCCCGAGACGGGCTCCACGGCGACCGTCCAGCCCAGCGGCTCGAACAGCCTGCGCACCAGGTCCTCGCCGCCGGCGCCGGCGTAGAGCGGCGTCACCACCGCCTCGAGCGGCAGGTCGGCCTCGGCGAGGGCCGGCCGCTCGCGCGAGGCGCCGCTCATCGCCGTGCGCATCGCACGGCCCAGCGCGACCGCCAGCAGGGACGAGGCGGCATAGGGCCTGTCGTTGACGTACTGGTCCAGCAGGCCGTCGGCGCGTCCGCGTCCGCGGACCAGGCCGACGGGATCGACGTCGATGACCAACGCCGCCTCGCAGCGGTCCTCGCCCGCCTCCGGATAGAAGACGTAGGCCTTGCCGAACGGCAGCTCGGTCTCGTGCAGCCGCTCGGGGTGCTTGTGCAGCAGGAAGCCGAGGTCGGTGGCGGGGCGGTAGGTGGTGGCGACGGAGAGGAACATGTCGGGCTCGGGAGGATGGAGGTCCAGCCGCCGGGGACAATGAAAACCCCTCCGGCGGCGGCTCGGAGGGGTGAACGTCTCGACCGTGCGGTCGGACCTATCCCTCCGGGCGCGCGCAATTGCGCTCAGGGCCGTGGCCGGCCTGGCGCTTGTTCGCGAGGGGATGGGCTATCGCCGTCATGGGGCGCGCCGATAGCACGGCCCTTACGCCTCGTACATCGCCTTCCCCCCGCAGACCGTCCGCAGGATCCTGATGTCCTTGATCTTGTCGGGGGCGATGGTGAGGGGGTTTTCGGCGAGG
>CAZBXO010000249.1:1423-4312 GCA_964495645.1 uncultured Phenylobacterium sp. | reverse complement strand
GCCGCGGCGGTCTCGGCGTCGTCGCGCGGCGCGCCGAGGCGGGCGATCTCGGAGAGCAGCACGGCCGGCGAGATCGGCTTGCCGACGACCCCGTCCATGCCGGCCGCCAGGTAGGCCCGGCGCTGGTGGGCCAGCACGTTGGCGGTGAGCGCCACGATCGGGATCTCCGCGTGCGGACCGCTGAGCGCGCGTATGCGGCGGGCGGCCTCGAGGCCGTCGATCCCGGGCATCTGGACGTCCATCAGGATCAGGTCGAAGCCGCCGCGGGCCGCCGCCTCGACGCCGAGGTAGCCGTCGGCCGCGGTTTCCACCGATGCCCCCAGGTGCTCGAGCAGCTTGGTGGCGATCAGGCGGTTGGTCGGGTTGTCCTCGACGACGAGGATGCGCAGTCCCTCGAGCGCGGTGAGCGACATCTCCGCCTGGGCGGATTGGGCGGCGACCGGCTCGGCCGCCACTTCGAGCCAGAACGTCGAGCCTTCGCCCGGCCTGGACCGGAAACCCACCTCGCCCTGCATCATCTCCGCGAGCCGCTTGGTGATCGCCAGACCGAGGCCCGAGCCGCCGAACCTGCGCGTCGTCGAGGCGTCGCCCTGGTTGAAGCGCTGGAAGAGCCGCGCCTGAGCCGCGCGCGGGATGCCGACGCCGGTGTCTTCGACCTCGAGGCGCAACCGGCCTTCCGGGGCCGGCGCGCAGCGCACCGTGACGGCGCCGCGCTCGGTGAACTTCACCGCATTGCCCACCAGGTTGAAGAGCGCCTGGCGCAGGCGCACCGGGTCGGAACGGACCCAGCCCAGCGCCGGGTCGGCCTCGACCATCAGTTTCAGGCCCTTGGCCTCGGCCTGCGGCCGCAGCAGACGCGCGACGCCTTCGACCAGCGCCTTGGGGTCCACCGGCTCGCAGGCCAGCTCGAGCCTTCCCGCCTCGATCTTCGAGAAGTCGATGACGTCGTTCAGCAGCTCGCCCAGCATCTGGCCGCAGGACAGCGCCTCGTCGAGCAGCGCGCGGCCCTCGCCGGACAGCGCCTCGCTCTTCAGGAGGTGCAGCACGCCCATCACGCCGTTCAGCGGCGTGCGGATCTCGTGGCTCATGTTCGCCAGGAAGGCGGACTTGGCCTCCGCCGCGGCCTCGGCCGCGCGCTGGGCGTCCTTCAGCGCCAGCTCCTGGCGCTTCCTCGCATCGCAGTCCTGGATCAGGCCGACCGCCTTCAGCCACCGGCCGCTCCTGGCGACCTTCAGGTGGTGGTGCACGCGCACCCAGCGCTCCGTTCCGTCATCGAGCACGACGCGGGCCTCGAAGCACTCGCCGGACTTCTTGTCGCCGCGGTGCAGCGCCCGGAACGACTCGCGGACGTGCGGCAGGTCGTCGGGGTGGAAGCCCGGGTAGCTGAGCTGCAGCGCCTCCTCGTAGCTGGTCGCGCTGTGGCCGGTGATCCGCTCGAACTCCGGCGAGGCCCAGAACGTCTTCTTGACGTGGTCGATCTCGTAGACGCCCGCCTCGGCGGCCTCGAGCGCCAGGTTGAGGCGTTCGGCGAGCTCGGCGGCGATGCGGCTCGCCTTCTTCGTCTGGCGCTCGCGGGACTTGGCCGCGTCGCGCGCCTCCGCCAGCTCGGTGATGTCCTGGGTGATGCCGCGCAGCGCCCAGACCCCCATGGCCCGCGGCTCGGGATGCACAGTCACCCGCAGGGTGTGCATCTTGGTCGCGCCGCGGATCCGGTGCTCGAAGTGCACCGGCTCGCCGGAAAAGACGGCGCTCATGTACATGTCGCTGACCTGCTGTGCGTCGCGCGGATCGAGCAGGGCGTGGAAGTCGGACGGCTTCTGGATCTTCTCGGCTTTGACGCCGAACATCACGCCCAGCTCCTCGGACCACCAGATCGAGCCCTGGATGGGCTCGTAGGTCCACGAGCCGATGCCGGCCGAGGCGCCGAGCTGCTTGCGCGTGCGCCGCGCCTCGGCCAGCTCCTCGCGGCGGCGGCGCTCCTCGTGGATGTCGCGCATGTTGCCGATGTGGGCCCCGTCCTCCATCACCTGGCGGCGCGCGGCGACCCAGATCCACTCGCCGTGGCGGTTCTTCAGGCGAACCTCGGCCTCGCTGAGGTCGCCGGGGTTGGACGCGGCGGCGCGGTCGCGGATGCCCTGGACTTCGTCGGGGTGGCAGAACTCCAGGACGGATCGGCCGACCAGCTGGGCTTCACTCAGCCCGGTGAACTCTGTCCAGGCGCGGTTGACCTGGAGGAGCACGCCGTCGGGCGAACAGACCTGCATCAGGTCGCGGCTGTTCTCGAACAGCCAGGCGGCCATGGCAGCGCGCTCGGCGGCGCGTTTCGCGCTCTTCCCGGCCATCTACTCCCCCAACGAACGGCGGAGTCTTACGGGCGCGGAGTAAATTTTGGGTTGTACCCCGCTACCGAGCTCAGAAGGCGCTCTCTCCGGTGATCGCCCTGCCCAGGATGAGCGCGTGGACGTCGTGTGCGCCCTCGTAGGTGTTGACCGTCTCCAGGTTCGCCGCGTGGCGCATCACGTGATATTCGCCCGAGATGCCGTTGCCGCCGTGCATGTCGCGGGCCTCGCGCGCGATGGCCAGGGCCTTGCCGCAGTTGTTGCGCTTCATCAGCGAGATGGCTTCCGGAACCCAGGCGCCCTCGTCGATCAGCCGGCCGAGCGCCAGCGCGCCCTCGAAGCCGAGTGCGATCTCGGTCTCCATGTCGGCCAGCTTCTTCTGCACCAGCTGGCGGGAGGCGAGCGTGCGGCCGAAGAGGGTGCGGCTCTGGGTGTAGTCACGCGCGGCGTGGAAGCAGAACTCCGCCGCGCCCATGGCGCCCCAGGCGATGCCGTAGCGCGCCTTGTTGAGGCAGGAGAACGGTCCGCGCAGGCCCTCGACGCCCGGCAG
>CAZBXO010000249.1:0-1323 GCA_964495645.1 uncultured Phenylobacterium sp. | reverse complement strand
GCCTCGATCTCGCGGGCGATCAGCCCGTAGGCCACGTGGTTGACGCCGGCGCAGCCGTACTCCTCCGGGAGCGTCGGGCCGAGGAAGCCCAGCTCGCCCATTTCGGTCATGATCTCGCGGTCGAACCGTTCGTCGGCGAAGGCGGAGACCACGCGGGGCAGCAGCTTCTCGCGAGCGTACTGGCGCGCCGCCTCCCAGACCATGCGCTCCTCTTCCGAGAGCCGCGACGAGAGGTCGAGCGGATCGTCCCAGCGGAAGGTCTTCTGGGGAGCGGAGTCGAGCGCCATCGGAAATCCCTCAAGGTATGGTGCGGCGCGGCATACCGGAGTTTCAGGTCCCGGTGAACACGCCCTTGCGCTTTTCGACGAAGGCCAGGCGCTGCTCGGCGACATCGTTCTTGGCCTTACGCGCGAACGATAGGCCGAGGCTCTCGTAGGTCAGGGCGTCCTCGATCTCCGCGTCGACGGAGTTCTGCAGAACCCGCTTGGACATCCGCAGCGCCAGCGGCGGCCACTGGGTCATCTCCTCGGCGTAGGCCACCGCCGCGTCCAGCAGCGCCTCGGCCTTCACCAGGCGGTTCAGGAGACCAAGCCGCAACGCCTCCTCGGCGCCGACGGCGCGGCTGGTGAAGATGATGTCGGCCGCCGCCGCATATCCCACGATCCGCGGCAGGAAGTAGGAGAGGCCGGAGTCCGGCGACAGGTTCCGCTCGATGAAGACGCTCTTGAAGCGGGCGTTCTCCGAGCCGATGCGCACGTCGCAGGCCAGCGCCGTCGACATGCCGGCGCCGGCCGCCACGCCGTTGATGGCGCCGATCACCGGCTTGTCGAGATGGGCCCACATCAGCGCCCAGCGGCCCACCCAGCCGTGCTCGTCGATCTTGGCGTTCTGGCTTTCCTCGGTCGGCGGTCGTCCGGTCGCCACCGGGCCGGCGCCCAGAAGGTCCGCCCCGGCGCAGAAGCCGCGTCCGGCGCCGGTCAGCACGAGGGCGCGGATCTCGTCCTCGTTGCGGACCGCAGTCACGGCGGCGGCCATCTCGCGCATGACGTCTTGGTTGATGGCGTTCAGCCGGTCCGGCCGGTTCATCGTCAGGATCGCGACGTGTCCGCGCGTCTCCAGCGTCAGGGTTTCGTAGGCCGCATCGAAGGCCATGGCGCTTCCTCCAGCTCGTCTCGTCTGAGCGACCTTAGCCTCCTCCTCTCCCCCCGCGAAGCGGAGAGGGAGAGGATCGAGGAGAGGGCGGCCGCAGCCTCGCGTCATCCCGAGCGGACGTCGACTTCCGCCGTGCAAGCCGACCGGCTGCGGCCGCCCACTCCCTGACCC
>CAZBXO010000248.1:1628-4382 GCA_964495645.1 uncultured Phenylobacterium sp. | reverse complement strand
GGCGGGGTCGTGCGGTAGGCGTCGTAGAGCTTCATGATGGCCAGCGACTGGGCGAGCGTGCCTCGGTCGGGTTTTCGGTCCTCGAGGATGCAGGCGCAGAACTCGCGGACTTCCTGGGCGTAGCCGAGCAGGAAGAGGCTGTTGTTGTTGAGCTGGCCCAGGCTGAACTCCGGCTCCCAGACGAGCGGGGCTTCGGCGTCGGGGACGATGAAGGAGGCGGCGCGGCCGTAGGCGGGGCGGGTCGCGCGCCGGTACCAGGTCAGCTTCGCACCGTTCTCGACGACCACGTTGGCGCCCTCGCCGACCACCTCGAGGCGTTCCAGCGGTGACGAGCCCGAGGCGCCGGCGGCCAGATGCAGGGTCCCGACAGCGCCGGACGCGAACTTCAGGCTGGCCACCGACGAGCCCGTCACACCTTCCCACTCGTGGCTGAAGCGGGCGATCGGGCCCATCAGCCAGTCGAGGATCGCGGCCGGGTGGTAGATGTGGTCGAGCAGGCCCAGCATCCGCTCCGGCTTGCCGCGGTTCTCCGGCCGCGGCATCGCCTGCGGATAGCGGATGTAGACCGAGGTGGGCCGTCCGAACGCCGCCTCGTCGGCCATGATCGCCTTCACCTTGGCGATGGTCGGGAAGAACAGCTTCTTGAGGCCGGTCATGACGATGCGGTCCGCCGCTGCGCTCGCCGCGATCAACGCCTCGATCTCGGCGATGGAGGCGGCCGTCGGCTTCTCCATCCACACATGGAGGCCGGCGGCCAGCGCCTCGAACGCGACGGCGGTCGCCTGCACCCGGCCGTCGGGTTCGTAGCCGGCGACGACGAAGACGGCGTCCAGGTCCTCGGCCGCCAGCATCTCGGCGTGGGTGGCGTATGCGCGTGCCGCGCCGAACTGGCGCGCGTAGGCCTGCGCCCTGCCCAGGTCCAGGTCGGCCACCGCCACCAGCTCGACCGGCGCATAGCGGAAGGCCGGATAGACGTTGCGGAACGAATGACCGCCCGCGCCGACGAAGCCCACGCGAATGCGGCGCTCGTACTCGTGATTGTAGGCGACGAGGTCATCCATCGCGCCGACGCTGCGCCAAGCTTGGTTGCCCGGCAAGGGCGTGCTGAAATGTCAGCATGCATACGCTCGCCGAAGACCGCTACGCCAAGATGGCCTACCGCAAGGCCGGAAACAGCGGCCTGAAGCTGCCGGCGGTGTCGCTGGGGGCCTGGGAGACATTGGGCGGCTACGCCGCGGACGATGAGGCCCGCACCTGCATCCTCCGCGGCTTCGACCTGGGCGTCACCCACTTCGACTTCGCCAATGGGTACGGCCACCCGCCCGGCAACGCCGAGCTGGTCTGCAGCCGGGTGCTGAAGGAGCTGCCGCGCGACGAACTGATCATCGCCACCAAGGCGGGCTTTCCGATGTGGCAGGGACCCTACGGCGACGGCGGCTCGCGCAAGTACCCGGTGGCCAGCTGCGACCAGTCGCTCGAGCGGCTGGGCGTCGACTACGTGGACGTCTTCTACCATCACCGAATGGACCCGGAGACGCCGGTGGCCGAGACGATCGGCGCCCTGGCTCACCTCGTGCGGAGCGGCAAGTCGCTCTACGTCGGCGTCTCCAACTACACGCCCGCGCGCCTGCGCGAGGCGCTGGCGGCGGCCGAGGCGGAGGGCGTGCCGATCACCCTGCTGCAGCCCTACTACAACATGATCGGCCGCGCCTTCGAGGCGGAGTTGGCTGGCGTCTGCGAGGCGGCCGGCGTCGGCGTGGCCGGCTTCGCGCCGCTGGCCTCGGGCCTGCTCACCGACAAGCACCTGGATGGCGACGTCCCGGCCGGCGCGCGCGGCGCGCTCTGGCCCGGCGGCTGGGTGCGGGCCAACGACCAGGCCGCCCGCGCGCGCATCCTCTCCGGCCTGAGCGAGATCGCCGCCGCCCGCGGCCAGAGCCTTGCCCAAATGGCCATCGCCTGGAACCTGCGGAAGCCCGTGGTGACCACCGTCGTCGCCGGAGCCTCGAGGGTCGTTCAGCTGGAAGCCAATGTGGCGGCGATCGGGAATCTGGCGTTCGCGCCTGAGGAACTGGCCGCCATCGACGCCCTGTCGGCGCCGCCGAAGGCCGCAGCCTAGAAGGCTTGCACAAACCGCCGCTGACATATTAGCTCCACCCTACGGGGCGGAGGATGTACCAGCATGGCGAAAGCCGCGAGCGGACCCATCCCCGGCGCGCCTCCGCCGCTCCCGCTCGGCCTGCAGATCAGCTACGGGCTGGGAGCCGCCGCCTTCGGGATGGGCGGCATCGCGATCTCCGCCACCCTGCTGACCCTGTTCTTCAACCAGGTGGTCGGCCTGCCGGCGATCTGGGTCGGGTTCGCGATCATGCTGACGGTCTGCATCGACTCGCTCACCGACCCGATCATCGGGGTGGTCTCCGACCGGCTGCGCTCGCCCCTCGGTCGGCGGCACACCCTGATGTACCTGTCGGCCGTCCCCGCGGCGCTCGCCTTCTATCTGATGTGGCACGCACCGGCGGGACTGCCGCCTGTCGCGCTCCTGGCGTTCATGGTCGGGATGCTGGTGTTCGTGAACATCAGCTTCTCGCTGTTCGAAATCCCGTCCCTGGCGCTCGCGCCGGAGCTGGCGCCCGACTACCAGCAGCGCTCCAGCCTGCTCGCCTGGCGCTGGCTGTTCTTCATCCTGGGCGCGGCGGCGATCAACGCGGTGCTGTACCAGGTCTACCTGCGGGAGGACGCGGCGAACCCGCTGGG
>CAZBXO010000248.1:0-1528 GCA_964495645.1 uncultured Phenylobacterium sp. | reverse complement strand
CTCTCGGCCTACATCAACCTGCACTTCTGGGGCGTGAAGCCGCAGACGCTGGCCCTCCTCAGCCTGGCAGGCATCCCGGCCTCGCTGATCGGCTTGTGGGCCGGCCCGTGGCTCGGCGGCCGCTTCGGCAAGAAGCAGGCGATCGTCGGACTCTACGCCGCCTGGCTGGGCACGGCGACGATCCCGGTCGGGCTCGGCCTGCTGGGCGCGATGCCGCCGGCGGGCTCCAACCCGCTGATCGCGATCCTGCTGGCCAACTTCACGCTCGGCCTGACGCTCGCGCTCTGCTGCCACATCAATATCGGCAGCTGCGTCGCCGACTGCCTGGACGACATCGCGGTCAAGACCGGACAGCGGTCGGAGGGGACCCTGTTCGCGGTCTACAGCGTGCTCGACAAGTGCGCGACCGGCGGCGGGGCGTTCGTGGCTGGCGCGATCATCACGGCTGTGGGATTCCCGACCAGCGCCGCGCCCGGGACGGTGGACCCCGCGATCCTGCAACGGATGGCCATGACGCTGCTGGTGATCGTGGCGTCGTTCAACCTGATCTCGATCTGGTTCTTCACCCGCTATGCCCTGACCCGCGCGGACCATGAGAGGAACGCGGCCATCCTCGCCGCCGGCCGCGCGCCGGCCGACCCGCTCTCCGGAGCCGTTCCACAGGCCGCCGAATGACCCCAGCCCAGACCTTCGCCCGGGACGGCTTCTTCCACGCCAAGGGTCTGCTCGACCCGGCCGAGGTGGCGCGCCACCGCGCCGCCGTGGACCGCGCCGTCGCCGTCCGCACGCGCGACGACGGCCGTCCGCTCGCCGAACGCACCCCGTTCGAGCAGTCCTTCACCATGTGCCAGTACCTCTGGGAGGATTTCCCGGAGGTGGGCGAGCTGACCTTCCACCCGAAGGTGGCGGGGCTGGCGGCGGAGCTGCTGGGCGCGCCGGCGATCCGGCTGTGGCACGACCAGGCGCTCTACAAGGAGGCCGGCGGCCGCGAGACGGAGATGCACCAGGACCATCCGTACTGGCCGATCTCGGAGGACGACGCGATCACCGCCTGGATCCCGCTGGTCGAGGTGGGTGAGGCGATGGGCCGGATGGGCTACGTGCCCGGCAGCCACAAGGGCGACGTCACCTTCATCGACGTGTTCCGCACGCCGGGTCAGGGCAAGGCCTTCCAGGCGGCGCGGTCGCTCGAGGCCCAGTTCGTCACCTCCGGCCCCGGCGACGTGATCTTCCACCACGCCAACACCATCCACGCCGCCCAGCCGAACCGTTCGGACCAGGTGCGCCGGGTGCACACGGCGATCTATTTCCGAGACGGCTGCACGCGCGCGAACGACCGGGCGCACCACTCCTTGGACCGCGACCGCATTGCGGTTGGGGCGCCGATCGACGGGAAGGCGACGCCGATCGCCTGGCCGCTGCCGGGCGGCCGGCTGCCGGAGCCGATCCCCTTCGAAACCGCCGACGGCCACCGCATCCTCGGCGACGCCACCCGCATCGGCATCTTCCCGAACGGGAACCGCTAGCT
>CAZBXO010000247.1:0-4389 GCA_964495645.1 uncultured Phenylobacterium sp. | reverse complement strand
GCCCAGCGGGCGCGCGGGATGGTCATCTCCTGATGCACGTGGTCGGGCGTCCCCACCGCGGTCATCCCTTCGCGCTCGTAAACGTGGCGCGCTCGGGTGTTGTCGAGCTGGACATCGAGGTTCAGCGCCTCGGCCGGCGTGGTCTCGAACACCCAGTCGATGATCTCGCGCAGCATCCGCCCGCCCAGCCCCTTCTCAGGGGCGCCGACCGAGATGCGGCGCAGGCGCACCTGCGGCTTGCGGAAGTCCTGCAGGAACAGGAAGGCCGAGAGCCCGGCCCCGTCGCGGACGCCGAAGTAGCGAGCGTCGGGCGAGGCCATCTCCGCGGCACGCTCTTCGTGGGACCAGCGGCCGATGAAGGCGTCGTAACCGGGCAGGCGCTCCAGCCGCATCACCTCGGCGATGTCGTCGGGGGTGAGCGGGACGAGCAGCATTCAGCGCATCGGGGTCTTCTTGAGCACCGAGGAGAAGCTCGCCACCGGCTCGCCGCCGTTGGTGATGAGGCCGCGGACGAACACCATGCTGCGGCCCGCTTTCACCACCTCACCGCGGCACTCGACGAGGTCGCCCTCGTGCGCCGTGCCGACCAGCTCGCAGTTGAAAGTGGCGGTGACCGAGCGGCTGCCGGCGATGGCCTCCCGCGCGATCACGAACAGCGAGAAGTCGGCGAAGGTCATCACCAGGCCCCCATGCAGGAAGCCGCCGCCGTTCAGGTGCTTCCGCTCGGCGCGGAAGGCGCAGACCGGGCCCTCGGGCGTGTCACGGAAGTAGAAGGTCCCGGCGAGGTCCTCGAACGGGTCGCCGCCCGGGTAACAGGACCAGCCGGCCCATTCGCCGTCCGTCACAAGCGTGAGCTTGGACTGGTAGTTGCTCTCCATTCCGCCTGCGCCGTCCAATTCACTGACCCCCTCGATGAAGAGCGCACCGCCATAGCAATGCCCGCGGCGCGCCGCCAGGAGACCTAGGGATGCGATCGTTCGAGTACCAGACCGTCGACGTGTTCACCGACACCCGCTTCGGCGGCAATCCGCTGGCGGTGATCGCCGACGCCCGCGGGCTCTCAGGCGCCGAGATGCAGGCCATCGCGCGGGAGTTCAACTACTCGGAGACCACCTTCGTCCTGCCGCCGCAGGATCCGGCCAACACGGCGCAGGTGCGCATCTTCACGCCGGTCAGCGAGCTGCCGTTCGCCGGTCACCCGAACGTCGGCACCGGCTATGTGCTGGGCAGGCTGGGCCGCGCCGGCGACGGGACGATGCGGTTCGAGGAGGGCGCGGGCCTGGTCGAGGTGGTCCTGACCGACGGCGGGGAGGGCGCGCGGATCCGTGCGCCGCAGGCCTTCTCGAAGCGCGACTACGGGATCACCGCCGACGAGATCGCCGCCTGCCTGACGTTGGATGCGGCCGACGTGGTGACCGCCCGCCATCCGCCTTTGGAGGCGTCGGTGGGGCTGCCCTTCATCTTCGCGGAGCTGGCGTCGCTCGAGGCGCTGGGCCGGCTGAAAGCCAATGGAGCCGGGTTCGACGCGGCCTGCGCCCGCCACGGCGAGGCGGGAGACCGGTTCAACCTGTTCGCCTACGCGCGAACCGGGGAGCGGAGCATCCGGGCGCGGATGCTGGGTCCGCACGTGGGCGTGCCCGAGGATCCCGCCACCGGCAGCGCGTGCGGCGCGGTCGGCGGGCTGTTGGCGTCGCTGGAGGCGCAGAGCGACGGCGAGCTTGTCTACGAGATCGCCCAGGGCGTGGAGATGGGCCGCCCGAGCCGCATCGAGGTCATCGCCGCAAAGGCCTCGGGGCAGGTCACGGCGGTCCACGTCGCCGGGCGCTGCGTGCCGGTCATGCGCGGCGTGCTGACCGTCTGACGCGGCATTTGCCCGCCGCCGGACCAGCCACTAGGTTCGCCCGATGCCGGCGAGCCTCCTCCTGGCGCTGGCCCTCGCGGCCGCGCCGCCGTCCAAGCTGGACGAGCCATTGTCGGCGGGTCGAGCGCCCGCGCCTGTGAGCCGGGCCTTCGACCCCAAGACCAAGGTCGACGGCGCGACCCTGCAGATCATCCTGGGCCAGCGGGCGCTGATCCGGCTCGACGACAAGGGCCTGCCGGTGCTGATGCGCGTGGAGGAGGGCCGGCTCGCCGCCGCGCACCCCGACGGCGCGGTGACCGAGACCTTCAAGCCGCCGGCCGAGGGTGAGATCGCCATCGCCCTGGACGGCTCGGCCGAGAAGCGCGCCACCGTGCTCAAGGTCTGGAACGGCGCCGGCAAGCCGCTCGACTACGCGGCGATCGCCCTGGTGATGTCGCGCGGCCAGACGCTCAGCGCCGCCGCGGCGCCGACCTGTCCCGTACCGCCGCATTCGGTGCGGGTGGAAACATGGAACCGACCGGTGGCCGCCGTCGGCGTGGGGCGCTTCCGCCAGCCCGACAAGGCCCGGGCCTGCGAACAGGGGGATTGACCAGATGGCGCTCGACGCCGAGACCCGCGACCAGCTCATCGAGACCGTGAACCGCTTCGTCACGGAACGCCTGCGTCCGCTGGAGGCGAAGGTGGCGGAAGACGACGCCATGCCCGACGACGTCGTCGAGGAGATGAAGGGCCTGGGCCTCTTCGGCCTCTCGATCCCCGAGCAGTATGGCGGTCTCGACCTCTCCATGGAGGAGGAATGCCTGGTGGCCATGGAGCTCGGCCGCACCAGCCCGGCTTTCCGCTCCACCTTCGGGACCAACGTCGGGATCGGCAGCCAGGGGCTGGTGATGTTCGGCACGCCCGAGCAGAAGGAGAAGTACCTGCCGGGCATCGCCTCGGGCGACATCATCACCTCCTTCGCGCTCACCGAGCCGGAGGCCGGGTCCGACAGCGCCAACGTCCAGACCCGCGCGATCCGCGACGGCGACGTCTACGTCCTGAACGGGTCGAAGCGCTTCATCACCAACGCCAACAAGGCCGACCTCTTCACGGTGATGGCGCGGACCGATCCGGCCAAGGCCGGTGGCGGCGGGGTGTCGGCCTTCCTCGTGGAGCGCAACCTGCCGGGGCTTTCGGTGGGTAAGCCCGAGAAGAAGATGGGCCAGCAGGGCGCTCACGTCTGCGACGTGATCTTCGACAACGTCCAGGTGCCCGTGGAGAACCGCCTCGGCCAGGAGGGCGAGGGCTTCAAGGTGGCCATGCAGGTGCTGGACCGCGGACGGCTGCACATCTCGGCGGTCTGCGTCGGCGTCGCCGAGCGGCTGATCGCCGACTGCGTGGCCTATGCGAGCGAGCGCAAGCAGTTCGGCCAGGCGCTCAGCCAGTTCCAGCTGATCCAGGGCATGATCGCCGACTGCAAGACCGAGAGCCTGGCGGCCAAGGCGCTGATGCTGAAGACGGCAAGGGAGCGCGACGAAGGCAAGAACGTCACCATGGAGGCGGCGGCGTCCAAGTACTTCGCGTCCGAGATGGTGGGCCGCGTGGCCGACAAGGCGGTGCAGATTTTCGGCGGCGCCGGCTACATCGCCGACTATGGCATCGAGCGCTTCTACCGCGACGTGCGCATCTTCCGCATCTACGAGGGCACCAGCCAGATCCAGCAGGTGATCATCTCCCGCGAGACCATCAAGCGAGGCGGCTGATGAGCGCCCTCGTCGAGGCCGCGATCCTGGAGCTGCTGGGCAAGCTGCCGGCCGGCAAGTCGGTGTCGCCGGAAGAGGTGGCGCGGGCCGCAGATCCGGCCGGCTGGCGGCGCGAGCTGCCCAAGGTGCGGCCTGTCGCGGTGGGGCTGGCGCGGGCCGGCAAGCTGGTGATCCTGCGCCACGGCAGGCCCGCCGACCCGGACGACTTCAAGGGCGTCTGGCGAATGCGCCTGCCCGACTAGCGGGCCTTCGCGAGCTCCAGCACCTTCTCCACGGCGATCCGGTACATCTCCGGCTCGTCGTAATTGACCATGTGGCCGCTGCGCTCCGCGGTCAGGTGGACCGAGCGGGTGGAGAGCTTCGCAAGCTCGCGGTGCGAGGCCAGCCAGCCGGCGTTGTCGATCCCCGGATCGGGCTTGCCGCGGCTCACCACGACCAAGGGCAGGCGTCCGAGCGGACCGAGGCCGGCCGCCCGCGCCTCGTCGGCGATACGGGTCATGGCGGACAGGTCATCCTGGCCGGCGCGAAAGACCCCGGCGCGCAGCGCCACCGCCTGCTCGGGCGGGCCCATGGGCGCCTTGAGCGCGGCGACCTCGACGCCGGCGTTGGCGCCCGCGATGGCGAGGTCCATCTGTTTGACGGTGGCCGCCACGCGCGCGACGTTGTCGGCGCGGCCGTTGAACGCCTCGTTGCTGGGCTCGACGAGCACCAGGCCCGCGAGGTCGCGCGGCCAGGCCTTGGCGTAGAAGCGTACGATCTCCCCGCCCATCGAGTGGCCGACCAGGA
>CAZBXO010000246.1:0-4391 GCA_964495645.1 uncultured Phenylobacterium sp. | reverse complement strand
GCCGGTGCGGCGGATGTCCAGGCGCACCGAGGCGTAGAACTTCAGCGCGTTGCCGCCCGTCGTAGTCTCGGGCGAACCGTACATCACCCCGATCTTCATGCGGATCTGGTTGATGAAGATGACCAGCGTCTTGGCCTTGGAGATCGACGCCGTCAGCTTGCGCAGCGCCTGGCTCATCAACCGGGCCTGCAGGCCCGGGAGGCTGTCGCCCATCTCGCCTTCGATCTCGGCCCGCGGCGTCAGCGCCGCCACCGAGTCGATCACGATCACGTCGACGGCGCCCGAGCGCACCAGCGTGTCGGTGATCTCCAGCGCCTGCTCGCCGGTGTCGGGCTGCGAGACCAGGAGTTCGTCCAGGTCGACGCCCAGCTTGTGGGCGTAGGAGGGGTCGAGCGCGTGCTCGGCGTCGACGAAGGCGGCGGTGCCGCCGGCCTTCTGCACCTCGGCCACCACGTGCAGCGCCAATGTCGTCTTGCCGGAGCTTTCGGGCCCGTAGATCTCGATGATGCGGCCCTTCGGCAGGCCGCCGATACCCAGCGCCAGGTCCAGGCCCAACGAGCCGG
This sequence comes from uncultured Phenylobacterium sp., assembly GCA_964495645.1. GTDB lineage: Bacteria > Pseudomonadota > Alphaproteobacteria > Caulobacterales > Caulobacteraceae > Phenylobacterium. Next base: position 3,828 of record CAZBXO010000246.1, on the reverse strand, counting down.
TGGAGACCGACTCGATCTCCACGATCTTGCCCTTCTCGCCCAGCTTCATGACCGAGCCCTTGCCGAACGCCCGGTCGATCTGCGCCAGCGCCGCTTCGAGCGCGCGCTGCTTGTCGGTGTCTTCCTTGCCCACGAGCCTCAGTGCCGATTGCGACATGTTGTTTCCCGCCTTCTATCCCACGATTCCGCCAACCCGGCGCCGTGACAGCCGGTCTCGCCGGCGAGTCGAAGCTGTACCTTGTTCGTTCCGAGTTCGCAAGACGTTCCCGTGAACGCCGTAGAAACATCAATGGCGGGCGATTCCGTCAGATTCGGACGTAGGCGAGCCTGCTACTGATGCCCGCCATCGACGCGCATGACGGCGCCGGTGACGAAGCTGGAGGCGGGGCTGGCGAGGTAGAGCGCCGTCGTGACAACCTCTTCCGGACGGCCGGGCCGGCCCAGCGCGTTGTTCGCCCGCTCGCGCGCTTGCGGCGTCCAGGCCTTGGCGATGTCGGTCAGGAAGGGGCCGGCCGACAGCGTGTTGACCCGCACCTTCGGCCCGTACTCGTGGGCAAGCGACACGGTGACCGCGTTCAGCGCAGCTTTCGCTCCCGAATAGGGCACCGCGTGCGGCAGCGGGTTCAGGGCGCCCGACGAGCTGACGTTGATGATCACGCCGCCCTCGCCCTCGGCCATCCGGTGCGCGACGACCGAGGCGAGGCGGAACGGGCCCTTGAAGTTGAGGTTCACGACGCTGTCGAACAGCGCCTCGGTGACCTCGTGGCTGGGGACGGCCGGCGACATGCCGGCGTTGTTGACCAGGATGTCGACGCGCCCGAAGGCGGCGTAGGCGGCCTCGACCAGGCGGTCGCACTCCTCCCAGCGGCCGACGTGGGCGGCGACGGCCGCGCCGCGACGCCCCCTGGCCCGCACCTCTTCCGCCGCGGCCTCGCAGGCGTCGAGCTTGCGGCTGGCGACGATCACGTCGGCCCCGTGGTCGGCGAAGGCGCGCACCATCTGCAGGCCCAGGCCGCGGGAGCCGCCGGTAACCAGCGCGACCTTGCCGGAGAGGTCGAAAAGCGGGTCGATGGTCATGGGATGGACTTGGCCTCCAGCTTGACGGTTTGATGCGCCCCTGCCGCCGGGGAGGGCAACCATGAAGCGCAGGTGTGTTCTGGCGTCGGGGCTGGCCGCGCTGGCCTCTCCTGCCCTCGCGGCCCCGCGGCCATGGCGCGCCCTCTTCAACGGCAAGACTCTGGAGGGCTGGAACAAGCGCGGCGACGCCAACTGGCGGATCGAGAATGGGGCGGCGGTCGCCGACAAAGGCGAGATGAGCTTCCTGGTCTCCAGGGAGACATTCGGCGACTTCGAACTCGTGACCGAGTTCTGGGTCAGTCCGGACGCCAACTCCGGCGTCTTCATCCGCTGCACCAACCCGTTCACGATCGGGGCGGCGACGTCCTACGAGTGCAACATCTTCGACACCCGGCCGGATCCCGCCTACGGCACCGGCGCGATCGTGAACGTCGCCAAGGTCTCGCCGATGCCCAAGGCCGGCGGGCGCTGGAACAGGATGCGGATCAAGGCGCTGGGCGACAGGTTCTGGATCGATCTCAACGGCCAACGCACCGTGGACGGCGCGCAGGATGCGACGTGGAGCCACGGGCGCGTGGCCCTGCAGTACGGCGCAGGCGTGGTGAAGTTCCGCAGGGTCGAGGTGCGGACGCTTTAGGCCGCCTTCTTCCGGGCCGCCGACCTGCCGCGCCGCGCGGGGCGCCCGGCCTTGCCGTCGCGGCGATCCTCCAGCACCTCGTCGATGCGCGAGTGCATTGCGCCGTGCGCCTTCGCGCGGGCCTCGCAGCGCTTGCGCAGCGCTTCCAGTTCCTTGTCGGTCATCTTCTCGATGCCGACGAATTCATTTTCGGCGTCGGACATCAGGATCAGTTCGTCGAGCTTGGCCTGGATGGCGGCGCCGTCGCGGTTCTGGGTGTTCTGGATCAGGAACACCATCAGGAAGGTGATGATGGTGGTGCCGGTGTTGATCACCAGCTGCCAGGTCTCGGAGAACTTGAACACCGGACCGGTGACGGCCCAGACCAAGACCAACCCCATGCAGACGAGAAAGGTGACGGGCCGGCCGGCGGCTTTGGCAGTGGCGTTGGCGAACTTGGCGAACAGCTTTTCCATTTCGCGGCTCCCAACGTCCTGTTCAGCTTGCGCGTTCCGCGCAGCGTAGGCTTAGCTTCCGTTCGGGAAGGCGGCGCGACGACCGCCCCGGGAGGCTCATCATGGAAGTTCGGGAACGGACGGATCGGCGCGGGCTGCTGAGCGGCGCGGGCGCGCTGTGGCTGATGGCGACGACGCCGGCCGCGGGCCAGACGGGCGGCGCGGTGGCCAAGACCTCCGCCGGCCAGGTGCGCGGGCGGATCGTCGACGGGGTGAGGGTCTTCCAGGGCGTGCCCTACGGCGCCTCGACCGCCGGGCGGAGGTTCATGCCGCCGATGCCGCCGCAGCCGTGGGTCGGGGTCATGGACACCGTCGACTTCGGCCACCAGAGCCCGCAGCTCGGGGCCGAGCGACCCAGCGTCTACACCTCGTGGGCCAATCCACGGGCGCCGGGCGAAGACTGCCTGGTGCTGAACGTCTACACGCCGGCGCTGCGGGACGGGAAGAAGCGGGCGGTGCTGGTGTGGTTCCACGGGGGCGGCTTCACCAGCGGCAGCGCCTCCAGCCACTACGCCGACGGCACGCGCATGGCTAAGCGCGGCGATGTGGTGGTGGTGACGGTGAACCACCGGCTGAACGCCTTCGGCTACCTCTACCTCGCGCACCTGGCGCCGGACCTGGCCGACTCGGGCAACGTCGGCAGCCTGGACATGATCCGGGCGCTCACCTGGGTGAAGGAGAACGCGGCTGAGTTCGGCGGCGACCCGGGCAACGTCACGATCTTCGGCCAGTCGGGCGGCGGGGGGAAGGTCAGCGTGCTGATGGCCATGCCGGCGGCGGCGGGGCTGTTCCACAAGGCGATCGTGCAGTCGGGCTCCGGCATCACCTCGCGGTCCACGCAGACAGCGCAGGAGAGCACCGGCCGCGTGCTGGCGGCGCTCGGCCTCACCGAGAGGGACGTGGGCAAGCTGCGGACCATGCCGTTCCAGGCGATCTCCGACGCCCTGCCCAAGGCCAACGCCAGCTTCGGTCCTGTGCTGGACGGTCGCTCGGTGCCGCGCCACCCGTTCCAGCCGGATGCGCCGCCAATCTCCAAGGGCGTGCCGCTTCTGGTCGGCACGGCGAAGGACGAGACCACCAGCCTGGTCGGCGGGCGCGACGACAGCCTCTTCCAGCTGACCTGGGACGATCTGCCGAAGCGCCTCACGTTGCCGGGGATGGACGTGCCCAAGGTGATCGCGGAGCTCCGGCGGATCGCGCCGGACGCCAAGCCGAGCGACATCTATTTCACCGCCACCACCGAGCGGCAGTTCCGCGCCAACGCCTACCTGCAGGCCGAACGCAAGGCGGCGCAGGCGGCGGCCGGCGGCGCGCCGGTCTTCATGTACCTGTTCGCCTGGGAGAGCCCGGTCGACGGCGGCAAGTGGAAGGCGCCGCACTCGATCGAGCACGGCTTCGTCTTCGACAATGTCGCCAAGTCGGCCTCGATGAGCGGAGTCGGCCCGGAGCAACAGAAGGTGGCCGACGCCGTCTCCGGCGCCTGGATCCGCTTCGCCAAGACCGGCAACCCCGGCTGGACGCCCTACGACCCGAACCGCCGCGCGACGATGGTGTTCAACGTGCAGAGCAAGGTCGTCGACGACCCGCGCAAGGCCGAGCGGCTGCTGTTCCGAAGCGCCT
>CAZBXO010000245.1:0-4398 GCA_964495645.1 uncultured Phenylobacterium sp. | reverse complement strand
AGGGCCATCAAGGTGGTCCCGGCCGCCTGCCAGCCATCGGCGGTGATGATCGTGCCTACCGGCTTGCCGGTGAGGTAGGGCGCGTCGTGGGCACGGGTCAGCTCCAGCGTGTCCAGCGCGTTCTTGATCACGCCGGAGATGGAGCCGTGATAGCCGGGGCTGGCGACGATGATCCCGTCGGCGGCGGAGACCGCATCGGCCAGCTCGCGCTGGGCGTCGTTGGTCTCCGACGGGCGGGGATCGAAGATCGGCAGGCGCGAGAGGAAGGCGCCGCCCAGGAGCTGCGTCTGCGCGCCCATGGCCTCGGCGTGGCGCAGCGCCGCGGTCAGGCACTTCTCGGTCGAGGAGCCCTCGCGGACCGTGCCGCCGATGCCGACGATGAGCGTCACGCAGGCTCCTTCACGTAGGCCTTCTTGAGCTCGGCCTTGACGATCTTGCCGTTGGCGTTGCGCGGCAGGGTCTCGGGCCAGAAGAACACCTTCACCGGGACCTTGAAGGCCGCCAGTCTCGATTTCACGAGTTCGCGGAGCTCCTGCTCGGTGGCCGTGCCGCCCGGACGCAGGTGGACGACGGCGGCCGGTTCCTCTCCCAGGGTCTTGTGCGGCAGGCCGATGAGGGCGGCGTCCATCACGTCGGGGTGCTCGTAGAGGACGCTCTCGACCTCCACGCAGTAGATGTTCTCGCCGCCGCGGATCAGCATGTCCTTGGCGCGGTCGACGATGAACAGGAAGCCTTCCTCGTCGATACGGGCGAGGTCGCCGGTGCGCAGCCAGCCGTCCTGGAAGGTCTCCGCCGTGGCCTGCGGCTTGTTCCAGTAGCCCTTCACCACCTGGGGGCCCTTGCACCACAGCTCGCCGACCGCACCGACGGGCAGGATGGTCCTGCCGTCGGCAGGGTCGCGGATCTGCATCTCGCCGACCGGTGCGGCTGGGCCCGCGCTGTCGGGCCTGTTCTCGTAGTCGCGCCCCAGGTGGCTGGTGAAGGTGGCCGTGGTTTCGGTCATCCCCCAGCCGTTGCCGGGCTGCGAACCGGGGAAGGTCTCGGCGATCCGGCGCACCAGTTCCGGCGCCGACGGCGCGCCGCCGTAGGAGACGGTCTGCAGCGACGAGAGGTCGTATTTGCTCCGCGCCGGATGCTCGATCAGCTGCCAGGCGATCGTGGGCACGCCGCCGGTGGCCGACACCTTCTCCCGCTCGATCAGCCGCATGGCGGGCTCGGCGTCCCAGCGGCGCATCAGCACGATCTTGCCGCCGGCGTTCATGCTGGGCCCGAGCGTGGCCGACAGGCCCGTGGCGTGGAACATCGGCACGACCAGGAGGGTCACCCGCTGCGGCAACTGCGTGGCGTCCATCTCCGGCAGGGGCTCGCCGGCGCGCAGGAAGTTGCGCGCCGCGGCGATGCCGCTGGCCCCGATGTTGGAGGTCATGTTGCGGTGCGTGCCGAGCGCGCCCTTCGGCTTCCCGGTGGTGCCCGACGTGTAGAGGATGGTGGCGTCGTCCTCCGGGTCGAGCGGCACGTCCGGCAGGGGCAGGGCATCCAGACGCGACCAGCTGTTCACCGGACCGATCACATCCTCGAGCCTGCGGACCCGGCCGTTGTCCGCAGGTTCCCGCACCCGCGAGACGTAGACGCGCTGCAGGGCGGGCAGGTTCGCCAGGTGCGGCGCGATCCGCTCCAGCCGCTCGTCGTCGACGAAGGCCACCTTCGTCCCGGAGTCGGCCAGGCCGTACTCCAGCTCCGCGCCGGTCCACCAGGCGTTCAGCGGCGTGACGATGGCGCCCAGGAGGATGCCGGCCCAGAAGCAGACCGGCCACTCCGGCAGGTTGCGCATGATGACGGCGACGCGGTCGCCCTTCTGCACCCCATCGGCCTTGAGCTGGTGGGCGAGCGCGATGGTGGCGCGAGCGAAAGCCTCGTAGGTCGCCCGCTCGTCGTCGTAGATCAGGAATTCGCGGTCGGCGAAGCGGCGGCCATTCAGGAACACGTCGCGCAGGGTGGGCGGGGCGTTCTTCCAGGTGCGGGTGGGCACGCCCCGGATCACCTTCTCTTCGATTTCGAAGGGCGCGCCGGGCCCTGTCAGCTGCGCATGCGCCTCGGCGATGCTCATCACGGGCCAGGTGGCGGAAACGTCGGTCACGGATGCCTCAAGACTGTCGCGGTCCCTCGCGAGCCGGCACCGATAGCACCCATGCCCCGCGGGAAGCGATAGAGGCCGGGCTGGGTCGGCCGCAAGACTTGAGGAACCGCGTTCGCGCGATCCCGTTTGAAGCTCGGCTGCAGGCGAACGGGAGGGCCCTACGGATGAACTTCCAGAACCATCTTCTGTGCGACCTGCCGCAGGCGACTCGCACCCTGCTGGCGCGCGAGCTGGTGCGTGTTCCGCTCACGCCGGGCGAGGTGCTCCAGGCCCAAGGCGAAGAGCGGCCGCGCTGCTACTTCATCGAGTCGGGCCTGGTCTCGGTGGTGCGGCTGTTCGAGGACGGCACGCGCGCCGAAGCCGCGATGGTGGGCCGTGAAGGCCTGGTCGGCGAGATGACGGCGGTCTCGCCCAGCTTCATGGAGGCCGAGGCGCAGGTGGCCGGCGAAGCGCTGTGCATGCCCGCCGAGCGGCTGCACTTCCTGGCCTCGCGGCGCGAAGAGCTGCGCGACGTGCTGGCCCGCTACACCCAGTACCTCATCGACGAGGCGCGGATGAACGCGGTGTGCAACGCGCGCCACAGCCTGGAACAGCGCCTCGCCAAGTGGCTGCTCAGCTGCCTCGACCGGATCGACGGGCGCGAGCTGGATGTCACCCAGGCGCTCTGCGCCGAGATGCTGGGCGTCCAGCGCACGTCGGTCACCGCGGCGTTCGGCAAGCTGGCGGACGAAGGTGTGCTGCAACTGGCGCGCGGACGCCTCAGGGTCGCGCGCGCCGCGCGCCTGCGGGCGACCGCCTGCGAGTGCTATCGGCACTTGGCCGAGCGGCTTCCGGAGGTCGGCTTCCCGGAGGCGGCCGAGAGCAGCGAGTGCCCGGCGGCCTAGAGGACGCTCTCGATGTCGGTCTGCGCAAAGTCGTTGCCGACATACAGGAGCGGACACTTCAGACGCGAGGCCAGTTCATAGGCGAAGCAGTCGCCATAGTTCAGACGGGCCGGATGGTAGCCCTTCCCCCAAATCTCATAGATGTCAGCGACCAGTGGGGCGATCTCTCGGGTCACATCGTGCACTTCGAGGTTCAGGCGCCGCACAAGCGCCTCCAGTTCCGACCGGACATGACGTTGGCCAGCCACGATCATCGATTCAGCGAGGGTGGCGGTGGAAATGACGAGTTCGTCGTCGTCCAGCAGAGCTTGCCTGCATCTCTGGGCCTCGGGTTCCCGGAGAACGATCGCCATGAGCGCCGAGCTGTCGATACAGATCAAGCAGGCAGGCCCGTCTCGTCGTCGTAGAGAAAGTCGGCAGATCTGGCGGCGCATGGGCCGGGCGTAGCCTTGTCTCTCGCTGACTCCATGATCTCGTCGATGATCCGCCCCTTCTCCTCGGGCGAGAGCCGGGGCTTCGGGGCCGCAATGAGCTTGGCGACCGTATGCCCCCGGCGCGTCAGCTCGACTTCCTCGCCTGCTTCTGCTCGCCTTACGAGGTCAAGGAGCTGGCCTTTGGCTTGAGATACGGCGATGCGCATTTGATCCTCATTTGGACCATTATCTTGGTCCAAATGTATGCAAGCGCACCACTCAGTGCAAGTTACGCCCGCTCCCGCCGCCGGTCGGCGTAGTGGGCCTTCATCTCGCCGAGCTCCTTGGCGAAGCGCTTCTGGGCTTCCTCGCGCAGCTTGGGGATGTGGTAGCCGGGGAAGAGGTCGTTGTCGGGCGTGTAGTCCTTCAGGATCTGCTTCGCGAGCGTGACCTTGTGCACCTCGGTGGGCCCGTCGGCGATGCCCATCACCAGGGCCGAATTGACCATGTGCATGAACGGCATCTCGTTCGAGACGCCGAGTGCGCCGTGCAGGTGCGCGGCCTTGGTCGCCACGTCGTGGTAGACCTTGGGCATGGCCACCTTGATGGCGGCGATGTCCTTCCTGACCTTGTTGTAGTCCTTGTGCTTGTCGATCAGCCAGGCGGTGCGCATCACCAGCAGGCGGAAGCTCTCCACCGCGATCCATGAGTCGGCGATCTGCTCCTGCACCATCTGCAGGTCGGCGAGGCGCCCGTCGCGGGTGGTGCGCGAGACGGCGCGGCGGCACATCAGGTCGAGCGCGTGGCGGCATGCGCCGACCGTGCGCATGGCGTGGTGCACCCGGCCGCCGCCCAAGCGCACCTGGGCGATGACGAAGGCCGCGCCGCGGTCGCCCAGCAGGGCGTCGTAGGGCAGGCGCACGTTGTTGTAGCGGACGTAGCCCTCGTTGCCGCCGCCGATCTC
>CAZBXO010000244.1:0-4400 GCA_964495645.1 uncultured Phenylobacterium sp. | reverse complement strand
GCCGCCTGCGAAGGCGCCGCCGGCGCCTCCGCCCAAGGGCCGCCGGATCTGACCGGCTGCGCTACTTGCTGAGCTGGCCGCGGATGGCGCCGCCGCGGAATTCGGCGTTGTGGACGTTCACGTAGTAGTTCGCGGGGTTGTCCAGGAGGTCCTTGGCGACCGCGGCATCGACCGTGGCGCAACCCTTGCCCTTGCCGCTGGCGTCCGGGGCGGTCATCGGGACGACCGGCGGTCCGGACGCACCGGCGGCGCCCTTGTGGATGTGCGCCGCGCTGGCCGCCGCGATCTTCTCCACCGAAACGTCCCAGCAGACCTCGTTCTTCGCAGTGTCGACCTTGAAGGTGGCGTGGCCCATCCCGTCCGGATCCGTCGTCGGCGAACCCATCAGGTGGGCCGACAGGGGGCGAGCAGACTGAGCGGTCGCGGTTCCGGCGAACGCGAAGGCGGCGGCCGCAACGACGGCCATGCGAAGCATCATCTTGGGTCTCCTTGAGTAGCTTCATTCCCCCGATCGCGGCGGATGGAAGCCGTTCTTGGTGGGCGGGTCAATCACACGTGATACGCCGCCCGGCGGCGGGGGACTCCGCAAAGGCCGGCGAAGCCCCCAATCAGCATCGCGCACCTTGCTGGCGCAGGAACCGGCCGGGGGATCGACCGCGACCGGTGCGCCGCTCTGGCGACGCGGCTGTTGTCAGTTCCGGGTCGGGATCACCACCGGCAGCCGCTCATACCCGCGTACGAAGGACGACAGGACGCGCCGGGGCGGGCCGACCACCTCGATCTTCGGGAACCGGGCGAGGATCTCTTCCCAGATGATCTTCAGCTGCAGTTCGGCCAAGCGGTTGCCCACGCAGCGGTGGATGCCGAAGCCGAAGGACAGGTGCTGGCGCACCCGCGGCCGCTCGATCCAGTAGTCGTTGGGCCGGTCGATCACCGTCTCGTCGCGATTGCCGGAGACGTACCACATGGCGACCTTGTCGCCGGCCTTGATGGTCTTGCCGTGCATCTCGTAGTCGGAAAGGGCGGTGCGGCGCATGTAGGCCAGCGGCGTCTGCCAGCGGATCGTCTCCGACACCATCGAGGGGATCATCTTCGCCGGATCGGCGCGCAGGATGCGCTCCTGGTCGGGGTTCTGGTGCAGAGCAAGCACCGAGCCGGAGATGGTGTTGCGGGTGGTGTCGTTGCCGCCGACGATCAGCAGGATCAGGTTCCCCAGGTACTCCATGCGATCCATGTTCCGCGTGGACTCGCCGTGGGCCAGCATCGAGATCAGGTCCGGGCGCGGAGGGGCGTTCACCCGCTCGTTCCACAGATTCAGGAAGTAGTCGACGCACTCGAACAGTTCCTTACGGCGCTGCGCCTCGGCCTCGTCGGGATCGGTGGAGTCGAAGAGGCCTGACTCCGGGCCCGCCGTCGCCACGTCGGACCAGCGGGTGAGCTTGCGACGGTCCTCCCACGGGAAGTCGAACAGGGTGGCGAGCGTCATGGTCGTGAGCTCGATGGAGACCTTGTCGACCCAGTCGATCTCTTCGCCAATGGGCAGATCGTCGAGGATCTTGGCCGCCCGCTCACGGATGATCGGCTCGAGATGGGCGAGGTGATGGGGCGCAACGATCGGCTGGACCGTCTTGCGCTGCACGTCGTGCTTCGGCGGGTCCATGGCGATGAACATCGGAAGCGTGAAGTCTTCCGCCGGGTCGGGCAGCACGATCGTCGGGTCGGACGAGAACACCTCGTGGTTGGTGTCGATCGCCATGATGTCGTTGTAGCGGGTCACCGACCAATATCCGCCGATGTCTTCCTCCGGCGAGACGGCCCAGTGCAGCGGGGCTTCCTTCCGCAGACGCTCGAAGTAGGGGAACTGGCTGTCGGTGCGGAACAGCTCCGGGTCGGCAGGGTCGATCTGCTCCAGCGGCATGGAATAGGCCGCGTCGCGAGCTGCACGCTTCAGGTCGATGGCGCCGTCGTCCATTGGGGATCCTCCGGGATCGGGCGAGACTGATTTGAACACCGTCCAGAGTCAACGGAAAATGACGCAGGCGTCAACTTCACGACCGCTTGAATGATCGTGAACAATCTGGCAACAACCCGTTGCGGAGGAATTGCCATGCTCGACGGCGGATGCGCCTGCGGTGCGATGCGCTACCGGCTCACCGACCGGCCGATGATCACCCACTGCTGCCACTGCCGCGACTGCCAGCGGCAGACCGGCTCGGCCTTCGTGATCAACGCGCTGATCGAGACGGATCGCATCGAGGTGCTGTCCGGCGACCTCGTGGTGGCGGGCATGCCGACCGACTCCGGGCGGCCGCACGAACTCTACCGCTGTGCGGCGTGCGGGACGACGGTCTGGAGCGACTACGGCGGCCGGCCCTACCTGCGCTTCGTGCGGGTGGGGACGCTCGACGATCCTGAGGCCGTGCCCCCGGACGTACACATCTTCACGCGCTCCAAGCTGCCATGGGTGGGCCTGCCCGAGGCCGCGCACGCCTGGGAGGTCTTCTATCCGACGATGGAGACAGAGTGGTCGCCGCAGGCGCTGGCGCGGCGCGAGGCGGCGAGCGCGACCGCCAAAGCCTGAACCGCCTTCAGATTTTCTGCGCTGGAAGACGGCGCCGTCTGGCTCCAACAAACGGGTGAACACTGATCGCCCCGGATTGCGCATGGTCTCCGACGTCCTCTTCTCGCCGTTCACGCTGAAGTCGCTGACGCTGCCGAACCGAATCGTCATGGCGCCGATGACGCGCTCGTTCTCGCCGGGGGGCGTGCCGACCGAGGAGGTCGCCGCCTACTACGCGCGCCGCGGCCAGGGGCAGGTGGGTCTGATCGTCTCCGAGGGGACCGGCGTCGACCGGCCGGCGTCGCTGAACGACCCGAACATCCCGCGCTTCCACGGCGAGGACGCGCTGGCGGGCTGGAAGAAGGTGATCGACGCCGTGCACGCCGAAGGCGGGCTGATGGCGCCGCAGCTCTGGCACGTGGGCGCGGTGCGTTCCCGGCGCGAGGACTGGGCCCCGCCCGGGCCCTACGACAGCCCCTCGGGCCTGTCGCGGCCGGAGCACAAGTTCGGCGAGGGGATGACCGAGGCGGAGGTGGCCGACGCCATCCGCGCTTTCGCCGACGGGGCGGCCGCGGCCAAGGCGATCGGCTTCGACGCGGTCGAGTTGCACGGCGCCCACGGCTACCTGATCGACCAGTTCTTCTGGGACGGCACCAACGTCCGCGAGGACGCGTACGGGTCGAAGGAGTTGCCGGGCCGTGCGCGGTTCGCCGCCGACATCCTGCGCGCGGTGAGGAAGGCCGTGGGGCCGGACTACCCGGTGATCATTCGGGTCAGCCAGTGGAAGCAGCAGGACTTCGCGGTGAAGCTGGCCGAGACGCCGGAGCGGCTGGAGGCCTGGCTGGGGGCGCTGGTGGACGCGGGGGCGGACTGCATCCACTGCTCCCAGCGCCGGTTCTGGGAGCCGGAGTTCGAGGGCAGCGACCTCAACTTCGCCGGCTGGGCGAAGAAGGTGACGGGCGTGCCGACCATCACGGTGGGCTCGGTGGGCCTGACCGGCGAGTTCATCGCCAGCTACGGCGGCGAGACGTCGGAGCCGGCGTCGCTGGACGAGCTGGAGCGGATGCTGGACCGCGGCGACTTCGACCTGGTCGCGGTGGGACGCGCGCTGCTGCAGGACCCGCAGTGGGTGGTGAAGATCCGCGAAGGCCGCCACGGCGAGCTCTCGGCCTTCGACCGCTCCGCGATGGCGACGCTCTACTAGGGACCCGCGTCGGGCGGCGGCCCGTAGTCGACCTGACCCGAGCGCTCTCCGCCAAAGCTTGGTCGGAAGATCACGATCAGGACCGCGATGACGATAACGGCCGCCGCGATCAGGACGGCGATCAGCTCGACGCGGTCCATCTCAGCTGCATCCGCCGCCGCCGTCGCTGCAGCCGGCGCCGACGCCGGCGCTCCAGAATACGCCTGTCGCGGCGACGCTGGTGATGTCGAGGCCGGGGTCCTGGCGCCTGCGCGATTGGCGGAGGCTCGGCCGATGCGAGCCGAGGCCCGCGAACAGCATGATGAAGACGATGAGGGCGACGGCGATCACGCCGATCAGTTCGAGGGCGTCCATCCGGCAGGCTCCTCTATGGGATGTCACCCAATCACAGGTTCACGACAGTTCGGTGACAGGCGCCTCCCTCTCCCCCGAGCCGCGCAGCGGCGAAGAGAGGGAGAGGGTCGGGGTGTGGGTGACGCAGGAGGCTGGCCTCGCGCTGAGGAAACCCGTGGCCCGCTCGGTATGACGCGTCGCCTCGTTCGAGCTCAGCAGGGTCTCACAGGCGGAGCCGCCCACTCCCCGGCCCTTGTGTGTAGGGACCGACTCGGCCGGGATGATCCGGCTCGCTCATCGTCG
>CAZBXO010000243.1:0-4439 GCA_964495645.1 uncultured Phenylobacterium sp. | reverse complement strand
CCTAGACGGTCCGCTTGGCGCGGTCCGCTTCGTTGGCGCTCTTGATCGCGTTGCGCGCGGCTTCCCACTCGGCGTCGCCCCACTTGGAAAGGTCGGCGCGGCCGCGGCCGGCCAGGTGGCCGCCGCCGTCGATGGCGATGGTCTGGCCGTTCACATAGGCCGAGCCCGGATCGAGCAGGTAGACGGCGAGGTTGGCCAGCTCGCGCATCTCGCCCACACGGTTCAGCGGGATCTGCGGGTCGGCCTTTCCGGCGCCCTCCGTGGACTGGCCGGGGCTGAGGCGCGCCCAGGCGCCTTCGGTCGGGAAGGGGCCCGGCGCGATGGCGTTGAAACGGATGCCGCGGTTGCCCCACTCCACCGCCAGCGACTGGGTCATGACGTTGAGGCCGGCCTTCGACATGGCGGAGGGTACCGTGAAGGGGCCGCCGTGCCAGACCCAGGTGGTCAGGATCGAAACCACCGACGCATGCTTGCCTTCCTTCAGCCACCTCTTGCCGCAATCAAGCGTCACAAAGAACGAACCGCGGAAGACGATGTTGGCGATCGCATCGAAGCCGCGGGGGGAGAGGTCCTCGGTGCGGCTGATGAAGTTGCCGGCGGCGTTGTTGACGAGCCCGGTGGGGACGCCTCCGGCCCAGACCTGGTCCACCATGTCGCTGATCGCCTCGGGCACGCGGATGTCGCAGGCGATGCCCTCGCAGGAGCCGCCGGCGTCGCCATGGGCGTCCATCAGTTCCCGCGCGGTGGCTTCGACGACGCCGCCGCGGCGGCCGCAGATCACCACCTGGGCGCCCAGCATCAGGCAGGCTTCGGCCATCACCTTGCCGAGGCCCGTGCCGCCGCCGGTGATGAGGATGCGCTGTCCCTTCATCAGCCCGGGCTTGAACATCAGGTCGTCGAGGGTCAGCTCGGCCATGGGAAGGGTCCTCCTGTCTGACGCGGACTGCGCCGTCATGACGCCGCGTCGGTCAAGCACGGCCATGGTATGGAAGGGGCTCGGAGGGGGCCGCGTCGCTGGGGAGGGCGAATGGCGGCCGAGGACGATGACGTCATGGTGAAGCCGGTCCCGTTGGCCCAGGCGCTGGGCGAGGCCGTGCTCGGCGCCCTGGAGACCGACGGGTGGTTCGCCTGTGACGGCCGGGGCCGCATCACCGGCTGCAATGCCGCCGGGACGGCCTTCCTGCAATCCGAGACACCCGGCGCCGAGGGCGCCGATCTGGCGCGCCTTCTCGGCGGCCTGGGCGACGAGACTCTGGCGCTCCGCTTCACCACCGCCCTGCGCGACCACGTCGTGGGCGAGTTCGTGGTCCCGCGTCCCGGCGGCGGCGACGAGTGGGTGGAGGTGCGCGCCTTGCCGCTCGAGGACGGCATGGCGTTTCTGTTGCGCGACGTAACGGCGCGCGAGCAGGGCGAACGGTCGCTGCGGCGCAAGGAGCGCCGCCTCAGCGCGCTGAACGAGAGCCTGCGGGTCGCCCACCAGGCGGCGCGGGCGGCCACATGGGAGTGGCGGCTGGGCGACAAGGGCATGCGCTGGCTCGACCTCGCCGCCGCTCGCGCCCTGGTCGGCCTGCCGGGCGAGCCGTCGGACGACGAGGCCGTGGGCGACTGGCGCTCGTTCGTGGTCGCCGAGGACATGCCGGCGGTGGCCGCGGCGCTGCGCGGCCTCGCCGACGCCGACGAGGCCGTCTTCGAGTACCGCGTCGCCAGCGCCGACGGCCGGCGTTGGCTGCGATCCAGCGCCGCGGTGGTGGAGCGGCGGAGTGACGGGGTCGCTGCGCGGGTCGTCGGCGTCACGCTCGACGTCACCGGTGACAAGCTGGCCGAGGCCAAGCTGCAACGGGAGATCCAGGAGCGCCTGCGCGCCGAGCAGCGTCAGCAGCTGCTCATCCACGAGCTGAACCATCGGGTGAAGAACATGCTGGCGACCGTCCAGTCGGTGGCGCGCCAGAGCCTCGGCCGCGCGAAGGACGGCGGGCCGCTGGCTGACTTCGAGGACCGGCTGATGGCGCTGGCTTGGACGCACGATGTCCTGACCAAGGAGCGCTGGGCCGGCGCCTCGCTGGCGACAATCCTCCACCGCACGCTGTCGCCGCACGCGACGCCGGAGCGGCTGGAACTGTCGGGACCGGACCTGCGGGTGTCGCCGAAGATGGCGCTGGCGCTGGCCATGGGTGCGCATGAACTGGCCACCAACGCGGTCAAATACGGCGCGCTCTCCAACGAAGCCGGCTGTGTGAGCGTGCGCTGGGCGCTGGAGGGCGGGACCCTCAGCCTCGACTGGCGCGAGGTCGGCGGGCCGAGGGTGACGCCGCCGGCGACGCGCGGCTTCGGCTCACGGCTCCTGGAGCGCGGTCTGGCGCAAGAGCTGGGCGGCAAGGTCGTGCTCGACTTCCAGCCGGCGGGCCTCGCCTGCCGCATCGAGGCGCCGTTCCAGCCCGAGACCGACGAAGACGCCGCGAGCGCGCTCCCGCCGCAGACGTCGTCGGAGCAGGCCCCTGCTCAGCCCCACTGAGGCTTGAAGCCAGGGTCGACGCGCTCGATGAAGGCCATCGCGGCGGCGGGCGCGCGGACCTTCCCCTCGTGGATCACGTAGGCGTAGACCTCACGGGGGCCGGACGGCGGGCCGGTGCGGTCGAAAGGGGTGTAGCCGTCGGGGACGCGGCCCTCGGCGTAGACCTTGAAGCGCCCGGCCCAGAGGTCCAGGTCCTTGGCGTCATAGCCGGTCGGGATGTCGTCCGAGGCCGACAGCAGCCGCAGGTAGACGAAGTCCGAGGTGATGTCCGGGATGAACGGGTAGTTCTCGTTTTCCGAGTTGCAGATGGCCATGTTGTTGTCGCGGCAGAGCCGGACGAACTTCTCGTTGGCGAAGGTGGCGTTCCTCACCTCGATGACGTGCTGCAGATCGCGCGACCCCAGCTTGCGCGGCAGGAGGTCGAAAAAGCCGCCGAAGTCGTCGTAGTCGAACTTCTTGGTGGCCATGAACTGCCACAGGATCGGGCCCAGCCGGTCCTCCAGCCGGTCCAGCCCCTGGTTCATGAAGAACTCGATCGACTGGGCGCCGTCGGTAAGCTTCTTGCGGTTCACGCAGAACCGCGAGGCCTTCACCGCGAACCGGAACCCCTCCGGCGTCTCGGCGTGCCACTTCTCCCATGTCGGCGGCTTGAAGCTCGAATAGTAGGTGCCGTTGATCTCGATCGTGGAGAGGTGGCGGCTGGCGTACTCCAGCTCCCGCTTCTGGCTGAGTTTCTCAGGGTAGAACACGCCGCGCCACGGCTCGAACGTCCAGCCGCCGATCCCGCACCGGATGCGTCCCGCCTCTGCCATGGAGGTGTCCTCTCGTCCGCCGCGCCTGACTTAGCGCGGCGGAACAATGTTCTCAAGACGTTCTAGCGGCGCTGCGCCCTGCTCTTGTCGCGCTCGGCCTTGAACTCGGCGCCGGGCTTCCACTCGGGCCAGACGCGGCTGTTGGCGAGCCGCCAGCCGAGGTCGTAGAGCATCTTGCCGTCGGCGACCGCGTTCTCGCCGGTCCAGCTGGGATCGAACTCGTCGGCGGGCTGGTGATACTTGTCGCGGGTGTAGGCCTCCTGCAGCGCGCGGCCGCGCTCCCGGCCGCCGTTCACCAGATCCTGGCCGCCGCCGAACGAGATGGCCGGGACGCCGCGCTTGGCGAAGGAGAAGTGGTCGGATCGGAAGAACGAGCCGGCTTCCGGCCGCGGGTCGGGCGAGTAGGTGCGGCCGTAGGCCTTCCCCACCTCGATCAGGTCGTCCTGCAGGGTCTGCGGCGCGTTGCCGGAGGTCGTGAAGTCGCGCGCCGGGTCGTTGGCGCGCACGCCATCCATGTTGATGTTCGCGACAGTGGTGGCCAGCGGATAGAGCGGCGCCGAGGCGTAGTACTCCGAACCCAGGAGGCCCTTCTCCTCGGCCGTCACCCAAAGGAACATCACCGAGCGCTCCGGCTTCGGTCCCTTGCCGTAGGCGCGCGCCAACTCGAGCAGCTCGGCCGTGCCGGAGGCGTTGTCGAGCGCGCCGTTGTAGATGCGGTCACCCTTGGCGTCGGGAATGCCGACGCCAAGGTGGTCCCAGTGGGCGGTGTAGATCACCCGCTCGTCCGGGTGCTTCGTGCCCGTGACGGACCCGACCACGTTGTGGCTGACCACCTTCTGCGCATCGATCGCGTAGTCGGTGGAGAAGCTGACGCCCTTCAGCTCTTGTGGCCGGAACTCGCGGGTCTGGGCCTGCTTCTTCAGCACGTCGAAGTCGAGGCCGGCGGCCTTCAGCATCGCCACGGCGGCCTCCTTCTGGACCCAGCCTTCCAGCGGAGCGTGGGCCTCGCGGGGGTTCTTGCGGATGACGTCGAAGATCTCGTTTGTGTTCGAGTTCTTGACCGTCGGCCAGCCGTAGGACGCCGGCGCGGTCTCGTGGATCACCAGGAAGCCCAA
>CAZBXO010000242.1:2229-4442 GCA_964495645.1 uncultured Phenylobacterium sp. | reverse complement strand
ATCATCAAGTTCCTGATGCGTCAGGGCGTGATGCTGAAGATCAACGACGTCATCGACAACGACACCGCCGAGCTGGTGGCCACGGAGTTCGGCCACACCGTAAGGCGCGTCTCGGAAGCCGACGTCGAAGAGGGCTTCATCGGCGGCGAGGACATCGACGATCACCTGGAAGGCCGCCCGCCCGTGGTGACCGTCATGGGCCACGTCGACCACGGCAAGACCTCGCTGCTGGACGCGCTGCGATCCACCGACGTGGTGGCCGGCGAGCACGGCGGCATCACCCAGCACATCGGCGCCTACCAGGTTCGCCTGGAGAACGACCAGAGGGTCACCTTCCTCGATACGCCCGGCCACGCCGCGTTCTCGGCCATGCGTATGCGCGGCGCCAACGTCACCGACATCGTGGTGCTGGTGGTGGCCGCCGACGACGGCGTCATGCCCCAGACCATCGAGGCCATCCAGCACGCCAAGGCGGCCAACGCGCCGATCATCGTCGCGATCAACAAGATCGACAAACCCGAGGCCGACCCGAACCGCGTGATCAACGAGCTGCTGCAGCACGAGATCGTGGTGGAGAGCCTGGGCGGCGACACCCAGGCCGTGCAGGTCTCGGCGACCCAGAAGATGGGCCTGGACGACCTCATCGAGGCGATCCTGCTTCAGGCCGAGGTGCTCGACCTGAAGGCCAATCCCGACCGCACCGCCGACGGCATGGTCATCGAGGCCAAGCTGGACCGCGGCCGCGGCGCGGTCTCGACCGTGCTGGTCAAGCGCGGCACGCTGAAGCGTGGCGACATCGTTGTGGCCGGTGCCAATTTCGGCCGGGTCCGCGCCCTGCTCAACGAGCGGGGCGAGCAGCTGGACGAGGCCGGTCCCTCGACACCGGTGGAGATTCTCGGCCTCGACGGCACGCCCGATCCGGGCGAACCGTTCGCCGTGGTCGAGAACGAGGCCCGCGCCCGCGAGATCACCGAGTACCGCGTCCGCGTGAAGCGCGAGAAGGCCGGCGCGCCGGTCCAGGGCGCCAGCCTGGCCGACATGATGGCCCGGATCACCGACAAGAAGGTCTCGGAGCTGCCGGTCATCATCAAGGCCGACGTCCAGGGTTCCGCGGAAGCCATCGTCGGGTCGCTCGAGAAGATGTCCACCGACGAGGTCCGCGCGCGGATCATCCTGTCGGGGGCCGGGGCGATCAGCGAGAGCGACGTGATGCTCGCCAAGGGGGCGGGCTCGCCGATCCTCGGCTTCAACGTCCGCGCCTCGAAGCAGGCCCGCGACCTGGCCGAGCGCGAGGGCGTGGAGATCCGCTACTACGCGATCATTTACGACCTCATCGACGACATCAAAGGCGTGCTCTCGGGCATGCTGGCGCCGATCCAACGCGAAACCTTCCTCGGCAACGCCGAGGTGCTGCAGGCCTTCGACATCACCAAGGTGGGCCGGGTCGCCGGCTGCCGGGTCACCGAAGGCGTGGTGCGCAAGGGCGCGCGGGTGCGGATCATCCGTCAGGACGTGGTCATCCTCGAGCTCGGGGTGCTGCAGACGCTCAAGCGCTTCAAGGACGAGGTCAACGAGGTCCCGGCCGGCCAGGAATGCGGCATGGCCTTCCAGGGCTTCCAGGACATCAAGGCTGGCGACGTCATCGAGTGCTTCAACCTCGAGGAAGTGAAGCGGACGCTGGCGTAGGGCGTTGGGGCTGAGGGAGGATACGGACATGCGCAAGCTCGTCCTGATCGCCGCGGCCCTGGTCCTTTCGGGCTGCGCCACCGCGCGCAAGCTCGACGCGGCGAGCGACGTCCACACCCTGCTGATCGCCATCCGCGACAACGACCGGGCGACCTTCGACGCCTACATCGACAAGCCGGCGCTGAAGTATGTGCTCAGCCAGCGGCTCAAGGAGAGCGCGGCCAAGGACAAGCGCGTCTCGGGCGTGGCTGCGATCCTGGCGCCGGCCCTTGCCGATATCGCGGGCGACACGCTGCTGCGACCGGACGTGTTCCGCGCCGTGGCGGAGCACTACGGCTACTCGCGCAACCAGCGCATCCCCAACCCGATCGAGATCTCGACCCTGCTGCGCCGCCTGCCGGACGGCCGCGTCTGCGCGATCTCGAAGAAGGATGGCCCCTGCCTGGTCGACTTCACCAAGGGCGGCGACGGCCACTGGCGCCTCTCGGGCTTCGAAGGCGACACGAAGATGCTGCGTCTGAGCTTCT
>CAZBXO010000242.1:0-2129 GCA_964495645.1 uncultured Phenylobacterium sp. | reverse complement strand
CACTGGCGCCTCTCGGGCTTCGAAGGCGACACGAAGATGCTGCGTCTGAGCTTCTAGTGCCCTCTCCCCCGAGCGACGCGAAGCGGCGCCGAGAGGGAGAGGGTTGGGGAGTGGGCGGCTCAGCCTGTCCACTCTCGAGCGGAAGTCGATCTCCACCGAGAATGACCTCGCGCCTTGAGCCACCCACTCCCAACCCTCTCCCTCTCTACCGCCCGCTTGCGCGGGCGTCGGGGGAGAGGGCTAACTGCGACGAGCGGGAGGGACCATGGGCTACGAGGCGGCGCTGGCGGGCTACGAGAAGTTCCGCTTCAAGGACGGGCGCTGGGCGCGCGACGTCTGGCGCAAGGGCTCGGGCCCCGCGGTGATCGTCATCCACGAGATGCCGGGGCTGCACCCGGGCGTGGTCGCGTTCGCCGACCGCGTGGCGGCGGCGGGCATGACCGTCTTCCTGCCCAGCCTGTTCGGAGAGCCGGGGCGGCCGCCGACGCGGGCCTATGCCCTCACCACCATGTTCGCGACCATCTGCATCCGCCGCGAGTTCAACGTCTGGGCCAACGGCAAATCCTCGCCGGTGGTCGACTGGCTGCGCGCACTGGCCCGCAAAGCCCACGCCGAGTGCGGCGGCAAGGGCGTGGGTGCGGTCGGCATGTGCTTCACCGGCGGCTTCGCGCTGGCGATGATGACCGAACCGGCGGTCGTCGCCCCGGTGCTCTCGCAGCCGTCCCTGCCGCTCGGCAAGAAGGGTCACGCCATGCTCGACATGAGCGATGGCGAAATCGCCTGCGCCCGCAAGCGCATGCAGGACGAGGACCTGTCGGTCATCGGATTGCGCTTCCACGGCGATCCCTTCGTGCCCGACGCCCGGTTCGAGACACTGCGGCGCGAGTTCGGCGACCGGTTCGAGGACATCTCGCTGAAACCGGAAGACGCCCGGCCGGCGCCGCAGTTGCCCGACCCGCACTCGGTGCTGACCCTGAACCTGGCGGACTCCGGCCCGACCAAGGAGACCGAGACCCGCGTCATCCAGTTCTTCCGCGAGCGGACGGGCGCTTAGAGCGCCCTGGACAACCTCAGCCAGAGCTCCTGGTCGAAGTCGCGGTCCGGGGCGGCCGCGCCCATGCGCACCACGATCAGCTTCTGGCTGGGGACCACGTAGAGCTTGCGGTCCAGCGCGCCGAGCGCGGCGACCAGGTCGGCGGGCGCGGCGGGGATAAGCGGGCCGGGCCGCATGCCGCCGGCGGGCCGTGCGGTCTCGGCGCTGCCGTTCAGCCACCAGAGGCGGCCGTAGGCGGGGTTGGTCGGCGAGCGGGCGAACATGGCCTTCATCCCGGCTTCGGAGACAATGCGCTTGCCGTCCGCGGCCTTGCCGCCGTCGAGCACGATCTGGCCGAAGCGGGCGACGTCGCGCGGACTGGTGACCAGGCCGGTGGGATTGCCCACGTCCCCGAACGCGGCCGGACGCTTGCGCCAGGCGGTGTGCGCCATGCCCGCCGGGCGGGCGAGCCAATCCGCGGTGAGGGTATCGAGCGGCTGCCGGGCCGCGACCTCGAGGATGCGCTTGGCCGTGGCGTAGACCGGGGTGTTGTAGTGGAACAACGTCCCTGCCGGCGCCTCGAAGGTGAAGTTGTCCTTCAGGCCCGAGGCCATGTTGAGGATGTGGATGACCTTGATGGCCCGTTCCTGTTCGGGCGAGGCCTTGGACCAGGCGGCGCCCAGGTAGCGATCGGCGGGCTGCTCGACGTCGATCAGGCCCCTGTCGGTGGCGATGGCGACCAGCATGGCGACGAAGCTCTTCTGCTGCGAGGCCACGTCCTCCAGCAGCGAGCCTTCCGGGGTCTTCTCATAGACAAAGGCGGCGAACTGCCCGGCGTCGGGGGGCGGCGCCCAGTTCTTTTCCACCAGTGTTGTTCGGTCGCGAATGACCAGGAAGCCGGTGGTCCGCTGGGTCTGGACGTAGTCGAGCACGCCCTGCATCGCGGGCGTCACCTGGGCGGCGGCTGGGTTTGCCGCCAGCGCGGCGCCGGCGGCCAGCAGGTGGCGGCGGGAGAGGGTGGACGTCATGCGCAGTCCCCGACGAGAATCTGGTGCTATCGTTGGCGCCATGCTGGCCACGGGGGAAGCCATGAGCG
>CAZBXO010000241.1:0-4478 GCA_964495645.1 uncultured Phenylobacterium sp. | reverse complement strand
GCCGCGGCCCCGGCGGCGGCGTGCGACGCCGGCGCAGGCGCCGGGGTCTGGGCGAAGGACTACGCAAACGGCGCCCCCGCCACGGCGGCGGCGAGCGCGAGCCCTGCCAGCCGATGTGTGATCGAGAACTTCATGGTCACTATCCCCTCTTCCCGATGCTCTAGAGCGCAGCCGCGCCGGTCTCGCCCGTCCGGATGCGCACGGCCTCCTGGACGTCGAGGACGAAGATCTTGCCGTCGCCGATCTTGCCGGTGGCCGCGGCGGCCTTGATCGCCTCCACGGCCTTGCCGGCGGCGGCGTCGTCGACCACGCACTCCAGCTTCACCTTGGGCAGGAAGTTGATCTGGTACTCCGCCCCCCGATAGATTTCGGTTTGGCCCTTCTGCCGGCCGTATCCCTTGACTTCCGAGACCGTCAGCCCCTCCACGCCGGCGGCCACGAGCGCTTCGCGCACGTCGTCCAGCTTGAAGGGTTTGACGACCGCCATGATGAGTTTCATCCGCTCGCTCCCGCGTCCGGCCCTCGAGGGCGGGCCCGCCCCTGTCCCTGTGTGCTCAGGTCCGCCGACGCTCTGATCCCCCGCCGACGGCCGCACCGACGCTATGGCCCAGCCGCCGCGCCGAAGGGGCGGCCGGCCCGGCTGTGTGGCCAAGAAGCAGGCAGGCGCCCGTTCGTTGGGCGCCGAAACGCTGGCATGCCGCCGGTTTGGGCAAATCGCCGCGACGGCATGGTCAAGCTCTGCCTTGACAGCGCCACATCAGACCCGTTTTTCGTGCGCTCCGCGGGGTTTGCCGTGTGGGGCGGCGGAACCGGCCCATTTGTCGCGCGTAGTCAGCGGCGGTTTCGGCCTCTGGGCCGGCCCGTCCGCGCAGGCTGCCGCTAAACCGTGAACGAGGACCTGGATGTTGCTTAACCGCTTGACCACCGCCGCCGCCGTGATGGCCCTGGCCTTCGCAGCTCACACCGCTTCCGCGCAAACCCCCGCGCCCGAGGCGCCCGCCGCGGCCCCTGCGGCGTCGACGCTCGCCAAGCCGGTGGCGGCATCGGGCGACCTGGTCGAGACACTGAAGCTGAACGGCCAGTTCACCACCTTCGTCGGCGGCCTGGACGCCACCAATCTCTCGGGCCTCGTGAAGACCAACAAGAACCTGACGGTGTTCGCGCCCACCGACGCCGCCTTCGCCGCGATGCCGCCCGCCGACCTGAGCAAGCTGAAGAGCGACAAGGCCGCGATGCAGAAGTTCCTGCTGCATCACATCGTCAACGCCCCGATCCCGTCCTCCAAGATCAAGGGCGCGAAGGGTCCGGTCCCGTCCGGAGCCGGCGACCAGATTCTGCTGGATGGCAGCGACGAGGCGGGCACGCTGAAGGTCGACGGCGCGACCATCGTCCAGGCGGACGTCCAGACCGGCAGCGGCCTCCTGCAGGTCGTCGACAAGGTCCTGGTGGCCGGCGCGGGGGACACGGCCCCCGCCGCCGCGGCCGAGACGGGTTCGGCCAGTTCGAGTTCGGCGACGGCGGCGGGAACCAAGCCCCAGCAGTAGAGCTTATCCACCCGCAACACCGGGGTGGGCGTCTCGGAGTCAGGAAGACGAGGAGACTATCGATGAAGCTTACCCCCATTCTGGCCACGGCGGCCGCCCTCGCCCTGACGGGCGGCTTCGCCGCGGCACAGACGCCGGAGCCGCCGAAGGACACGCCGACTCAGTCTGCCGTCCAGGCCCCGCCACAGCCGGCCGCCGCCGACGCGACGGCGTCCACAACGACGACCACGGACGCGACCACGCCGGCCGCCACCCAGTCCGCGACGCCGGCGGCGAGCGTGACCACCACCATGGTCACCAATGGTCCGGTTCCGGACACCCCGGAAAACCGCGCCAAGTATGGTCAACCGCTGTCCAACGCGGGGAAGAAGACCGCCGCGCGGGGCAACTGAACCAGCTCTGGAACCGCCCCGTTCGGGCGCTTGAAGCCACAGTCGGCGGGCCCTATGGTCCGCCGACTTTTTTTGCGCCTGCGAACAAACCCTCCCGATGCCGGAAGCGCCGCTCACGTTTCAGGGCTTGATCCTGAAGCTCAACGACTATTGGTCCCGCCAGGGCTGCACCCTGGTGCAGGCCTATGACGTCGAGGTCGGCGCAGGCACCCTGTCGCCGATGACGGTGCTGCGCGCGCTCGGGCCGAAGCCGTGGAAGGTGGCCTACGTGCAGCCGTCGCGGCGGCCGGCCGACGGCCGCTATGGGGAGAACCCCAACCGCCTGCACCAGCACCACCAGTACCAGGTGGTCCTGAAGCCCAACCCGGAGAACCTGCAGGAGCTCTATCTCGGCTCGCTGGAGGCGATCGGCATCGACCCGCTGGTGCACGATTTGCGCTTCGTCGAGGACGACTGGGAGAACCCCACGGTCGGGGCCTGGGGCCTCGGCTGGGAGGTCTGGTGCGACGGGATGGAGATCACCCAGTACACCTACTTCCAGCAGGTGGGCGGCCTCGACGTCTTCCCGGTGGCCGGCGAGCTGACCTACGGCCTGGAGCGGCTCAGCCTCTACCTGCAGGACAAGGAAAACGTCTACGACCTCGCCTACAACGACGAGTTCACCTACGGCGACGTCTTCCTGGCCAACGAGCAGCAGTTCTCCGCCTATGAGCTGGAGGCGGCCGACGTGGCCGTGCTGAAGAAGCAGTTCGAGGACATGGAGGCGGCGGTGCCGAGGATCCTGGCCGCCCGCGGGCGCCAGGGCCAGGCGCTGGTGCTCCCCGCCTACGATCACGTTCTGAAGGCCAGCCACCTGTTCAACATCATGGACGCCCGCGGCGCGATCGCGGTCGCCGAACGCCAGGCCTACATCGGCCGCGTCCGGGCGCTCTGCATGCAGTGCACCGAAGCCTGGGTGGCGCAGTCGGGCGGGAACGCGTGATGCCGCCTTCTGCTTCGACCCGTCGTGCCCGTAGCATGCGCTATCGCATGACGTTCAGGGAGCGGAAGCTTTGGAAGCCGCTCCGCACGCTGGACGCGAACTTCCGCAGGCAGATGCCGCTTGGCCGGTTTTTCGTCGATTTCGGCACGCACAACCCGCCGCTGGTGATCGAAATCGATGGACCGGTGCACGAGGTCTTCGCTGACGTCGCCCTCAGAGACATCGAGCGCCAAGCGTGGCTGGAGTCGCAGGGCTACACAGTCATGCGCTTCACCACCCGTCAGGTCGACGACGACCTCGAAAGCTGTGTGGAGAAGGTGAAGCAACAACTAGCCCTCCTCCTCGATGGAGGAGGGTTGGGTGGTGGTGTTCGCGAGGCGACGGTCGAGTGGCGCGATTGGTCGCCGGCGCCCTCCAGCGCCCAAGGCCTCGACACTCTGCACCCACCATCCCCGACCCTTCCTCCATCGAGGAGGAAGGGGGCGCGACTGTCCACCGACACACGAGCCGGGGGAGAGGCCCGCTAGTGCCCGAACTTCTCCTGGAGCTTTTGTCGGAAGAGATCCCCGCGCGCATGCAGGCGCAGGCGGCGAAGGATCTCGAGCGGCTGATGCGCGAGAAGCTGGCGGCCGAGGGCCTGCTGCCTGAGGCGCTCAAGGCGTTCGCCGGTCCGCGCCGCCTCACGCTCGTCGCCGAAGGCCTGCCGCCGGCGCAGAAGGACCGCACCGAGGAGCGCAAAGGCCCGCGGACCAACGCGCCGGAGCAGGCGCTGCAGGGGTTCCTGCGCTCCACAGGCCTCACCCGTGACCAGCTGGTCGAGAAGGACGGCGTCTTCTTCGCCACCCTGCACAAGCCCGGCCGGCCGACCGCCGAGATCGTGGCCGAGGCGGTGGACGGCATCGTGCGGTCGTTTCCATGGCCGAAATCGATGGTCAGCGGGCATTCCAAGCTGCGCTGGGTGCGGCCGCTGCGGCGCATCCTTTGCGTGTTCGACGGCGAGGTCGTGCCGTTCTCGATCGAGGGGCACGACAGTTCGAACTGGACCCAGGGCCACCGCTTCATGGGCGACGGCCAGCCGTTCCAGGCGAAGAGCTTCGAGCGCTACGCCGACGGCCTCGCCAAACGCTACGTCGTCCTCGACCCGGAGGAGCGCAAGGCGCGCATCCTGGAGGCCGCCAAGACCCTCTGCTTCGCCCGCAACCTGGAGCTCGTGGAGGACGCCGGCTTGCTGGACGAGGTGGCCGGCCTCGTCGAATGGCCCGTGCCGGTGCTGGGGGTCATGGACCCAGGCTTCCTCGACCTGCCGCCGGAGGTGATCCGCACGTCGATGCGCGTGCACCAGCGCTACTTCGCGGTCCGCGACCCGCGCACGGGCAAGCTCGCGCCGCACTTCGTGGCCATCGCCAACATCGACGCCAAGGATGGCGGTGAGACCATCTCCCGCGGCAACGCCAAGGTGCTGAGCGCCCGCCTGGCCGACGCCCGCTTCTTCTGGGACGAGGATCGCAAGACCCGCCTCGAGGATCGGCTGGAGAAGCTCAAGGGCGTCACCTTCCACGC
>CAZBXO010000240.1:0-4501 GCA_964495645.1 uncultured Phenylobacterium sp. | reverse complement strand
ATCTCGCTACGGATGGCGGCACGGAGGCGCCGATCGAGCCGTTCGGCCCGGAGCGTCTTCGGGCTTAGCGGCCGGCAGGAGGGGTGGCCAGGGCGGTGGACGGGCAGGTTCCGCCCTGGCCGTGCGCCCGGCTCAATACGCGAACTGGGCGCGGACTGCGATGGCGTCGTAGGTCTGGCCGATCTCGGCGCCCGCGGCGTTCAGCCGGTCGACGTTGACGTGCTGGTAGTCGGCCATGAGGCGGATGACGGGGTTCAGGTACCAGTTGACACCCAGTGTCCCGATCCGCTGGCGGCCGCCCCGGACGCCGCCGGCTGGCGTCGCCAGGCCTGCCGTTCCGGCGCGGTAGTCGAGGTCGGTGTCGGACCAGCGCGCGGCCAGCTCCAACGCGCCCCAGTGGCCGGCGCCGTCGAAGTTGTGTTTCGGCTTCGGAGCCTGGAAGGCGCCATCGACGGCCTTGTAGGTGCGGGCCTCTCCGGTCAGCACCCAGCTGCCCTGGACGTACCAGCCCGAGAAGTTCGGCGACGGTAGCGGGGTCGCGCCGCGGCGGCGGTCGAGACGGTACTGGAACGCCTCGGCCTCGATCAGCCCCGGGCCGTGGGCCAGCGCCGCTTCCACGCCGAACACCGTCACGTGGTCGGCGTCGATGGCGCCGGTGTCGATCAGACGGGTCGCGTCGAGGCGCAGCTCGGGCCGGTCGCGGAACTGCACGCCGTAGCGCGGCGTGGCTGCGGCGCCCGCGTCGTTCGGCTGGATGACGTATTGGGCGTTGACGCCGAGGTGCGCCTGGGTCTGGCCCCTGAACGGCGCGACGGCGACACGCGCGATCACCGCGGTCTGTTCGTCGAGCGGATGGGCCGGATAGGCGCCGCCGCTGCCCATGGACGTGATGGTGTTGCCGGTCGCGGCGGCGGATGCCAGCCAGCGCAGGCCGGCGGACTTGCCGCCGGTCTGGCCGCTGGCGGTGGCCTGCACCGCGACCCGCGAGTCGCCGCCGGCGACGTTGCGACCGATCTCGGCCGGCGACGGGCGCTCCATCAGCGGCATGTGGCTGGTGGAGGTGGCCGCCGCGAGGCCGATGTTCGGCTCGAAGGCGCCGACCTTCCAGCGCACCGGACGGTTCGCGCCGTAGGTCACCGAGGCCTCGTAGAGCCGGCCGGGATCCTCGCCGCCGGAGCCGCCGAACTCGTAGACCAGCGTGTAGTCGAAGTCGCCGAACACCTTGCCTTCGAGGCCCAGGCGTGCGCGGCGAAAGTTCGTACCTTCGTTCAGATCGCGGCCGATGACGGAGGCGCCGAGGCGGCTGGCCTGCACGTACTTGCCGGCGTCGAGCATGACGATGGCGCGCAGATTTGCGGAGAACTTGCCGTCGGCGGTGGAGAAGGCGAGGCGGCCGTTGGCGAGCGTTGCTGTGACGGCCGCGGGGGCCGGAGCGGGTGCGGGCTGGGGCTGGGCGGCCTTCAGGGCAGCCAGCTCCTTGGCGAGCGACTCCACCTGGCGCTGGAGCGCCTCGAGGCGCTGGAGGTCCGCTTCAGCGGCCTGCGATGGCGTGGCGAGGGCGGCGGCGGCAGCGCCGGCGGCGGCGGCCCAGATGGCGAAGGTTCGGGACATAGGCTTGGCTCGCTTGCGTCCCTGGGGTGGGACGTTCGGGCCGCCGTCGGTAAGGGTAATTTGTCACCGGTCGCTTAATTGTGGGAATCATCTCAAAAGTGGGATGGGCGATTCGGGACGGGCGATGCGCACGCGGCTGACGGACAAGACCGGGGCGGCGATCCGCAAGCTGCGCCTTGCCCGCGGCTGGAGCCTGGCGCAGCTGGGCGAGGCCAGCGGTATCCCCATCTCCACCCTCTCGCGGGTGGAACTGGGCCAGAACGCGCTCAACTACGACAAGCTGATGCGTCTCTGCCGCGCGCTCGACGTGGACCTGGAGGGCCTGGTCACCCGCGAGGCGGAAACGCAGCCGGTCGCATCGGGACGCCGATCGGTGATCCGCGCCGGCGACGGTCCGCCGATGCGCATCGGCGGCAACACCGGCCGGCGAGGCGGCGCCGATCTCCTGGCGAAGAGCCTCACGCCCGTGATCCTGGATGTCACTGCTGCGAACCTTGATGCCCACGGCGGCTTCGTCACCCATGCGGGGGAGGCGTACGTGCTCGTGCTCGCGGGCGCGCTCACGTTCCATAGCCATCTCTACGCCCCGCTCGAGCTTTCGGCAGGCGACGCCGTCTACTTCGACGCGGCCTCGGGCTACGCCCTGACCGCTCCAGGCGCTCCGGCCAAGGCGCTGCTCGTGGCTGCCGGCGAAACTCCTTTTTCGGTCTGACTCCCCGCCGCTCTCATTTTTTTCGCGGCCATTCCCACAATTAACCAACAGGCAATCGGTGCGTGGGAAAACCACGTCGTCGACGCCTTCCTCCCCCCTTGAGGCGCCGGCCTGAGCCCCAGACGTAGCAGGCGAGAGAGTGCCCCCCCATGCGGCGTCCGAACCTTGAGTTCCTCCATCGCCGCCTCTCGCTAGGCGCGCGTCTGGGGCTCCTCTCCGTAGTGTACTGCGTACCGATCGCCCTGCTCCTGGGGCTGCTCCTCCAGGCGAACTGGGCCGACATGGCCTTCGCCCGCAAGGAAGCCCAAGGCGCCCATCACCTCGCCGAGATCTGGCCTCGCTTCGCCGCGGCGGCCGGGATCCCGGGGCAGGGCGATCGGGTCACCCCGCCTCCGGGACGCGGTGCGGACTTCGCCGCCGCGGACGAGGAGACGGCCTTTGCGGCCGCCACCGGCGCGGCGCGCCTCTCCACGGGCCTCTCCCTGATCTCCGCGGTCGCGGACGGCTCCGGCCTTACGCTCGACCCCGACCTCGACAGCTTCTACGTCATGGATCCCGTCAGTGTCGGCCTGCCGACGCTGGCAGCCGCGTCCGCCGAGCTCACCGCCGCGGCAGCCCTTCCGGCGACCGACACCATGCGGCCGGTGCGCCTGGCCGAGGCGCTGCAGACCCTGCGCAACGCCGCCGACGCGGCGACCGCGCGCCTCGAAACCGCCATCCGCGCCAACGCCTCGGGCGAGACCCGCGCGGCGCTGCAGGCCCACGTCACCCGCCTGAAGGCGGCGGCCGCCGCCGTCAGCGCCCACAAGGCTGCCCTGCTGGCCGGCGCCGACGCAGCCTCCGTGGCCGCCGACAACCGCGCATTGGCCGCCGCCGTCGGCGCGGCCTGGACCGCCGCCGACGCCGAGTTGGTCCGCTTGCTCGATGCGCGTTTCGACCGCTTGGCCCAGGGCCTCGCGATCAATCTGGCTCTGGTCGCGGCCGCCCTGGTCGGCGCCGTCGTCCTGGCGCTGGCCATCGCGCGCGGCCTCTCGGGCCGCATCGGCGCCCTGCTCGCGGTCATGGACCGCCTGATCGCCGGGCAGGCGTCCGTCGACGTCCCCTACCTGACCGACCGCAACGAGACCGGGCGCATCGCCGCGACCGTCGCCGCTTTCCGTGAAAGCCTGATCGACGGCGCGCGCATGCGAGAAGAGGCCGCCGCCCAGGAGGCGAGAGCCGAAGACGCGCGTCGGGTCGCGGAGCACGAGCGGGCCCGCCAGGCCGAGGAGCAATCGCAGGTGGTCGCGGATCTCGCGGCCGGCCTCGCCCAGCTCTCTGCCGGCGTGCTGACGCATCGCCTCACGCGACCCTTCGCGTCCGGCTACGAGAAGCTGCGCTCGGACTTCAACGGCGCCATCGAGGGCCTGCAGACCACCCTGCAGACCGTCGCGGGGAACACGGCGGGCGTCCGCGCGGCCAGCAGCGAGATCAGCCAGGCGTCGGACAACCTGTCGCGCCGGACCGAGCAGCAGGCCGCGAGCCTGGAAGAGACCGCTGCGGCGCTCGACCAGATCACCGCCACCGTTCGCCGCACGGCGGAAGGCGCCGGCCAGGCCCGCGACGCCGTGGGCGCCGCGCGCAACGACGCCGAACGCTCCGGCGTGGTGGTCCGCGACGCGGTCTCCGCCATGAGCGAGATCGAGCGCTCCGCCCAGCAGATCAGCCAGATCATCGGCGTCATCGACGAGATCGCCTTCCAGACCAACCTGCTCGCGCTCAACGCCGGCGTCGAAGCCGCCCGGGCGGGCGACGCGGGCCGCGGCTTCGCGGTGGTCGCCTCCGAGGTGCGGGCTCTGGCCCAGCGCTCGGCCGACGCCGCCAAGGAGATCAAGGCGCTGATCTCGGCCTCCTCGCAGCAGGTGGACCGCGGCGTGGGCCTGGTCGGCGAGACCGGCAAGGTGCTGGAACGCATCCTCGAGCAGGTCACCGCCATCAACGGCGTCGTCACCGACATCGCCGCCTCCGCCCAGGAGCAGGCGACCGGCCTGCAGCAGGTCAACACGGCCGTCAACCAGATGGACCAGGTGACCCAGCAGAACGCCGCCATGGTCGAAGAGGCGACCGCCGCCTCCCACGCCCTCGCCGGCGAGGCCGAAACCCTCGCCCGCCTCATCGCACGCTTCGAGCTCGGCGAGA
>CAZBXO010000239.1:0-4513 GCA_964495645.1 uncultured Phenylobacterium sp. | reverse complement strand
CGCGCGCCACGGCCTCGTCCGCGCCGCCCGCGTCGCCATGCCGGCCAACAACCTGGTCGTGGTGTTCCGCCGACGCTAGCCGCGATTCACAGGGGACAACCGAAAATTGTGGCCCCAATCAAGCTTGACTATTGATTGTCTACGTTCGGCGAGTAGTGTTGTCCCAATACACTCGGGGGACGCGAACAATGCGCTCGAAAGGACTACGGCGCGGGACCGCGCTGGCGGGCTGTGCGCTCATGGGAGGCTGCGCTCTCCTCAATCCCTACGTGAAGGTGGACAACGTCCACGTCGCAGAGGCTCCTGCCGGCGCGTCGGACTGGGCGAGATCACGAAACCTCCTGAAGCTCGAACACGATAGTGCCCAGGCGCAGGCTGACACCTATCGGAAGGCCGCCATAGCCCACGCCAAGCTGAAGACCGGTCTGGCGGTGACCCAGGTGCCGCTCAACGCCGCCATCGTGGCGGCGGCGGCGACGAACGACCGCAGCGACTTCCCGCTGATCGGTGGCATCACCAGCGCTGCGGCGCTCGGCTTGGGCGGCCTGCTTTCGTCACCGGCCCGACAGGCGATCTACCTCCAGGCCCAGACCGCGACGCTCTGCGCGATGGCCGCCTACGACGTCTACTTCGTCAGCCAGAGCGACTACGACAAGTACCTCACCAGCGCCCCGACCGCGTTGCAGGCCGACGTGCTCGCAGTGGCGAAGGCGCGCAATGAGTTGAAGGACGCGCTGGCCATCTACGATGCGGGGACCCCTGACGCGGCAGCGAAAGCCACCGCTGACGAGGCGAAGGAGATTGCGGCCGCGGCCGCCGCTGCGAAGGCCAAAGCCGAGCGCGCCGCTCGGGTCAGGGCGGCCGCCGCGGCCAGGGCCGCCGCGAACGCGAAGGCCGCAGCTGCCGCGAAGGCTAAGCCCAAGGCCGCCGAGGCGCCGTCGGCGTCGAAGAACGCCGCGCCCGCCGCCGACGTCGTCTACACAGGTCCTGCTCGCAACCCGACGCCCCTGCGTCGCGTCGCGATCGCGCAGGCGACGACGGCCGACGCGCCGCCCGTTCCGCCACCGCAGGCTCAACCAGCGAAGCCGCCCGCGGCAGCAGCCGCGCCGCCCGCGGCGCCAAGGGCCACGACCGCCGGCGACCGGCTGGAGACCTACGCCACCGCCATCCACGATCTGGCGACCGCCGCGCTGACGCGGGCCAGCGAGGAGATCACGGCGGGCACGGCCACTGTGACGTCGCTGCAGGACGTGCGTGGCCGCGTGGATGAAGCCGGACGGATGCTGGGTGACCGACGCATGGCCATCAAGACCCAGGTCGACCAGAACATCCAGACGACCGAACTCACTTTCGACCAGATCAAGGCGGCCATCAGCGCCTCGGCCCTGGCCTCGACGCAGCCGACGCCCACCCCACCGCCGGCTGCGACCGACGAGAAACCTGAAGGGACGGCTGCCGCCCAGGCCCTGACTCCGCGGATTAGCGCAAGGGACGCCGAAGAGCAGCGGAGCCGGCCAGTCATTCAGGCGATGACGAACCTGGACGCCGCGTTGGGCACGCTGAACCTGAAAAAGGCGGAGCCCGACGGATGGCTGCGGCGAGAGTTGGCCAAGGAGCGGACCGCGACCCAGGTCGGAACCTGCACGGCCTCCGCCCACGTGGTGCTGACGGCCACGCCGGACAATCCGGCCCAGGTCTCGCCCGGCAAGCCGTTGAAGATCCAGATCCACGCGCCGGAGGTTGGCGGGGCGCCCACCTTCACCAAGCTGGAGGAAGGCCTCACCGCGACCATGACCACCGGCGGGGGCTACGACTACACCCTGACGATTGCTCAGCCCGACGCCGCCAAGCCCACTTCCAAGGATCAGACCGTTGTCATCAGCAGCGGGACCCAGTCGGTGAAGGTCGCCTTCACAGTGCCCGGCGCCAGCGGTGGCGGTGGCGGCGCGAAAGCCGAAGCGCCCACGGCTTCAGACAAGCAGCCCCCGAAGGCCGGATAGCCGCGCCGCCATGGGCGACTTCAGCAGGCACGACCCCTTCGACGGGTCGTCGTCGGTGGCCACCACATCCGGCCGGGTCGGAACGGCGGGCTGTTTCGTCCGTGTCGGCAGTGACGCGATTTGCATCCTGGGCAGCGCGCATGTGCTGACGGGCGGTCGGACAGGCGCT
This sequence comes from uncultured Phenylobacterium sp., assembly GCA_964495645.1. Lineage (GTDB taxonomy): Bacteria > Pseudomonadota > Alphaproteobacteria > Caulobacterales > Caulobacteraceae > Phenylobacterium. Next base: position 2,344 of record CAZBXO010000239.1, on the reverse strand, counting down.
TCGGATATCCAGGTCTTCCATCCGCCCGCGGCCCGGCCGGACTCGATCCACGTTGCAAGGGTCTGGGATTCCTTCGGCCCGGACCGGTCGGGTCGGACGAAGAGTGTCCTGGACGCCGCGATCGCGGTGGTCGCCAGCGGGGTCGCGTTCGATCCGAGGATCGGCGACCTGGGCCGCCCCGCGGGCTTCAACCCGAACATGCAGCCCAGGCAGCGGGTCCACATCCACGGCGCGGGCAGCGGGCGGCCGACAAGCGGTCAGATCCAGGCTCTCAACGACTCCACGACCGTCGCGTACGATGACGGCAGCCAGGCCTCGTTCAGCGGCTTGGTCAGGTGCGAGCGCTACAGCGTTGGGGGGGACAGCGGCGCCGCTGTGCTCGACGCCGACAACTACGTTCTCGGCGTCCACCTTTGTGGGACCAAGGATTACTCCTGGTTCTGCCCGATCGACATGGTCACCGCGCGATGGCCGCCCATCGAGCTGATCATCGACATCTGACCGGAGAGCGAGGCATGCCCATGTCCTCAGAGACCTCGATGGACGCTCTAGTATCGCGCCGACTCCGCCGTCGGGTGCGGGTCGCCGCCTGGATGCTGATCGGGGTTGTGATCCTGGCAACAGCGGCGGTGACGTCGATCTGGGGCGCAGCCCTCGGCGGCGCGACCATGGGCTATAGGGTGCAGTACTTCACCGTGGTCGCCCTGGTGGTGGCCTGGATGATGCTGATCGGAAAAGCCTTCAACGGACGCGTGGAAGGCCTGCTGGTCGACGGGCGCAACCGGATCAGTCTGTCGCGGCTGCAGCTGTTCGTCTGGCTGGTGATCGTCGGCTGCGCCTTTGCGGTCGAGGTGGCGCACAATTTCCGCATCGGTGCGCCCACCCCGGACCAGGTCGCCGTTCCCCTGCAACTCGGCCTCGTCATGGGCGCGGCCACCACCTCCTTCGTGGCTGCCCCCGCGATCCTCAGCCTCAAGGCGCGCGCGCAACCGCAGGAACGCGAGCTGCGACATGCCCATCGGCTCGCGCGGGATGGGTCCAGCCTGCACCCGAACAGCGGCCGGCTCTACTCGCGCCGGACCGGCGAGCGCGCCCTCTGGTCCGACCTCTTCCGGGGCGAGGAGCTGGAGGGCGCGGGATCTGCGGATCCGGCCAAGGTCCAGCAATTCCTGGTCACGTTTATGCTGGGCACAATCTACCTGGCGGCGCTGTGGCGCGACTTGGCGGGACCGGTGTCGGGCACGCCCTTCAGCGCGCTGCCGGGGCTTAGCGAGGGCGGCCTGGTGCTGTTGGGCGTCAGCCACGCGGCCTACCTCGGGGCCAAGGCGGTGCCGCAGACGCCCGCGGGCCCGGACTCCGGCCCGCGAGCGGACATGCCCCGGGTCGACACCGCGCCGCAGCCGGGACCGACCGCCAAGCCGCCGCCCTGACGCTTCAGTCGACGCGCTGGGCCAGGCCCGAGCGGATCGCCTCGTCGACCATCGTGCGCATCTGCCGGTCGGCGGCGCGGCCCAGCTCGCCCTGACGGCGCCCGAGTTCGCCCTGCTCGCGTCCCAGCGCCCCCTGCTGGCGTCCGAGCGCCGCCTGCTCGCGGCCGAGTTCGGCCTGCCGGCGCGCGGACTCCGCGGCCTCGCGCGGCGAGTCGCCGATGCGCCGGTAGGCCAGCGCGGCCTGTTGCGCTCCCAGCCGGGCCTGCTCGCGCCCCAGCGCCGCCTGGCGCGCCCCGAGCTCGGCCTGCTCGCGTCCGAGCGCCTCCTGCGGCTCGAACAGCGCCTTCACCTGGCGCAGCGTCGCCGGATCCCGAACGACGTACTCGGCGTCGCCCCGACGGACGAACAGCAGGGATTCGTCGCCGCTCCGCAGCGCCCTGGCGCGACGCACGTCGTCCGACGACCCGCTCATCGCCACGCTGTGGCTCCCGCCCTTGAGCAGGACGAAGGCGTGGTCGCGCTCCGAAGCCTGGGCCGCGACGGCGAAGAGCGCCGTCGCCGCGGCGGCGATCATGACGGTTCGAACGGACATGGCGCTTTCCTTCGGGAACTGAGGCCCGAAGTGGGCGAGTTCGGCCGGCGCGGCGCAAGTTAAATGGCCGTAAGGGACGGCGGCGGCCCCTCTTCGCGCCCGCCGCCCCGAGCGTCTGAGCTCGGCGTCAAGGATATCGCCCTGCCCATGAACCCCCGCCCGCCTCTCCGGTTTACCCCGGGCGGCCCGCATCCCGGCCGCGCTGATCGTGGCAGGAGGCGCCCCGTGTCCCTTTCGAAGATGGTGGGTCTGCATCCCGACGTGGCTGGACACGTCAACGAGCGGCTGGTGACGGGCGCGCGCCACGCGATGCTGTGCTCGC
>CAZBXO010000238.1:0-4517 GCA_964495645.1 uncultured Phenylobacterium sp. | reverse complement strand
CGCCGGAGCGCAGCCGGCTTCTCGGGCGAGTGCGCCAGAGGGGGACGGCGGCCGAGCTGGCGGTGGGGCGCACCCTGCGCGCGCTGGGCCTCTCCTACAGGAAGAATGTGCGGGGCCTTCCCGGCTCGCCCGATTTCGCCAACCAGCGTGGCGGCTGGGCGGTCTTCGTCCAAGGCTGTTATTGGCATCACCACACCGGCTGCCGCCGCGCAACGGTCCCGAAGTCGAACCGGGAATTCTGGGTCGCGAAGTTCGCTCGCAATCGCGAGCGCGACGCTGCTTCGGTCCGCGCCCTTCGACGTCGAGGCTTCAAGGTCGTCCTCGTCTGGGAGTGCGAAGCCGGGACGAGTGAGGGCCGACTCTCAAAGATCTTTGAAGCGCGTCGCGTAGATGTGGCCGAGCCGGTCGATCATTGATGCGTAGTTGTAGATGTCACCGACCTGTGGCGCCGGTGGCGACGTGACCAGCGCCACCGGCCTGCCGTCGTTCACGCATTCGATGAGCACGATCGCCAGAGCGTCGTACCCCACGTCCCCCGGCTTCGAGCGCTTCGGCAGTTGGCGAACCTTGTCCACAGCGAGCTGCGCGTCGCGCGGTTGGGCGTGGCGGCTCCATTCCGGATCAGAGGTCCGGTTCCTCTTGTTGAGATCGGGACTGAGATACTCGGCGGCGACGTTGATCATGGCGAAACCAGCGGCTATCGCCTGATCGGTGGCGCCGTGAACCGTGAGGTGGGACGAGTTCAACTCGTCGTACAGTCTTGGAAGCGCCCGCTGGTGTGCTGTCATGCACGCCTTCGCTTCTAGCGCCATGAGCACCGAGCCCACTGGCGCCCGCCTCAGCGGCGGCAAGGCGGCAAGCGCGGCCGCTTCTTCGGAGCTGAGTTCGATGTCCCACTCCGCATTCATCGTGGCGAGGTCCTCCTTCCTGAAGGGAGAGCCTGCCCCGGCGGGGGTGCACAGCACGAGGTCCAGGTTCTTCTTTCGATCGTGAACGAAGTCCCGCATTTCGTGATTGATGCCGAATCCAACGACGCCGTCGCTGACGTGGCGTCGAAGCAGCGAGCACGTGCGCAACAGATCGAACACGATGCCCCAGCAAGCCACCTTGGAGTGATGATCGCTTCTTGAGTGGTACTGCCAAGCGTTCCCGAACTTGTCGCTCCTGCTGGGCTTCGTCAGCGATCTCACCAGGATGTCGGGGCCGTACATTCCGTGCGTGAGCTCCCCTACAATGCGCTTCGCAGACCAGTGGTCCGAATCGGACTCTGCGCAAGGTCACCTTCCGGGTCCAGCCCGCTGGACCGTACTGCTCGCAGCCTCACCCCTCCCGCACCTCGGGATCGATCGCCAGCGGCTGATACCCGTCCATGCCCGGCGCCTTGGCGTGGAAGGCGACGTGGCCGGGGCAGAGCAGGCGGCGGCACTTCGCGCGGCGGTTCCAGAGGATGACGCCCGGCCCCGCGACGCGGGCGATCATCGCCAGGTCGGCCAGCATCATCAGCCCGCAGTGGTCGCACTTGGAGATCACCTCCCACCGCTCGCGGATCATGTCGCCCACGGTCCGGCCGCGCGCGAGGCGCGCCGACAGCGGCACACGGTCCGGATTGCGATGACCCAAGCGGGGGCTCTCCCAGGCGTCTGAACGGCTGCGAACGAAATCAGAACGCCCGCGCCCGCGCCAGCGCTCCCGGGTTGCGAATCCACAGTTGCTTGAGGCCCACGTCCGTATTCGTCGCCTCCTCTCGGCCGTGGACATCGCGCCTAGGCCGGGCACTATCCCGGCCGGGGGGCCCACATGGATCACGACGCCGAACCGGACGCGCCGCCGCCGCGACGCCTGCCGCCGATCTCCCGGGCGCGGATAGTCGAACTGGCGGTGGTGGTGTTCGGCGTCCTGATCGCGCTGGCGCTGGAAAACGTCGTGCAGGAGCTGCGCTGGCGCAGCGAAGCCCGCGAGCTCGAGGCCCTGTTCGCGGTCGATCTGCGCCACAACCTCGCGGCCGCGGTGGAGCGCCGCGCGAGCGATCCCTGCCTCGCCGGCCGGGTGGCCGAGCTCGCCGAGCGGGTCGGCGCGGCGAACGGCAGCCTGCCCGGCGCGGCGATCCCCTCGCCGGATGGCGCGAACCGGGTCGCAGCGGCCTACACCGCGCCGATCCGCACCTGGTGGACGAGCAGCTTCGACCGAGCCCTCGGCAGCGAGGCGGTCAAGCGCATCCCGCACGACCGCTTCGTCACCTATGGCGTGCTGTTCGGATGGGTCGACCGGATCCGCGACCTGCAGGCCGCCGAGGCGGAGGCGACCGCCCGCCTCGCGCCGCTCGCCTACGACCAGGCCGACTTCAACGGCGAGGTCCGCGCCCAGGCGCTGGCCGACCTTGCGCTGGCCGACAGCTACCGGTGGCGGCTCGCCTCCGCGGCCGGCCAGTTCATCCGCAACAGCGCCGCGAGCGGCGTCGCCCCCAGTCGCAGCCAGGTCGAGGCCACCCAGGTCGGCCCGGCTCCCGACGAAACCCTCGCGCGGATGCTGCAGCGCCTGCGCGAGCGCCGCGGCGCCTGCGTCGACGCCGCCGGCGCCCTGCGGTTGCTCGACCCACCCTAGCCGGCTCGACGCCTTGGCGGGGGAGGGCCGCGGTGCTTCCCGCCGCGAACGAATTTAGAACTCCGCCGCCCCCTCCAGCGCCCCCGGCTCGCGAATCCAAAGTCGTGTGAAGGCCCTTCCGACGCGGCGGTTAGAGCGGCGCGTCGGTCAGCAGCTTTCCGCTCAGGAGGTCGCGGGCCTCCTGCGCGCCCTCGGGCTCCAGGGTCGCGGGCCGGGCCGGTCGCCGGGTGTCGCCCCGCCGTCCGAGCTGCTCGATGTCGGCGATGAGCACCTTCATCTCGGCGATCTCCTTGACCTGGTCGCGCGTGATGCGGTCGGCGAGATAGCGGACCCGCGGATCGCGGATGTCGGCCTTGCGGGCGTTGTTGATGGCGATCGAGTGGTGCGGGATCATCGCCCGCAGGAAGTCGAGGTCGCTGACCAGCGCCTGGCTGCGGTTGACCGCGAGCAGCGCGACGCTGCCGACCACCGCGACGGCGAGGACCGCGATCTTCACCCCCGCCGGCCGGTACATCTTCCACATGAACCCCAGCATGACCGCCGTCATCACGCAGCCCATCGCCAGGGCGCCGAGGAAGCGGGTCAGGCTGAACAGGGCATGCTCGACGCTGTAGACCAGCTGATACATCAGGAAGAACATGATCACCGTCGAAACGGCGATCATGGCCGCAAACCGGCCCCAGCCCATGCTCATGGGGTCTTGATGGTCCGTCATGGCGGAGCCTCCTCGTCCCTTTAGCGAAACTCGCCGCGGCCCTGGAGGGTTCAACCGGGTTGCCCGGCGCCGGGCGCGAGTCCTCCCGATCCGGTCGGAATTCGGCGGCGGATTCGGTTTCGGGGCGCGGGATCCCGGGTCCGCCTGCTACACCCCCGTCATGACCGACACACCCAAGCCGCCCGCCGACGAGACGCCCATCCAGCGGGCGCTGCGCCTCAAGCAGGCGGCGCTGGCGGCGCGGGGGCAGGCGCCCGGCGGCGACAAGCTCAAGCCCGACAAGCGCGCGCCGGCCGGGGCGTCGAAGCCCTGGATGAAGCGGTGACCACAGACGACGACGCCGATGGCGGCGGCTTCGACGTCGACGACTGGACCCGGCTCGTCCCCTTCGCCGGCGCCGTCGCCACGCTCGACGACGTCCAGGCCCGCCGCGCCGTCTTCGCGCTGGCCGACACCGCCGACCCCCGCCCGCTCGACATGGACCTGCCGCAACCGGTGATCTGGTGGGAGGAGGACGGCGAACAGGCCGCCGTCGCCGTCCAGGCCGAGGCGCACACCAGCGCCGAGGGCGAGCTGATGGAGGTCCTCGGCCTCATCCTCCCCGATGGCGACAGCGCCGTGGCCCTCCTCGACGACGTCGACCTGGTCGACGACACCGACCCTGCCTGGCGCGACCTCGTCACCCGCGCGGTGGACTAACCCCCCAAGCTGTCATCCCGGTTTCCGCGGCACGCGGAAGACCGGGACCCATACGCACCGATCCTGCCCGGCTCGCGCTGGCGCCAGCGCTCCACCCTCCGACTCATAGGGTATGGGTCCCGGTCTTCGCCTGCGGCGAAACCGGGATGACACTCGGAATTTTGCATTTTGCGCTTGCGCATCTTGCAATGATGTTCTACATATGTTTCCATGACCGCGTTCGACACCGCCGAGATGACCGCCCGACACGTCGCCTCCTGCCGCCGCCTCGCCGAGGCGGCCGAGGCGCTGGCGATGATGGCGCGTGACCAGGCGCAGGCCCCCGACGCCACGCCCGAGCAGGTCACCGCGGCCACCCACGCCTTCCACCGCGCCGCGCGCTCGGCGCGCCAGTCGATGGCGCTGGAGGCCAAGCTGGTGCGCGATCACCAGGCGGGGGAGCGCATCGAGATCGAGGTCGCCCGGTTCCGCGAGGCGGCGGCGGCCGGCAAGGTCGGCCGCC
>CAZBXO010000237.1:0-4562 GCA_964495645.1 uncultured Phenylobacterium sp. | reverse complement strand
TCCGGGTCGACGTTGCCGCCGGAGAGGACCAGGGCGACTGTCGAACCGCCGCGGGTCTTGACCTTGCCGGCCAGAAGGGCCGCCAGCGGGGTGACGCCGCCCGGCTCGACCACGAGCTTCAGCGTCGAGAAGGCGTAGCGCATCGCCCCGGTCACCTCGGCCTGCGTGACCACGGCGACGTCGGCCACGGTGCGCTGGTTGATGGCGAAGGTGATCTCGCCGGGGCAGGGGGTCTCGAGGGCGTCGCAGATCGAGCGTGTGGTGGGCTTGATGGCGATGCGGCGGCCCGCCTGCATGGACTGCCGCGTGTCATCGAAGCCTTCGGGCTCCACGCCCACGAGGGCTGTCTGCGGTGAGAGCGCCTTCACTGCTGTGGAGACGCCTGCCATCAGGCCGCCACCGCTCATCGGCGTGACCACGACGTCGGGCCGGGCGCCGAGCGCCCCGGCCTGCCGCATCAGCTCGAGGCCCGCCGTGCCCTGACCGGCCACGATGTGCGGGTCGTCGAAGGCGGGGACGGTGATGCAGCCGCGCTCGCGGGCGATCTCGGCGGCGATGCCCTCGCGGCTCTCGGTCAGGCGGTCGTAGAAGCGCACCTCGGCGCCGTAGGCCTGAGTCGCCGCGGCCTTCACCGCCGGGGCGTCGGCCGGCATGACGATGACCGCCGAGATACCCAGCAGCTTCGCCGCGAGGGCCACGCCCTGGGCGTGGTTGCCGGACGAGAAGGCGACGACACCGCGCCGGCGTTCCTCCGGAGTCAGCTGGACGAGGCGGTTGTAGGCGCCGCGGAACTTGAAGGCCCCGACCCGCTGCAGGGTCTCGGGCTTCAGCAGCACGCGCAGGCCGGTGTGTTCGTTCAGGGCGGCGCTCTCGAGCAAAGGCGTCTCGACGGCGACGCCTCTCAGGCGGCCCGCGGCGGCCTCGATGTCGGCGAGGGTGACGGTGGGGACGACGGCGTTCATCTCGCGAAGACCTGGGAGTCGTCGGCGAAGGCCTTGAACTCCAGCGCATTGCCGGAGGGGTCGAGAAGGAACATCGTCGCCTGCTCGCCCGGTTGGCCCTGGAAGGGGATCTGCGGCGGGATGACGAAGGCGACGCCGGCGGCCTTCAGCCGTTCGGCCAGGTCATGCCATTCGGGCAGGGTCAGGATGACGCCGAAGTGGCGCACCGGGACGGCCTCGCCGTCGACGGCGTTAGTCGCGCCTCCTCCCGGTGTTTCGGGGCCAGCCTCGTCCGGCGACAGGTGCGCCACGATCTGGTGGCCGTGGAAGTCGAAGTCGACCCACTTGTCCGACGAGCGTCCTTCCGGACACCCCAGCAGGCTGCCGTAGAAGGCGCGCGCCTCGGCGAGATCGCGCACCGGGAAGGCCAGGTGGAAGCGCGGGATGTCCATGTGGCGGAGATAGCGTCTCGGGCCCTTGAGCGCGAGGCCCCGATGGTCTAGACCCCGCCCCGCAAATCGATCCCACCCCCGCGCCGAGCACCTGTCGAAGGGCGCCGAGGGTTCTCCGGGCAGGTCGGGGGATCGTATCCGAAAATGGCCAATGTGACCGTGATCGGCGCCCAGTGGGGTGACGAGGGCAAGGGCAAGCTCGTCGACTGGCTGTCGAACCGGGCCGACGTGGTGGTGCGCTTCCAGGGGGGGCACAACGCCGGCCACACGCTGGTGGTCGGCAACCAGGTCTACAAGCTCAGCCTGCTCCCCTCGGGCGTGGTGCAGGGCAAGCTGTCGATCATCGGCAATGGCGTGGTGGTCGATCCCTGGCACCTGCTCTCCGAGATCGAGACCCTGCGCGGGCAGGGCGTGGAGATCGGGCCGGACCTTCTGATGCTGGCCGACAACGCCTGCCTGATTCTGCCGCTACACCGTGACCTCGACCAGGCGCGGGAGGCCGCAGCGACCCAGAAGATCGGCACCACCGGGCGTGGCATCGGGCCGGCCTACGAGGACAAGGTCGGCCGCCGGGCGATCCGGGTGGCGGACCTCGCCGACCGCGAGGCGCTGGAGGCGAAGATCGACCGACTGCTGGCGCACCACGGGCCGCTGCGCCGCGGGCTCGGCCTGCCCGAGTTCGACGCCGCCGGCCTGCTGGCCGAGCTGGAGGCCATGGCGCCGAGGATCCTCCCCTTCGCGCGGCCGGCCTGGCTGGAGCTGGACGGGCTGGTGAAGGGCGGCCGCCGGGTGCTGTTCGAGGGGGCGCAGGGCGCGCTGCTGGACGTCGATCACGGGACCTATCCGTTCGTCACATCCTCAAACACCGTGGCCGGGCAGGCTGCCGCGGGCTCGGGTCTGGGACCGAAGGGGCCGGGCTACGTCCTCGGCATCGTCAAGGCCTACACCACGCGGGTGGGGGAGGGGCCGTTCCCGACTGAGCTCACCGACGCCGTGGGTGAGCACCTGGGCCGGGTGGGCCGGGAGTTCGGCACCGTCACCGGCCGCTCGCGGCGCTGCGGCTGGTTCGACGCGGCCCTGGTGCGCCAGTCGGTGGCGCTGAACGGCATCAGCGGCATCGCCCTGACCAAGCTCGACGTGCTGGACGGCCTCCCGACGCTCAAGATCTGCACCGGCTACCGGCTTGACGGCCGCGACATCGGCTACCTGCCCGCGGGCCTGAAGGCGCAGGGCCAGCTGGCGCCGGTCTACGAGGAGATGGACGGCTGGTCGGAGACCACCCAGGGCGCCCGGTCCTGGAAGGACCTGCCCGCCCAGGCGGTGAAGTACGTTCGCCGCATCGAGGAGCTGATCGGGGCGCCGGTGGCGCTGCTCTCCACCAGCCCGCAGCGGGACGACACCATCCTGATGCGCGACCCGTTCCAGGATTGACGGCAAGGGTGCGCGGATTGTCGCGCGACGTTGCAGCGTCAAGCGGTTCTTTACCCCCGCGCGCTACGCTCCGTTTGGAAGACTCCGGAGCCGTTCGTGTTCAGCGCCGACAGACAGACCGTTCAGCGTATGGCGCCTCACCTGCAGCGCGTGCTGATCGCCGACCCGAGCGCCCAGAGCGCGCGATTCCTGACCGAACTGATGCGCGACGTGAGCCGCGCCCAGGTCTGGGTGGCGCCCACCATCGACAGGGCGATGAAGCAGGCGGCCGTCTGCGAACCGCAGATCATCTTCACGGGCTTCGCGGCGGAAGGCATCGACGGCCTGACCTTCACCCGCCAGCTGCGCCGCTCCACGCTCCCGTGCCGCCAGGCGCCGGTGATCATGGTGACCGGTGAGGCGACCGCGACCGCGATCCTGGCCGCCCGTGACGCCGGCGTGCACGAGTTCCTGCGCAAGCCCTTCTCGATGAAGGACCTGCTGCGCCGCCTGGAGGCCGTGACCCTGCGCAGCCGGGATTGGGTCGAGGGCGTGGGCTACATCGGCCCCGACCGGCGGCGGTTCAACTCGGGCGACTACACCGGCCCGCTGAAGCGCGGTTCCGACACCCGCGAGAGTCCCGACGAAGCCAAGCTGCAGCAGGCCCTGAAGATCCTCCGCGTCGCCGCCGCTTCGGTGGAGAAGGACCCACAGCAGGCGCTGCGCGCCATGCTCGCCCAGGCCAGCATCATCGAGAAGGTGGCGAAGAACACCGAGGACGCGAGTCTGAGCGCGGCCGCGGCCAAGCTCTACCGTCACATCGAGTGGAGCCAGGGCGGCCCGCCGCCCACCGTCGCGACCTTCGCCCCGCACGTCGCCCCGCTGCTCGGTTTCCTGAAGGAAGACGGCGAGCGCGAAGCGGCCTGACCGGCCGCGTTGCGCGGTCGGGCGCAGCAGGAGTCGTCCACGAACCACACGAACAATACGAACGGGCCCTGCCGGCGCGGACGCCGGGGGCTGGTTGGCGAGTTCGTGTGGTTCGAAACCGAGGGCCTTCGCGCTCAGCTGGAGTCGGGGTCCTCGCCGCGTTCGAGGGCGCAGCGGCGGCGCACGGCCTCGTCGCGCAGCTCCAGTTCGCGGCGCCAGTCGCGCGGCGGGTGCTCGGAACGGACGATGGGCGCGTGTTGCGAGGGCGGAACCCTATGCTCCCCCTTTGGGGGGAGCTCCCCCGAAGGGGGTGAGGGGTGCTCAGCCGAGTCGGTGCGCGTTGCGGTTGAGGCGCCGGAGCGGACCCCCTCCACCCCTTCATGTTCCCCCTCCCCCTGCGGGGGAGGAACCGGCCGCGGCCGCTTCCAGTCCAGGGCGCCGCAGATGCGGGTGATGTTCTCGTCGATGTCGTAGTCGGTGAGCTCGTCGCCCGCGGCCATCTCCTCGAGCAGGCCGTCCAGGGTCTCGTCGTCGTCGAGATCCAGGCCCTCGGGGTCCATGCGGAAGGCGCGCAGGATGTCCTTCCGGCGCTGCACGACGCGGGGATCGGGCTCGACCTGCGGACGCGGCGGCGGGTTCCGGCGCGCGTCCTCGGCGGCGGCGCGGTCGAGCTTCTCGTCCAGCACCATGGCCTGCATGGTGCGCCGGGTGACGCGGTTCCACATGGCGACGACCTTGTCGGCCGCCTCCGCGTCGTCCTTCAGCTTGGCCCGCGCCTCGGCAAGGAGCTCCGCCGCCAGGGCCTCGCCGCCGCAGATGACGGCGTTGAGGA
>CAZBXO010000236.1:0-4579 GCA_964495645.1 uncultured Phenylobacterium sp. | reverse complement strand
GGTGACCGCCCGGACCTCGGGAGACAGGCCGCGCCAGCCGTAGAGGACCTCTGCGTCGCGGGCTTCGAAGTCCGGGGCGCGCGGGTCGCCGACCCGCAGCGTCGCCTGGGCGCGGCCGAGGCCGAGCTCCCGGATGGTCGCCTCGGAGGCGATTCCGCGCGCCTTCAGCCAGCCGACCAGCGCCTGCTCGGCGATCGTCCGGCGCGCGGCATAGAGGGCGACCGCCGCCGATGCGACCACCACGAGGGCGATCGCCAGGACGAGGCGCAGGCGCGATCGGGGCTTGGGCGAGGGCTCGGTCAAGGGTGCGACCTATAACGCACCGCGGCCGCCCTGGCCGCAGCTGCTACCCGGCGATCGCCTCGCGGGGCAGACTGGCCAGCGCCACGCCGCCGTCCACGGGGATCGTCGCGCCCACCACATAGTCGCCGGCCCGAGAGGCGAGGTAGATGGCGGCGGCCGCCATGTCCTCGTCGCGGCCGATCCGCCCCATGGGCACCCGCGAGGCGATCACGTCGCCGTGGTCGCGGGCCGCGCGGTTCATGTCCGAGGCGAAAGGGCCGGGCGCGATGCAGGTGACCACGATCCGCTCGGGCGCCAGCTTCGCCGCCAGCCGCCGGGTGAGGTAGATCAGCGACGACTTGGAGGCGTGGTAGCTCCAGGTCTCCAGCGGGTTCAGGTGCATGCCGTCGATCGAGGCGATGTTGATCACCTTGGCGGGACGGTCGTCCGAGGCGGCGGCCTTCAGCGCCGGGTGCAGCGCCTGCAGCAGGAAGAAGGGTGACTTCAGGTTCAGATTCATCACCTTGTCCCAGCCGCTCTCCGGGAACTCGTCGAACTCCGCGCCCCAAGCGGCGCCGGCGTTATTGACCAGGATGTCGAGCTTGGGCTCGGCGGCCATGATCCGCTGGGCCAGCTGGCGCGCGCCCTCCACGGTCGAGACGTCCTGGGGCATGGATATGCAGTTGGGACCGAGCTCAGCTGCGGTCTCGTCACAGGCGCCGGCCTTGCGCGAGGAAATGTAGACCTTCGCCCCGAAGTCGATGAAGCCCTTGGCGATCATCTTGCCGATGCCGCGCGAGCCGCCGGTCACCAGGGCGACGCGGCCCTCCAGCGAGAACAGATCCGACGCCATCCCATCCCTCCCGTTGACTTGGCCGCGTCCCGCGTGGCCTGTAACAGGCGTTTGAAATGCCGGCCGCCGCAAGTCAACGAAGCGGCCCCCGATCGCCTCAAGGAAGCTCCCAGATGACCGAGATCAATTCCGTCACGACGCTGACCCGCGACGGCGACGTCGCCATCGTCACGCTGAACTCGCCGCCCGTGAACGCGCTGTCGTTCAACGTCCGCGATGGGCTCTACGAGGGCTTCAAGCAGGCGATCGCGAGCGACGCCAAAGCCATCGTGCTGATTTGCGATGGGCGGACCTTCATCGCCGGCGCGGACATCACCGAGTTCGGTGGGGCGCAGAAGGGCGCCAGCCTGTTCGATGTCCAGAACATGATGGAAAGCTCGACCAAGCCGGTGGTGGCCGCGATCCACGGCACGGCGCTGGGCGGCGGCCTCGAAGTGGCGCTGTGCGCGCACTACCGCGTGGCCGTGCCTTCGGCGCGCCTGGGCCTGCCGGAGGTGGCGCTGGGCCTGCTGCCGGGCGCGGGCGGCACGCAGCGGCTCCCGCGCGTCGTCGGCGTCGAGAATGCGCTCGAGATGATGACTTCGGGCCGTCACGTCCCGGCGCCGGAAGCCGCCAGGCTGGGTCTGGTCGACGAGCTGGTCGAGGAAGGCAAGCTGAAGGAAGGCGCCATCGCCTTCGCCAACAAGGCGGTCGCCGAAGGCAAGCCGCTCAAGAAGATCAGCGAGAACAACGAAAAGCTGGAGCCGGCCAAGGGCCACCCCGAGATCTTCGCCGAGTTCCGCAAGAAGAACGCGCGGAAGTTCCGCGGCTTCGACGCCCCCGAGGCCAACATCAAGTGCATCGAGGCGGCGGTGAACGCGCCGACCTTCGAGGAGGGGCTGAAGACCGAGCGCCAGCTGTTCATGGGCCTGATGAGCGGCGCCCAGTCGGCGGCGCAGCGCGGCTATTTCTTCGCCGAGCGGACGGCGGCGAAGATCCCCGACGTGCCGGACGACACCCCGGTCCGCCCGATCAGGAAGGTTGGCGTGCTCGGCGCCGGCACCATGGGCGGCGGGATCTCGATGAACTTCATGAACGCCGGCATTCCGGTGACCATCGTCGAGGTGCAGGAAGAGGCGCTGCAGCGCGGGCTGAAGACCATCCGCGGCAACTACGAGCGCTCACGCACCGCCAAGCCGGAAGAGACCGAGAAGCGCATGGCGCTGCTCACCGGCACTCTCGACTTCGACGCGCTGGCCGACTGCGACCTGATCATCGAGGCCGTGTTCGAGCGGATGGACATCAAGAAGGACGTCTTCGCCCGCCTGGACAAGGTGGCCAAGCCGGGCGCAATCCTGGCGTCGAACACCAGCTACCTGAACATCGACGAGATCGCCTCGGTGACGAGCCGCCCGCAGGACGTCATCGGCCTGCACTTCTTCTCGCCGGCCAACGTCATGAAGCTGCTGGAGGTGATCCGCGGCGAGAAGACCGCCAAGGACGTGATCGCCACCTCGATGAAGCTGGCCAAGCAGATCGGCAAGATCGCGGTCCTGGCCGGGGTCTGCCCGGGCTTCATCGGCAACCGCATGCTCTCCCAGCGCCAGCGCGAGGCGCAGAAGCTGGTGATGGAAGGGGCCATGCCCTGGGACATCGACCGCGTGCTCTACGACTTCGGCTTCCCGATGGGCCCGTTCGCCATGAGCGACCTGGCCGGCCTCGACATCGGCTGGGTGAAGGAACAGTCGAAGGGCGAGACCATCCGCGACGTGCTCTGCGAGATGGACCGGCGTGGGCAGAAGACCGGCGCGGGCTACTACGACTACGACGAGAACCGCAACGCCAAGCCGAGCCCCGTCACCGAGAAGATCATCAACGACTTCATCGTGAAGAGCGGCCGCAACCCGCGCAAGATCTCGGACGAAGAGATCCTGGAGCGCTGCATCTATCCGATGATTAACGAGGGCGCGAAGATCCTCGAGGAGGGCAAGGCCATCCGCGCGTCCGACATCGATGTGGTCTGGGTGAACGGCTACGGCTGGCCCGTCTACCGCGGCGGTCCCATGCACTATGGCGACCAGATCGGCGTCGCCAACGTGCTGGCCAAGATGCAGGAGTTCCAGGGCAAGATGGGCGACGATTTCAAGCCCTCGGCCCTGCTGGAACGCCTCGCCGCCGAAGGCCGCAAGTTCTCCGACTTCAAGATGGGCGAGAAGGCCGCCGAGCCGGCCTGAAGCCAGACGGAGAGGGCGCCCTAGCGGCGCCCTTTTCATTTCGGCTGGCCGGTCCCACGGTAGCGGGCCCGCAAAGAGGAGGACCGCCCGTGGCCATCGACTTCGAGATTCCCGACGAAGCCAAGGCGATCCGCGAGCGCGTGCGCCAGTGGGTGCACGACGAGTGCATCCCCGCCGAGAAGCGGATCACCGACAAGGAGAGCTACAGGCAGGTCCTGGACGAGCTGCGGACCAAGGCCCGCGCCCAGGGCCTCTGGTGCCCCTTCATCCCCAAGGAATACGGGGGCATGGGGCTGGGCCCGCTCGCCAACGCGCTGGTCCAGATGGAGCTGGGCGAGAGCTACCTGGGCGCGCTCTCGATGAACACCCAGGGTCCCGACGACGCCACCATGCTCACGATCCTGCAGAACGGGACCGAGTATCAGAAGGAGAAGTTCCTCAAGCCCCTGCTGAACGGCGAGAAGCGAGTCTGCTACTCGATGACCGAAAAGGCGGCCGGCGCCGACGCGACCGGCATGCAGACCCGCGCGGTGAAGGAGGGGAACGAGAACTACGTCCTGAACGGCGAGAAGTGGTTCTCGTCGGCTGCCTCCTCGGCCGACATGGCGCTGGTCATGGCGATGACGGACCCGGACGCGCCGCGCCACCAGCGCTACTCGACCTTCATCGTCGAGCTCCCGAACCCCGGCTACAACATCAAGCGCAACATACCGACCATGGCCGGCGAAGGCCCGCTGAGCCACATCATGGGCGGCGGTCACGCCGAGGTTGAGATCAAGGACCTGAAGGTCCCCGCAGAGAACCTGCTGGGCGGCGAGGGCAACGGCTTCAACATGGGCCAGCACCGCCTGGCCTACGGCCGACTGCGGCACGGCATGCACAACGTGGCGCTGGCCCAGCGGGCGCTCGACATGGCCGCCGAGCGGATCACCACGCGAGAGACCTTCGGCAAGCTGCTGGAGGAGCGCCAGGCGGTCCAGTTCATGATGGCCGAGTGCGCGACCCAGCTCTACATCAGCCGCCTCATGCTCATGCACATCGCCTACAAGGCGGAGAAGGGCATGGACCTCAGGAACGAGAACGGGATCGCAAAGGTCTACCTGGCCAACATGGTGCACCACGTGGTGGACACCGCGATCCAGCTGCACGGCTCGCTGGGCTACAGCCACGACACCCCGCTGGCGCGCTGGTACACGGCCGTGCGCTCGCAGCGCCTGGTCGACGGGCCGGA
>CAZBXO010000235.1:2234-4642 GCA_964495645.1 uncultured Phenylobacterium sp. | reverse complement strand
TGTGCAGCATGGCGTGGCCGGTGCGGTCGGCCGCCGCGCAGGTGCGCTGGATCGGGGCCTCGCCGTAGTTCTTGGTCATGCCGCCGAAGGCGCGCTGGTAGATCTTGCCGTCCTCGGTGCGGGAGAAGGGCACCCCCCAGTGCTCCAGCTCGTACACCGCGGCCGGCGCATTGCGGCACAGGTACTCGATGGCGTCCTGGTCCCCCAGCCAGTCCGAGCCCTTGACGGTGTCGAACATGTGCCAGCGCCAGTCGTCCTCGCCCATGTTGCCGAGGCTGGCGGAGATGCCGCCCTGGGCGGCCACGGTGTGCGACCGGGTGGGGAACACCTTGGTGATACAGGCCGTCGACAGGCCCGCCTGGGCGCAGCCCAGCGCCGCACGCAGGCCCGAGCCGCCGGCGCCGACGACCACGACGTCGAAGCGATGGTCGATCCACTCATAGGCAGCCATGGCTCAGACGCCCCCCAGCGCGACCTTGAGGATGGAGAAGATGGCGAGCGCCCCGGCCAACAGGCCGATGCCGGCGTTCAGCAGCAGCAGCGCGGCCTTGGTCACCGGCTTTTCGATGTAGTCCTCGACGATGACCCGGATGCCCGAGACCATGTGCGAACAGCTGATCGCCAGCGTCAGGATCGTCAGCGTGGCGTTCAGCGGATCGGCGATCCAGGCGGCCGCGCCGTAGTAGTCGAGCTGCGCCAGGCGGATCACCGCATAGGCGACCCAGACCACCAGCGGGATCAGCGCGATGGCGGCCACGCGCTCGGCCACCCAATGGCCGACCCCGTGCTTGGCCGAACCCAATCCCCGGGCCACCTTCAGGGGCGTGCGATAGCCGCTCATTGGATCGCTCCCGACATGAAGGCGATCGCCCAGGCCGCGACGGTCGCGGCGGCCGTAAAGCCGAAAACGACCCAGGCCGAGGCGTTGGCGCTCTTCACGTCCAGCCCGTGCCCGAAGTCCCACACCAGGTGCCGGATGCCGTTGCCCAGGTGGTAGAAGACCGAAACCGATAGCCCGAACATCACGAACAGGCCGAGCGGCGTGCCCAGGAGGTCCTTGAAGGTCGCGTAGGCGTCCGGCCCCGCGGCCAGCGACAACGCCCAGGCCGCGCCGATCAGCGCGGCGACATAGAGCGCCACCCCGGTCGCCCGGTGGAAGATCGACGTGGCCATGGTCACGTGCCATCGCCAGATCTGCAGATGCGGCGACATCGGCCGCGCGCGGCGTGATCCCTCAGCCATGGCGATTTCCGCTTTTTCCCAGTCCCCACGAAAGTTGTAGGCCGGCTCTGAGCGGTGTCAACGAAGCTCGGCCGTATCGCGCCGCCCCGCGCGTCATCGCCCGCATCGCTGCGTCCCGCTCCTTCGCCGATCCGGAAGTCTGTATAGGGCGGGGTCTACGCACAATGCGTATCTATGCTAGCTTCCCTTCGCGAAGGGCGAAGGATGCGGTTCGATCTTACCGACCTCAGGCTGTTCTGCGACGTGGTCGACGCGGGCTCGATCACCCACGGCGCGGAACGCAGCGCCTTGGCGCTGGCCGCCGCCTCGACGCGGATCCGCGGGATGGAGGAGAGTCTGGGCGCGCGCCTCCTGGACCGCTCGCGCCATGGGGTCACGCCGACCGCGGCCGGACGCACGCTCCTGAAGCATGCCCGCGGCCTGCTGAACGACGCCGCGCGCCTCCGCGAAGACCTGGGCGCCTTCGCCGGCGGCGTCTCCGGCGAGGTGAAGCTGCTGGCCAACACCAATGCGCTCACCGAATTCCTGCCCGAGGCGTTGTCGTCCTTCCTGGCCGACCATCCACACGTCTCGATCGACCTGGAGGAGCGGCTCTCCGACGAGATCGTCGGCCTGATCGCCGAGGGCGTCGGCGACATCGGCATCGTGGCCGGCACGGTCGAGGTGGGCGCGCTGCAGACCTATCCGTTCCGCTCGGACCGCTTCGTGGTGGTGACGGCCGCCGGCCATCCGCTGGCGGGACGCGGGCGCGTCGGGTTCGCCGATGCGCTGGACTACGATTTCGTGGGCCTGGAGCGATCCGCCTCCCTGCAGCGCTTCCTCACCGCCAAGGCCGCGCGCGAGGGCCGGCCGCTGCGCCTGCGCGTCCAGCTGCGCAGCTTCGACGCCGTCTGCCGGCTCGTCGAGTGCGGCGTGGGCGTGGGCGTCGTCCCGGCGACCACGGCGGCGCGAGCCGTCAGGACCATGGCGCTCGCCGTCTGCGATCTCACCGACGACTGGGCCGTCCGCGACCTCACCATCGTCGTCCGCGCCGACGAGGCGCTGCGCCCCTACGCCCAGGCGCTGGTGGAGAGCCTTCGCGCCTAGCCGCACTCGCCGTCCTCGTGCAGCCAGTCGGCGGAGCGCATCTCGTTGAGCCGCGAGGCGGTGCGCTCGAACTCGAAGGC
>CAZBXO010000235.1:0-2134 GCA_964495645.1 uncultured Phenylobacterium sp. | reverse complement strand
CTCACCGTCCTCGTCCTCGGGCCAGATGGTCTGCTGCCAGAGCCGGTCGAACTCGCGCGCGTGGGCTTCGTCGACGGGCGAGAACCAGGTGCCCGCGGCGCGCAGGCGGTCGAGGCGATAGTCGTGCGGACCGGCGACGCTGACCACGTCGGCCTTTCGCTTCAGGGTCTCGATGAAGGGCAGGAAGAGTTGGCGGTTGATGCCGTTCTTGTAGAGCTGGTCCGGCTCGCGGTTGGACGTCGCCACCAGGGTGACGCCGCGCTCGAAGAGGGCGTCGAACAGCCGGCCCAGGATCATCGCATCGGCGATGTCGGTGACCTGGAACTCGTCGAAGCATAGCAGGGTCGCCTGCTCGGCCAGCACGTCGGCGGTCGGGACGATGGGGTCGTCCCCCTTGTTCTGCCCGAACTTCGCCTTGCGCGCCGTCGCGTCGCCCTTGCGCCAGGCGTCGATGAGGCGGTGCACCTCGCCCATGAAGACGTGGAAATGGGTCCGCCGCTTCGCCGCGACTGGGATCACCTCGTAGAACAGGTCCATCAGCATGGACTTGCCGCGGCCCACCGGCCCCACGAGGTAGACGCCCTTCTGGCTGACCGGCTCGGCTTTGCGGAAGAGCCCTTTCTTCGGGGCCTTGGCGAGGTCGCGCTCGAGGCGGATCAGCGGCTCCAGCGCCGCCCGTTGCGCCGGGTCCGGCTGGATCGCGCCCTCGCGGACGCGCGCGTCATAGGCGGCGAGAACGGCGGACCCCATCGGCCCAATTGGCTAAAGGCCCCAGCGGTGAAGCGCAAGGAACGGCCCGCCGTCCCGGGGGTTTCGAACCCATGGTCCCAAAGGAGTTTCAGATGGCCGACGACCCGAACCGCGTCCTTGCCAAGGGCGGGCCCGACCCGTCGCGCAACGCAGCCGGCCTGGGGGACGTGGCCGGAGATCTCGGCGCCGGCACCCCCGCGAACGTCGACCTTCGCAAGATCTGCCAGGACGACAACCCCCAGGAGGACTGGGGCCGCCCCGCCCCCGAGGGCGCGACCTTCTCGTCCAACCACACCAGCCGCGGCGTCAAATCCGAGGCCGAGCGCGGCCAGGGCGCCAAGACCCGCGCCTTCAACAAGGACCAGATGAGCCGCCGGACATAGCGCCGAAGTCTGAGATTGGCGCCCTCTTCCTTCTTGCGGGAGGGTGCGCCCGCTCATTGGGCTAGTGGGATCAGCTCTTTGCGAATGAAGTCGATCCGGCGCAGTAACATCTCGGCGTGCTCCTCGGTCGGCGCCACGGGGATCGGATAGCTCTCTGACAGGTCGTCGTTGGCCAGAACTCGATCGGCCCAGTCCTGTGCTATCGCGCAGTAGAGTTCGAGAGCCCGAGCGGGCGTCCGGGCCTCGTCCGGCTCAAACAGCATGAAGGGCAGGTCGCCCACGACCACCCAGCTCTCCAGGTCTCCAGCCCGTTCCCCCTGCGCAATCGGCTCCGTGTGGCGAACCAGGAAGAGCGCGAGGATCGGGCTGACTCCAAACGCCAGCAACAGCTCGGCGATCGGAGGCGACCATGGCCGACTCTCTATGAAGCCCCGTGCGTCGTCGCGGAGTTGTTCCAGACCCTTGCGCTCTTCCGGGCTATCGTAGTCGATGTCCTCGCCGACGGGGAAACGGCTGCAATCGACGGGGTCAGCCACACAAACGCCTTTGCGCTCTAAGCGATGGTTGGATCGCCCGGCTTCCAATTCGGATTCCGCAGGCGCTGGATTCGCTCAAACTCACGGCGTTGGTCTTCCAGACTTGGCACGCCTTGGATGTCGCTCTTCCAGTTGTCCAGGCTATCAGTCCGCGGTGGTTGGACCAAGAAACGGAAGATGTCGGAGAACAATGACATCGGCCCCAATCCGCGCGCGACCGTTCCGCCGAACGCCTTCGCGATCCACTGCCGCCGCGCCCATCTCGCATAGTCGCCATTGTCTCGGTGCTCGGCGCGGTGGGCATCCGGGTGAATTGGCCGAATGTTGCCGAGCTCATCCTTGCCCCCATCGGCCTTCGCGCGAATGTGGCCAACGTCATACCGCCGACCTGTGATTGGGTCCCGCGGCCAAGGCCCGTTCTCCGCTTCGTGTTCCCTGCGCAAGCGCGGGTTCGCCGGATTCCCG
>CAZBXO010000234.1:1716-4685 GCA_964495645.1 uncultured Phenylobacterium sp. | reverse complement strand
AGGTGGACGATCACGTCGCCGGCGTCGATCAGCACCCAGTCGGCGTGCGGCATGCCTTCGACACGGCACTTGCCGTAGCCCGCTTCCTTCAGCGTGCGCAGCAGGTGGTCGGCCATGGCGCCCACATGCCGCTGCGAGCGGCCGGACGCGACGACGAGCCCGTCGGCGACGGGGCTCTTGCCCTTGAGGTCGATGAAGACGACGTCCTGCGCCTTGTCCTCGTCCAGGCGGGAGAGGATCAGGTCCTCGAGATGGCCGACCGAACTGGGGTCCGCCGAAGAAGCCGGGGCGTTTGCCGCGGCCTCGCGCGCCGACTTGGGCGCCACTTCACGGTTCAGCGGGGGTGCTCCTTTGGGTTGCCTCGCTTCGCCGAGCGTACACGAAAAGCCGGGCACGGTCAGCCGTCGCTCAAGAGGTGGAGCGTCGCATGCGTTCCCGCAACGCCGTCGATGACTGGAAATTGAGCGGGCCGCGCAGGAAGACCCAGGCCGGCGGCGTCAGCTGGAGCAGGGCGCCGGCCTGTCCGGAGGGCCGCCGCGCATGGGCGAAGCGCCGCGCCGCCGGGCTGAACCGGCTCTTCAGCGAGATCCACGGGCGCGACACCACCGCCACCGGCAGCTCGCGCATGATCTGGGTCCAGCCCTTCCAGCGGTGGAAGGTGGCCAGGCTGTCGGCGCCCATCAGCCAGACGAAATGCACCCCCGGGAACCGCGCCTTCAGCGCGCGCACCGTGTCGACGGTGTAGGCGCTGCCGAGCTTCGTCTCCGCGTCGGTGACGATCATCGCCGGCCCTTGCGCCACCGCCCGCGCGCCGGCCATCCGCTCGGCGAGGGAGGCCGTCTCGTGGCGCGCCTTCAGCGGGTTCTGCGGCGAGACCAGCCAGATCACCCGGTCGAGGTTCAGCCTCCGCCGCGCCGTCTCCGCCACGTGGGCATGGCCGTCGTGGGCCGGGTTGAACGAGCCGCCGAACAGACCCACCCGCATCCCGGGCTTCAGGTCGAACCCCAGCCGGAGCGCGGCGGGCCGTCCGCCCACGGGGCGCCGGGGCGCCGGACCGGCCGACCACATGCGCCGGTCAGGCCTTGCGGGGCGGCGTCGGCGCCCCCTGCCGGTCGAGGTGGGGATCGGCCTGCCGCGCCCGCCCGCGCACCGTGAAAACGCCGTCGCCCGACAGCACCGCGCCGCGCGCGAAGAGGCGCCCGTGCGCCCAGTTCGAGAGCCCCAGCTCCGGCCGGTTCAGCGCGTACTGCCCGTCGACCCAGCGGGTGAACCCGTCGCCCACGAACGGCGCGTCGATCGCCACCCAGAACCGCTCGTGCGCCGCGGCGTCCTCGCTGATCAGGCTCGCCCCGAACCGTGGGCTGAGGGCGTTGAACAGCGCCACCGCCTCGTCCGCGTCGGCCACGACCTTCAGCGTGACCTCCGGGCTCTCCTCCCACTCCCACTCGCGGCCGAGTTCGGCGTCGGGAAGCGGCTCGGCCAGCGGCTCCTCCACCGGTCCCGCGGCCCGCACCACCGTCGTGCGCGCCGTCCGCCAGCGCTCCGGCAGCCGGCTCCAGTCGCCCTCGGCCACGTGCAGCTTGCAGCCGCTGCGCCGCGCGCCGGCATGCTCCAGGGCCTCCAGGAACAGCGGGATCAGCTCCTCGGCCCGCTCGCGCACGATGCAGCAGGTGTTCAGGGTGTTGCAGACCTTGCGGTCCAGCGAGTGGAACACGGCCGCGTAGAACCGCTCGGCGTCGGCCGTCGCGTCGGCGACGATCCAGGCCCCGCCCGTGCCGTGCAGGCTGACCGGCGTGCCCGCCTGCCGCGCGATGGCGCCCAGCTGGTCCACCGCCGGCCCCGACCCCCGCGCCACCGCCAGCCCCAGCCGCGCGTCGGCGAACATCGCCCAGCCCGCCGCGTGGCTGGCCGAGTCCACAAGCACGGCCGCGCCCTCCGGCAGCCCGGCCTCGATCAAGGCCGGATCCAGCGCCTCGGCCACGATCGCCCGCGCCGTCCCGAGCGCATCCGAGCCGATCCGGAACACCACGGTGTTGCCGCCGCGGATCACGCCGCAGGCGTCGGCGAACACGTTCGGCCGCCCCTCGAACACGAACCCGACCACTCCCAGCGGCGCGGTCACCTGCTCCAGGCTCCAGCCGGCGTGCTCGATCCGCTCAACCACCTGCCCCCGCATCGCGCCCGCGTCGCGCCAGGCCTGCAGGCCCGCCACCATGTCCGCCCGCATCCGCTCGGAGACCTGCAGCCGCGTGGTCGACCGGCCCCGCGCCTTCGCGCTCGCCACGTCCGCGTCGTTGGCCGCCGCGATTCTCCCCCATGCGCCATCGTCCGCCAGCCGCCGCGCGAACGCGTCGAAGAAGGCGCTCACCGCGCCGTCGGACACCGCGCCCATCCGCGAAAACGCCGCCGCCGCCCGGCCCACCGCCGCCTCGGCGACCGCATGCTCCGCGGCCGGCACATGCAGCAGTTCGCCGCTCGCCTGCACGACCAGCAGCCGGTCGCCGGCCCGGAACGCCGCCGCCAGCTCGGGGCTCACATAGGCCACACGGTCGCCGCCATAGGGGATCGCCTGGCCGGGGCTCAGCGCCTCCAGCCGCCCGCTCCCCTTGCGCTCCCCGCCGCCGTCCATGGTTCTACCTATCACCTTTGATGAGAACGTCATTCCCGGCCTTGTGCCGGAAACTATGGTCGCGCTTCTCGGACGGTGGGGGCCAATCGCGCCGCGCGGCGAGATTGGCGGATGGGCGTTCGTGCGGCGGATGAATGGGTTCCCGGCACAAGGCCGGGAATGACGTTCAGGAGGAGAGGGCGAGAACCGCCAGGTCGTCCGCATGGATAACCGGCCCGCTCGTATAGCCCAGCACCCCTTCGATCGCCTCGCTCTTCAGGCCGCAGATGCGGGCCGCGTGGCCGGCTTCGTAGCGCACCAGGCCGCGGGCGATCTCGCGGCCGGCCTCGTCGAGCACGCT
>CAZBXO010000234.1:0-1616 GCA_964495645.1 uncultured Phenylobacterium sp. | reverse complement strand
GCCCAGGGTGATCACCGTGGCGCAGCCCGCGCCGGCCGCGATCCGCGCCGCCTGCAGCTTGGTGGCCATGCCGCCCACGCCGACCGCGGCGGCCGCATTGGCCCCGCCGGCCATCGCCTCCACCTCCGGGGTCAGCCGCGGCACGCGCGCCACCAGGGTCGCGCCGGCATCGCGCCGCGGATCGGCCGTGTAGAGCCCCTCCACGTCCGACAGCAGCACCAGCACTTCCGCCCCCGCCAGCTGCGCCACCCGCGCCGACAGCCGGTCGTTGTCGCCCACCCGGATCTCCTCGGTGACGACCGTGTCGTTCTCGTTGATCACCGGCACGACGCCGAAGCCCAGCAGGGTCTCCAGCGTCGCGCGCGCATTCAGCCAGCGCCGGCGCGTCTCGGTGTCGTCGCGGGTCAGCAGCACCTGGGCGCAGACGATCCCGTGCGGCGCGAACGCCTCTTCCCAGGCCCGCATCAGCGCCGACTGCCCGGCCGCCGCCGCCGCCTGCTTCTCCGGCAGGGTCAGCGCCCGCTTGGCGAGACCGAGCCTGCGCCGTCCCAGCGCCACCGCGCCCGACGACACCACCAGCACCTGCTGCCCCCGCGCCCGCAGCCGCGCCACGTCGGCGGCGAAGTCGGCCAGCCAGTCGCCGTGCGCCGCGCCGTCCGGGCCCACCAGCAAGGCCGAGCCCACCTTCACCACCACCCGTTTCGCGGACGTGAGCTCGCTCACGGGGTCCACCCGCCGGGCGTCTCCGCCTCGTCCTCGTCGTCCACCACCTCGCCGCGCCGGCGGCGCACCAGCGCATAGGCCTCGCGCAGAACCTCAGTGACCCCTGCCCCCGACACCCCCGACACCAGCCGCACCGGCGCCCCGGCCGCCTCCGCCAGGAACGCCCGCTGGATATCGATCGTCTCGGCGTCCAGGGCGTCGATCTTGTTCAGCGCCAGCAGCTCCGGCTTGTCCGCCAGCTCGGCCCCGTAGGCCTCCAGCTCGTGGCGCACCACCCGCCAGGCCTCGGCCACGTCGTCCTGTGTCGCGTCCACCAGGTGGATCAGCACCGCGGTGCGCTCCACGTGCCCCAGGAACCGGGTCCCGATCCCCGCGCCTTCGCTCGCCCCCTCGATCAGCCCGGGGATGTCGGCCAGCACGAACCGCTCGCCCACCGACAGGTCCACCATGCCCAGGTTGGGCGCCAGCGTCGTGAACGGATAGTCCGCGATCTTCGGCTTGGCCGCGCTCGAGGCCGCCAGGAACGTCGACTTGCCAGCGTTCGGCAGCCCAACCAGCCCCACGTCGGCGATCAGCTTCAGGCGCAGCCAGATCGCCCGCTCCTCGCCCTCCTGCCCGGGATTGGCGTGCTTGGGCGCCTGGTTCACCGGTCCCTTGAACTGGGTGTTGCCCCAGCCGCCGTTGCCGCCCTTGCAGAGCAGCACCCGCTTGCCGACCGCGTCCATGTCGGCGATCAGCGTCTCCTTGTCCTCGTCCAGCACCTCGGTGCCGACCGGCACCTTCAGCACCACGTCCGCGCCGTTCGCGCCGTGGCGGTTGCGGCCCATGCCGTGGCCGCCGGTCTCGGCCTTGAAGTGCTGCTGGTAGCGGTAGTCGATCAGGGTGTTCAGCCC
>CAZBXO010000233.1:0-4698 GCA_964495645.1 uncultured Phenylobacterium sp. | reverse complement strand
CTCTCCTACTACGCGCTCGAGCCTGACATCCGGGTGATCGCCCCCTGGCGGGAGTGGAAATTCAAGAGCCGCGAGGCGCTGCTCGACTTCGCCCGCGAGCACCAGATCCCGATTTCCAAGGACAAGCTGGGCGAGGCGCCGTTCAGCGTCGACGCCAACCTGCTGCACTCCTCCTCCGAAGGGAAGGTGCTGGAGGACCCGGCCGTCGAGGCGCCCGAGTTCGTGCACATGCGCACGACCGCCCCGGAGAACGCGCCGGACAAGCCGGCCTACTTCACCCTGGACTTCGTGAAGGGCGACCCGGTGGCCCTGGACGGCGAGGCCCTGTCGCCGGCCGCCATGCTGACACGGCTGAACCAGCTCGGCTTCGAGAACGGCGTCGGCCGCCTCGACCTGGTCGAGAACCGCTTCGTCGGCATGAAGAGCCGCGGCGTCTACGAGACCCCGGGCGGCACGATCCTGCTGGCCGCCCACCGCGGCATCGAGTCGATCACCCTCGACCGCGGGGCCATGCACCTGAAGGACGAGCTGATGCCGAAGTACGCATCGCTCATCTACAACGGCTTCTGGTTCTCGCCGGAGCGCGAGATGCTGCAGGCCGCCATCGACCTTTCCCAGGAAATGGTCGAGGGCCAGGTCCGGGTGAAGCTCTACAAGGGCAACGTGACGGTGGTGGGCCGCACCAGCCCCTATTCGCTCTATGACCAGGACCTGGTCACCTTCGAAGAGGGCGCGGTCGCCTACGACCACCGCGACGCCGCCGGCTTCATCAAGCTGAACGCCCTGCGCCTGCGGGTGAAGGCCAACCGCGACAAACGGGGAGGCTGACCAGCTCCCCCTTGGGGGAGGTGGTCCGAAGGGCCGGAAAACGCCCGCTCAGCCGCCCAGCCGGTTGTACGGGTAGCGGCCCACGATCTCGGCGGAGAAGTAGTCGCCGCGCGAGGGGGCCTCGCAGAACGAGCGGTGCACTTCGCCGGGGACGCCGACGTAGACGTACCGTTCGCCGGAGACGAAGCCGACCAGGAGCTTGGCGCGCTCGGCGTCGTAGTCGATCTCGGTGATGGCCGCGGATTGGAGTTCCATCGGCGCTCTCCTCGGCCCTGGCGACTGCCTAACGCGCGGACACGGGCGCGCAGTTCCCTTCGGCGGCCGGCGCATGCCAAGCTTGGCCATATCGACAAAGCCTGGGGGCTCCACCATGCAATCACACGCCTACGTCGCCATCGTCACGGTCATGGCGCTGCTCACCTACGCCTGGATGGGCGTCATGGTGGGCCGCGAACGGGCCCGCAGCGGCATCAAGGCTCCCGCGACCACCGGGGACGAGCGGCTCGAGCGCGCCTTCCGCGCCCATTACAACACCCTCGAATGGATGCCGATCTTCCTGGCCGGCCTCTGGCTGTTCGCCCTCTACTGGAACGACCTTCTGGCCGCCGCCGTGGGCCTCGTGTGGATCCTGGGCCGCATCCTCTATCAGACGGGCTACGTCCGCGACCCGGCGAAGCGGGAGGTCGGGTTCCTCGTCCAGGCGGCCGCCGCGGCGGTGCTGCTGTTCGGAGCCTTCGGCGGCGCCGTCTACGCGCTCATGGTCACGACCTGAGCCGCAACCATGATTGTCGCAGGGGGTTTGGAGGCTTACCTCTGGAGTCCGAGGGACTTCGTATCGAGTTCGAGACGTCAAATGCTTAGAAAATCAGCCCTATCCGCCGCGGGGCTGGCCCTGGCGCTGGGGCTGGCCGCCTGCGCGACCCCGACCCCCTACCAGCCCAATGTCCGCGGACAATCGACCTCCGGCGGCTTCTCGGAGCTGCGGATCGAGCCCAACCGATTCCGGGTCAACTTCCAGGGCAACAGCCTGACCTCGCGCGAGACGGTGGAGTCCTACCTGCTGTTCCGTGCGGCCGAACTCACCGTCCAGCAGGGCTACGACTGGTTCGCCGTCGCCGACCGCGAGACCGACCGGCGCACCCGCACCTACGTGGAGCCGGATCCGTTCTACCGGCCCTGGTACGGCAGCTTCGGCTACTGGCGCCCGGCCTGGCGTTACCGCACGCGCGGGTTCGCCTGGCGGACCTGGGACCCCTTCTGGGGCGACCCCTTCTGGGGCGACCGTATCGACGTGCGCACGGTCGACCGTTTCGAGGCCACCGCCGAGATCGTGATGGGCAACGGGCCCAAGCCGCAGGGCGATCCGGCGGCTTTCGACGCCCGCGCGGTCATCGACAACCTCAGGCCGCGGATCGTCTATCCGGGCCAAGCGACGGCTCGGCGCTAGACGCGGCGACCGCCGCATCGATGGCGGCATAGAGGCTGGCGGCGTCGATCGGCTTGGCCACATGGCCGTCGGCGCCCGCGGCTTCGTATTCGCTGACCTGGTGGCGCATGGCGTTGGCGGTGAGCGCCAGGATCGGCGTGCGCGGCCGGCCGCTCGCCGCTTCCGCCTCGCGGATCGCGCGCATGGCGGCGAGGCCATCCATCACCGGCATCTGGGCGTCCATCAGGATCAGGTCGAAATCGCTGTCGCGCCAGGCGGCCACGGCTTCCGCGCCATCGCCGACGAATAGCGGATCGATGTCGATCTGGCCCAACAGGGTTCGCAGGACGAGCTGATTTACCGCGTTGTCCTCGGCGGCCAGGACCCGCAGCTCGCGCGCCGCCGGTTCCGCCGCGCCCTTGGCCGGACCCGGCGACTCGGATTCGCCCAGCCGCTCGAGGGCGAGCGTGACGGTGAAGGTGCTGCCGGCGCCGGGCTCGCTCGCCACCTCGATGGCGCCGCCCATCAGCTCGGCCAGCTCACGGCAGATCGAAAGCCCCAGGCCGGCGCCCCCGTAGCGCCGGTGCGTCGAGATTTCCGCCTGGTGGAAGCGGCCGAACAGGCGCGCCAGATGCTCCGGCTCGATGCCGATGCCGGTGTCCCAGATCGCCAGCACGAGGCGCCCCTCATGCCGGCGCAGCGTCACGCCGATTTCGCCGGCGGCGGTGAACTTCAGGGCGTTGCCCAGGAGGTTGTAGAGGATCTGACGGACCCGGGTGGGGTCGCCCCGGTAGCGCCCGGCCGCATCCGGCTCGTAGGCGACGCGGAAACCGAGGCCCTTGGCGGCGGCCTGCGGTTCGAACGCGGCGGCGACGCCGTCGACCACCTCGACGAGGTCGAAGGGGATGACCTCCAGGTCGAGCTTGCCGGCCTCCACCTTCGAGAGGTCGAGGATGTCGTTGAGGATGGTCAGCAGCGCCTCGCCGGACTGGCGGATCACCCCCAGCCGCTCGCGGTGGGTGGCCGACAGGTCGCCCTCGCCGGCCATGGCCTGGGTCATGCCGAGCACGCCGTTCAGCGGCGTGCGGATCTCGTGGCTCATCCGCGCCAGGAAGGCGCTCTTGGCCTCGCTGGCCGCCTCGGTCGCGAGCCGGGCGTCTTGCAGCTGGCGCGCCTGGATCAGGTGGCTGAGCAGGCTGATCACGCTGTGGCCGCTCACCGCCGCCATGATCAGCATGACCACGGCCTGGTCCATGCCCTGGTATTGCGGGATGAGCAGCGGCGTGACGATCGGTGTGATCAGCGCCGACGTGCAGGGCAGGAGCGCGCCCAGCGAACGGGCCTGGTGCACCTGGATGTAGAGCAGGTGGCCGGCCCAGAAGCCCGCCGCGGCGATGTGGCAGGCCGGGTTGGGCGAGGTCCACAGCAGGACGCCGACCAGGCTCCACACCGGCACCCCGATCCCGTTGGCGATGGAGAACGCCACGATGCCGGCGGGCTCGAGGCAGCGGCTCCGCACCGCCGGCCGGCTGGTGGCGAAAAGGCCGACCTCGACGAGGGCGGCGGCGGCCATCCACATCAGCGCCTTCGGCCAGCCGACGCCGAAGCCGGCGATCGCGCCCAGGAAGGCGGCCATGATGAGGCGAATGGGAGTGTAGCCGTAGCTCGAGGCCACGGCGGTCGCGAAGCGTTCGTCGAACAGCCGTCCGAACAAAGCCGGCGCCCCCTCTTCCCCCGCCTGCAGGCTACGGGTGGTCGGAGAACGCGGGGTTAACGTGGTGGGAGGTAGCGACCTACCGGATCAGTGCCCGCTCGGGCCCTCGTAGACGCCGGGCGCGAGGCGCTCGTCCTCGGGGCCTTCGGAGCCGCGGGCCAGCACGAAGCGGCGGTCGCAGTACGGGCACTCGACGAAGGTGGCCTCCCCCATCTCCAGCCAGACTCGCGGGTGGCCGAGCGCGCCGCCGACGCCGTCGCAGGAGATGCGCCCCGAACGCACGGTGATCACTTCGGGCGCCGGGTAGTCGGGCGTGAGCGCGGGCCGCGCCGGCGCCGGCTCCGGTCGCTTCTGCGCCTTCGCGCCCTTGTTACGGATCAGCCGAGCCATGTTGACCTCTGAGGATGCGGGCCTAGGTATCGGAGGGCGGCCTGCGCCGCAACGATCCGGAGACCCCGTGGACCTTCCCGAACACGCCATCGAGGCCCGGGGCCTCACCAAGACCTATGCCGCGACGAAGACGACGCCGCAGATGCAGGCGCTGAAGGGGATCGATTTGGCGATTCCGCGCGGCGCGATCTTCGGCCTCCTCGGCCCCAACGGCGCCGGCAAGTCGACCTTCATCAACATCCTGGCGGGGCTCTGCAGGAAGACCTCCGGCCAGGTCTCGATCTGGGGCCGCGACATCGACCAGCGGCCGCGGGACGCGCGCGCCGCCATCGGCGTGGTG
>CAZBXO010000232.1:0-4745 GCA_964495645.1 uncultured Phenylobacterium sp. | reverse complement strand
TCTGCAGCGAGGTGATGCCGTCGGCGGTGCCGGCGACCTTGAAGTCCATGTCGCCGAGGTGGTCCTCGTCGCCCAGGATGTCGGAGAGCACCGCGAAGCCGTCCTTCTCCAGGATCAGGCCCATGGCGATGCCGGAGACCGGCTTCTTCAGGGGCACGCCCGCGTCCATCAGCGCCAGCGAGGAGCCGCACACCGTGGCCATCGAGGACGAGCCGTTGGACTCGAAGATCTCCGAGACCAGGCGGATCGTGTAGGGGAAGTCCTCGGCGCTCGGCAGCATCGGGCGGATCGCCCGCCAGGCCAGCTTGCCGTGGCCGACGTCACGCCGGCTCGGCGCGCCCATGCGGCCCGTCTCCCCGACCGAGAACGGCGGGAAGTTGTAGTGCAGCATGAACTTCTCATAGTACTTGCCGTCCAGGGCATCCATGAGCTGCTCGTCGTCGCCGGTCCCGAGGGTGGCGACCACCAGGGCCTGGGTCTCGCCGCGGGTGAACAGCGCCGAGCCGTGGGCGCGGGTCAGCACGCCCACTTCCGAGACGATCGGACGGACCTGGTCGACCTTGCGGCCGTCGATACGGGTGCCGGTCTCCAGGATCGAGCGCCGCACGATGTCGGCCTCCAGCTCCTTGAAGACGCCGATCAGCTTCAGCGGATCGATGCCGGTCGGGTTGGCTTCCGACTTGGAGAACTTGGCGACCGCCTTGTCCTTGGCCGCGCCGATGGCGGCGACACGGTCGGATTTCTTGGTCACCTGGTAGGCGGCGCGCAGGTCGTCGCCGATCAACTTCTTGACGTCGGCCTTGAGCGCCTCGGTGTCTTCCGGTTGGAAGTCGAAGGGCTCCTTGGCGGCGTGCTCGGCCAGTTCGATGATCGCCTCGATGACCGGCTGCATGCCGGCGTGGGCGAACATCACCCCCTTCAGCACCTCGTCCTCAGTCATCTCCTTGATCTCGGACTCGACCATCATCACCGCGTCGTCGGTGCCGGCGACCACCAGGTCCATCCGGCTTTCCTTCAGCTCGTCGGTGGTCGGGTTCAGCACGTACTCGCCGTCGACGAAGCCGACGCGGGCGGCGGCGATCGGGCCCATGAACGGGGCGCCGGAGATCACCAGGGCGGCCGAAGAGGCCACCATGGCCACGATGTCGGGATCGTTCTCGAGGTCGTGGGCGAGCACGGTGGCCACCACCTGGACCTCGTTCTTGAAGCCCTTCACGAACAGCGGCCGGATCGGGCGGTCGATCAGGCGCGAGGTGAGCGTCTCCTTCTGGGTCGGCGCGGTCTCGCGGCGCGGGAAGCTGCCGGGGATCTTGCCGGCGGCGTAGAACTTCTCCTGGTAGTTCACCGTCAGCGGGAAGAAGTCCTGGCCGGCCTTGGCCGACTTCGCGTAGGTCACGGCGGCCATCACCATGGTCTCGCCGTAGGTCACCAGGACCGCGCCGTCAGCTTGACGGGCCATGCGGCCGGTTTCGAGCGTGAGGGTGCGCCCCCCCCACTCGATGGTCTTGCGTTTGATATCGAACATTTTCGCTTCTTTCTCATCCCGCGGGCGTATTCCCGGCGGGGGCGGACAGGGGATCGGTCTTCCGAAATCCTCTCCTTGTGGAACAGGCGTTGAGGGCTCCGTTGAGACCTCGGCGTGACGGCCGCATCGACCCCCCGGCCTGTCACGGGGGAGCGGCTCGAAAAGACTAGACCCGCCCGGCGTGTGCCGAACGGGCCCTTCGGATCGGACTAGCGGCGCAGGCCGAGGGTCTCGATCAGCTTCTGATAGCGGTCCGGGTCGGACTTCTTCAGGTGGTCCAGGAGCGACCGGCGCGCGGAGACCAGCTTCAGCAGGCCGCGGCGCGAGTGGTTGTCCTTCTTGTGCATCTTGAAGTGCTCGGTGAGGTTGGCGATCCGTTCGGACATGATCGCCACCTGGACTTCGGCGCTGCCCGTGTCCGCGTCGCCGCGGGCATGGGTCTTGATGACTTCGGCTTTGCGAGCCGCCGTGATCGACATCGGGGTTCTCCGCTCGTCAGAGGTTGAAGACGCGCGAAGGTTCGAGCCTTCCCGCACGCATCTCGCAGAGCGCCACCACCGAACCGCCCGCCATGGCGGAAACGGTGCGCGAACCGGGCTTCAGCCCGGCCTTCACCGCTTCGACCTGTCGGGGAACGAGAACGATCGATCGTCCCTGCTTCAATCGGAAAGCGTCTTCGTCGGTCACGGCCAGCGCCGGGATGTCGTCCAGCGCGGTCTCGACCGGAAGCAGGGCCTCCGATTGGCGGGCCTGATACCCTAAATCTCCAAGCAATTCCAGCGTGACGGAATCGCCCTCGCCGAAGGGGCCCACGCGGGTGCGGCGCAGGGCGCTCACGTGGGCGCAGGCGCCCAACGCCTCGGCCAGGTCACGGACCAGGGCGCGCACGTAGGTGCCCTTGCCGCACTCGATCTCCAGAGTGACGTGGTCGGCGTCCGGCGCCTCGACGAGGCGGGCCGCGTGGATAACGACCGTGCGGGCGGCCAGCTCCACCGTCTCCCCTGCCCGGGCCAGGTCGTAGGCGCGCTCGCCGTCCACCTTGATCGCGGAGAAGGCCGGCGGGACCTGGTCGATCTCGCCGACGAACCGCGGTAGCGCGGCCTCCACCTCGGCGAGGCGCGGGCGCACGTCGGACTCCGCCGTGGTGGCGCCCTCACGGTCGAAGGTGGCGGTGGTGCGGCCCCACTCGACCGTGAAACGGTAGGCCTTGTCGGCGTCGACCAAGAAGGGGACCGTCTTCGTCGCTTCGCCCAGCGCGATCGGCAGCACGCCGGTGGCCAGTGGATCCAGCGTACCGGCATGGCCGGCCTTCTGGGCGTCGAAGATGCGGCGTACCGCCGAGACGGCTTGTGTGGAGCCGAGGTCGTAGGGCTTGTCGAGGTTGACCCAGCCGGAGACCGCCTGGCCGCGCTTCTTGCGGGCCACTAGTCGTCGTCCTTCCAGGAATCCGACGGCGCGTCCGGCGTCAGGTCGCGGCGCACGCGCGGGTCGTCGAACAGGCGGTTCATCCGCGCAGCCTCGTCAAAGCTTTCGTCGTGGATGAACTTCAGGTCCGGCGTGAAGCGCATGTCGATCGACTTGCCCAGGCGACCGCGCAGGAACTTGGAATGCCGGTTCAGGGCGTCGACAACCTCGGAGGCGTGCACGCCGCCCAGCGGCTCGACGAAGCAGGTGGCGTGCCGAAGGTCCGGGCTGACCCGCACCTCGGTGACCGTCACCGAGACGCCTTCAAGCGCCGCGTCGGTGATGTCCTCCTCGCGCAGTATCTCGACGAGCGCGTGGCGCACCAGCTCGCCGGCGCGCAGTTGGCGCTGCGTCGGGCCCTGCGAGGGGCGGGAATGGTGGGCGTGGCGGGACATGGGAACCTCAGGCGCCTGGCCGGCGGATCGGACGCGGGAACCAGGGAAGGCGCGGCTTCTAGGCCCGCGGACGGGCGGAGTCCAGCGCGCTGGCGATCGCGGCTCGCAGGGCCAAGGCGGCGGGACGGACCAGGTCTCCGGAGACGCAGCGCATGTCGTCGCGGGGCGTGTGGAAGAAGCGGTGGCCGCCGTATTCGCCGATGGCGGAGCGGTACCCGGCCTCAATGACGTTGACCAACTCGCCGCCGGCGTTGGCCCGATCGGCCGGATAGACCGCCTCGAGCCCCGAGATGCCCCGGAACGCGCGCTTCACGTGCTCGATCAGGTCCGGCGTGGCGGTCATGACCCGCTGGGCGTCGGGACTCGGCAGCGGGCGCAACTCCGCGCCGAGCTCATGCCAGTCGCGGGCAGCGAAGCTGGCGCCGATGTGCACCCAGAGCTTCGTCTTCTCCGGCTTCGGCGCGCGATGCTCCAGGTACTGCTCGCCGCCGTAGTAGATGTACTCGTGCGCGCTGGTGGCGACGAACTCGAGGTTCACGGCCGGCCTGGCCGCCGCCAGCCACTGCGCCAGCGACAGCCACACTGCAACGCCAGCCCCGCGCTCGGCCGCGCAGGTGAACCATCCGGAACGTGGCGTGGTGACGATCAGGGTCTGGGCCGCGCCGCGGTCGAGGCGGCCGATCACGTTGTAGGCCGGCCGGCGGCCGACCTCGGCGTCGACGGTCAAGGTCGCCTGGGCTGTCGCGGCCGCGGCCACGAACGGGGCCGCATCCCTGGGCGCCAGGAGCGCCACCGGCTTCTGGAAACCGGGCCGGGTGGGGCTGACGTTCAGGGCGATGATCTCTCCGGTGGGACCTGTGGTCACCAACACCGAGGCGGCCGCGCCGCGGCCAAAGGCGTCCGTGAGCGCCGCGCTCACCGCCGGCTGGGCCATGCTGACCCATCGGCCGAACGGCAGCACGACCAGTGCGATTGCGCCCTCGAGGCTCCCGGCGACGCTGGCGAGCCGCAACGGGCCGGTGAGGCCGTTCGGGCCGGTGGTCTTGACGATCGCCTGCGGGAACACCGTGGCGCTTCGCCCGGCGGCTGCGAGCGTCGCCGTGCGAACCTCGGCGTAGGGCGTCTCGAAAACCTGGCGCTCGCAGCGATAGCCGAGCCTGGTGAGCTCTCCCTCCAGCCAGGCGCCGCTGGCGTTGTCGCCGGGGCCGCCGGCCGCCTTGATGCCGAAACCGGCGAACCGCTCGAGCACGCCCTGGAACCACGCCGCGTCCGGCTCCGGGACCGTCGCGGCCCGGGCCTCGGTGGCGCCCGCCGCCAGCAGGCTGGCGCCTACGATCAGGTCCCGACGCGACGCGCTCATG
>CAZBXO010000231.1:3814-4971 GCA_964495645.1 uncultured Phenylobacterium sp. | reverse complement strand
ACCGCGCGGGCGCCGCCGAGGCATTCGGTGACGTTCTGGCCGGTCATCTCCAGATGGACGCCGCCGGGGTGGACGCCCTCGGCGCGGCAGATCTCCAGGAAGCTCTTCACCTCCGAGAGGATTCGGTCGAAGGGGCGCGTCTTGTAGCCGGAGTTGGCCGTGAGCGTGTTGCCGTGCATCGGGTCGATGGCCCAGACGACGTTGCGGCCTGCGGCCTTGGTGGCGCGCAGCAGGGCCGGCAGGCGCCCTGCGATCTTGTCCGAGCCGAAGCGGCCGTAGAGCGTCAGGCGACCGGCCTCGTTGGCGGGATTGAGCACGTCGATCAGGCGCAGGAGCTCGTCGGCCTCCAGGGTCGGGCCGACCTTCACGCCGATCGGGTTCCTGATCCCGCGGAAGAACTCGACGTGGCCGCCGTCCAGCTGGCGGGTGCGCTCGCCGATCCAGATCAGGTGGGCGGAGGTGTCGTACCACTCGCCGGAGGTGGAATCGACGCGGGTCATCGCCTCCTCGAAGCCCAGCAGCAGGCCCTCGTGGGAGGTGAAGAACTCGACGCGGTGCATCTCCGGGTGCGTCTCGGGGGTGACCCCGATGGCGGCCATGAAGGTGAGGCTCTCGGAAATCTTCTCGGAGAGCTCGCGATATCGCGCGCCCTGCGGGCTCGAATCGACGAAGCCCAGGGTCCAGCGGTGGATGTTGTAGAGGTCGGCATAACCGCCGCCGGCGAAGGCGCGCAGCAGGTTCAGGGTGGCCGAGGCCTGGTGGTAGCCCTGCAGCAGGCGCGCGGGGTCCGGCGTGCGGCTTTCGGCGGTGAAGTCCATGCCGTTGATGTTGTCGCCCCGGTAGGACGGGAGCTCGACGCCATCGATCGACTCCACCGCCGAGGAGCGCGGCTTGCCGAACTGGCCGGCCATGCGACCCACCTTCACCACCGGCTTGCCGCCGGCGAAGGTCAGCACGACCGCCATCTGCAGGATCAGGCGGAAGAGGTCGCGGATGTTGTCGGCGTGGAATTCCTTGAAGCTCTCGGCGCAGTCGCCGCCCTGCAGCAGGAAGGCGCGGCCGGCGGACACTTCGCCCAGCAGGCTCTTCAGGCGGCGGGCCTCGCCGGCGAAAACGAGCGGCGGCATCCCGCGCAGGGTCTGCTCCACGCGCGCCAG
>CAZBXO010000231.1:0-3714 GCA_964495645.1 uncultured Phenylobacterium sp. | reverse complement strand
CGCCGGCGAAAACGAGCGGCGGCATCCCGCGCAGGGTCTGCTCCACGCGCGCCAGCTCGGCCGGATCCGGATAGTCGGCCGGGATATGCTTGGCGGGCTTCCGGCGCCAACTGGCCGGGGTCCAGTGCTCGGTCATAAGTTCCTCACGCCCCCTTCGGCGGAGGGGGCTTCTACCTCAACTCACCCCGCAAGGTCGATGCCTGCGCAGCGACGCAGGCGACGAGGGCCCCCACTGCGAGCCACCACTCCTGCCAGAGGCCGAAGCTGACCGCGCCGAACAGCAGGTAGACCGCGGCGCTGGCCAGCGCGCCGGCGGCGACGAGGTCGGGGGCTGGCTTGGCGAGGCGCCGAAGCATCAGCGCCCAGGCCGCAGCGCCCGCGAAGGCGCCCAGGACTCCAAGCTCGAGCCAGAGCTGCAGAGCGCCGTTGTGCGGGTGGAGCTGAATGCCCGGCCCGAAGGCGCGGCTGGCGTCCAGGCCCCAGCCGCGCAGGGGGTGCAGCACCCACCAGTCGACCGCGTGCGCCCAGTAGACGAGCCGCTCGGCCCAGGACTGCGGGGTGGCGACGGCGATCCCGGAGTTGACCAGGAGCACCATGACGAGCGGCATGATCAGGACGTGGAGCGCGGCCGCGACGCCGAGACCGATCGGCGCGGCGCGCGGCCAGCGCCAGGCGGCGAGGCTGGCGGCGATCGCCACGCCGACGGCGATGACAGGGGCGTCCGACAGGAAGAGCCAGGCCAGCAGGCCCGCGCCGGCGGCCATGGGCGCGGCGAGCCAGGCCGGCGCCCCAGCGCGGACGCCGGCGGCGGCGGCGGCGGGCCAGAGCAGCGCCAGGACGAAACTGTCGTGCGCCAGGTTCTTGCGCGCGAGATCGGGGCGGATGGGATCGCCGGCCCAGTCGCGAAGGCCCGAGTAGACGGCGCCCGCCGTGAGCGCCTCGACGATCATGAGGACGCCGAGGGCGGCGAGGCTCCAGGCGAGGATCGTGAGCGCGGTGCGGGCGAGGCGCGGGTCGGCGCGGCGCGCCCCGCACCAGGCGGCCCAGTAGAGCGGCAGCTGCAGGGCGAGCTTGAGCGCCGTGGTCTCGTCGACCTCCCTCGGACGGTAGGGGCTCCAGGTGGTGGAGACGGCCGCCCAGATCAGGCCGAGGAGAAAGGCGACGGCCAGAGGGCGGTCGACGATGCGCAAGGCCGGGAGGCTGAGGATGCCGACCAGC
Organism: uncultured Phenylobacterium sp.; assembly: GCA_964495645.1. Taxonomy (GTDB): domain Bacteria; phylum Pseudomonadota; class Alphaproteobacteria; order Caulobacterales; family Caulobacteraceae; genus Phenylobacterium. The sequence continues at coordinate 2,496 of CAZBXO010000231.1, read as the reverse complement.
CCCAGCAACGCGGGGAAGCCCAGCGGCCACAGCCACGCCATCGGCGCGACGAGGGCCGCGGCGCCGATCCAGACGAAGCCGAGGAAGCGGCTCAGGCGGTCGGTGGAGACAGTCGTGGCCGACATTCAGTGCTCCCCTCCCCCTTGCGGGGAGGGGTCGAGGGTGGGGGTGCAGACTAAAGACACGGCGTCGACACCCCCACTCCCCGGCCCTCTCCCCGCAAGGGGGAGAGGGGGCTGGTCGCCCCATCGCTTCACTAGGCCACCGCGCCGAGGGCCGGGGGCGCGTACTTCTCGCGCATGGTGACGAGCTCCTCCGCCAGCGTCGGGTGGACGGCGCAGGTCGAATCCCACTGGGGCTTGGTGACGCCCATCTTCATCGCGATGGCGGCCATCTGGATGATCTCGCCGGCGTCGGGCGCGACGACGTGGCAGCCCACGATGCGCTCGGTCCCCGGCTCCACCACCAGCTTGATCAGGGCCTGCTGCTGGCCGCCGTAGAAGGTTTCCCTCATCGGCCGAAACTTGGACCGGTAGATGTCGACTTTGCCCAGCTGATGGCGCGCGTCGGCTTCGGTGAGGCCGACGGAGCCGATCTGCGGCTGGGTGAAGACCGCGGAGGCCACCATCTCGTGGTCGAAGCGCGTCGGCATGTCCATGAACTCGGTCTGGCCGAAGGCCTGGCCCTCTCGGATGGCGACCGGTGTCAGGTTGATGCGGTTGGTGACGTCGCCGACCGCCCAGATGTTGTCGACGCTGGAGCGGGAGTAATCGTCGACCTTGACCGCCCCGGCCTCGTCCAGCTCCACGCCGGCTTCGACCAGGCCCAGGCCGTCCGTATAGGGCACACGGCCCAGCGCCATCATCACGGCGTCGGTCTCGACGCTGTGGCCGTTGTTGAGGTGGCTGACCAGGCCGCCGGCGGTCTTCTCGACCCTGGCGTGCTGACAGCCCAGGAGGATGCGGATGCCGCGGCGCTCCATCTCCTCCGCGATGTGGCTGCGGATGTCGTCGTCGAATCCGCGCAGCACGTTGGGTCCGCGGTGCACGACCGTGGTCTCGACGCCCAGACCGGCGAAGATGCAGGCGAACTCGAGCGCAATGTAGCCGCCGCCGGCCACGACCACACGCTTCGGCAACTGCTCGAAGTGGAAAGCCTCGTTGGAGGAGATGGTGTGCTCGACGCCCGGAAGGTCGTGCGGGGCCCAGGGCTTGGCCCCGGTGGCGATCAGGATCTTCTCGGCAGTGAAGGTCCCCTTTCCCTCCACCTCGACGGTGTGCCGGTCCTTGAGGCGCGCTTTGGCGTGGACGAGTTCGGCGCCGGCGTTCTGCAGGTTGCGGACATAGATGCCGGAGAGCCGGGCGATCTCCTTGTCCTTCTCCATCAGGAACCGCGGCCAGTCGAAGGACGTCTCGCCGACGGTCCAGCCATAGCCGCGCGCGGTCTCGAAACTCTTCGAGAATTCAGAGGCGTAGACCATGAACTTCTTGGGCACGCAGCCGCGGATCACGCAGGTGCCGCCGACTCGGTGTTCCTCGGCGACCGCCACCCGGGCGCCGGTCATGGCCGCGACGCGGGCCGCGCGCACGCCGCCGGAGCCCGCCCCGATGACGAACAGGTCGTAGTCGTATCCGGCCAAGGCGCGGCCTCCTTCCTCCGAGCGCGTTAGGCGAGAGTGTGAGCGGTTTCGCCGCTCGAACGCGCTCTCATCAAAGTTCTGAAGCACGATTCAACGGTCAGGCAACGCCTGACCGCATCGTGCTTCAGGGCTCCAGGACGGTCACCCCGTCCGGCCCGCCGATCAGCGCCTGGTCCGCCAGGTCCAGGAACAGCCCGTGGTCGACCACGCCGGTGACACTCTTCAGCGCCGAGGCCAAGGCCGCTGGCTCTGCAATGGCGCCGCAGGCTGCGTCATAGATGAGGTTGCCGCCGTCTGTCCGCACCGGCGCGCCGTCGCGTTTGCGCAGCGAGGGCGCGAGGCCGATGTCGAACTCGGCCAGGACGTCGCAGATCTTGGCCGCGGTCAGCTTGTGGCCGAACGCGACAACCTCGATGGGCAGGGCGTACTTGCCGAGCGTCTTCACCACCTTGCCAGCGTCGGCGATGCAGACGCAGCGTTTCGACGCCTCCCAGACCAGCTTCTCGCGCAGGAGCGCCCCGCCGCCGCCCTTGATCAGCGAGAGGCCCGGCCCGACCTCGTCGGCGCCGTCGACGCAGAGGTCGATGGTCCTGGTCTCACCGAGCTCACCGAGGCGGATGCCGAGCGACTGGGCCAATTCGCCGGTGGACCGAGAGGTGGGCACGCCCACGATGTCCAGCTTCCGCTCGGCCAGCGCGCGGACGAACCACACCGCCGTCGAACCGGTTCCGAGCCCGACCACCATGCCGGGCTCCACCAGAGCAGCCGCGGCCTCCCCGACCGCGCGCTTCTGAGCGTCGGGGTCGTTCATTTCTTCGAGGCCGCCTTCTTCGCGCTCATCACCTTGCGGAATTCGG
>CAZBXO010000230.1:0-5010 GCA_964495645.1 uncultured Phenylobacterium sp. | reverse complement strand
GGACGGCGTCATTACATAACCAATGAGTTACAGAACGATTTGGTTATGTACGAGCCGCTGGTTGGCGTCAACCCCCTCCACCGCTAGAGCGGAACCATGGCTGCGACCCTGCACGTGATCTTCGGGCCCTCCGGCGCCGGCAAGACGACCTACGCCCACACCTTCGCCCGGCGGGAGGGCGCGGTCGCCTTCATCCTGGACGACTGGATGGCGCGCCTGTTCGGCCCCGACATGCCCGAGCCCATCGAGTACGACTGGATGATCGAGCGGGTGCAGCGCTGCGAGGCGCAGATCTGGTCCACCGCCGCCGGCGTGCTGGCCGCCGGCACGGACGTGATCCTGGACATCGGCCTGATGCGAAAGGCCGACCGCGAACGGGTCCGCGAGATCGCCGAGGCCACTGAGCTGCCGCTGCAATGGCACTTCGTCACCGCCAGCGCCGAGGCCCGCCGCGCCCGCGTCGCCGACCGCAACGTGGTGCGCGGCGAGAGCTTCGCCATCGAGGTCACGCCCGAGCTCTTCGACTTCATCGAGGGCGTCTACGAGCCGCCGGAGCCTCATGAGCTGAACGGCGCCATCATCAGCGAGAGCGCATAGATGCGAGCCATCCTGGGAGCCCTGATCGCCATGACCGTCGCCACCGCCGCCGCCGCCGCTGACCGCTTCCCGGAGCTGAAGCCGGAGCAGATGACGCCGGATCAGAAGCGGGTCGCCGAGGCCATCGCCTCAGGACCGCGCGGCGGTCTGCGCGGGCCGTTCAACGCCTGGCTGCGCAGCCCCGAGCTCGGCGACCGGATGCAGAAGGTCGGCGAGTACGTCCGCTTCAACTCGACGATTCCGAAACGGCTGAACGAGTTCGCGATCCTGATCACCGCGCGGGCCTGGAACGCCAAGTTCGAGTGGTACGCCCACCATCCGCTGGCGATCCAGGCGGGCCTCAGGCCCGAGATCGCCGCCGACCTGGCGCAGGGCAAGCGGCCGCGGGGCATGGCCGCAGACGAGGCCGCGGTCTACGACTTCTGCACCGAGCTGCGCCGCGACAAGCGGGTCTCGGACGCCACCTACAAGCGTATCAAGGACCTCTACGGCGACCAGGGCGTCATCGATCTGATCGGCGTCAACGGCTACTACGACATGGTCTCCATGACCCTGAACGTGGCCCAGGTGCCGGCGCCGGCCGACGGGACCGCCCCGGCGCTGCCGGACCTGAAGTGATGCGCGCCTTCGTCCTCACCGAAGACGGTCCGGCGCTGCGCGAGGTCCCCGACCCGACCGCCAAGCCCGGCCAGATCCTGGTCCGCATCCGCGCCAACGCGCTGAACCGCGCCGACCTCGCCATGGCCGCCGGCCACCTGCACGGCGCCCGCGGCGGCGTGGGCACGCTGCTCGGCATGGAATGGGCCGGCGAGGTGGTCGGCCTCGGTGCTGGCGTGACCGAGTTCGCGGTCGGCGACCGGGTGATGGGCGCCGGCGCCGGCTGGCAGGAGCTGGCCGCGGTCCCGGCGTTCAACGCCCACAAGCTGCCGGACGCCAACCTCTCCTTCGAGCAGGCGGCCTGCTTCCCGGTCGCGCTCAGGACCATGCACAACGCCATCGTCACTGCCGGCCAGCTACAGCCCGGCCAAACCGTGCTGATCCAGGGCGCCTCCTCTGGCGTCGGCATCCTGGGGATGCAGATCGCCAAGGCGATGGGCGCGGCCAGGGTCGTGGGATCGTCGCGCAATCCCGAGTGGCGCGCGCGCCTCGCCGACTACGACGCCGACCTCGTAGTCGACACCGGCGACGAGGCTTGGGTGCAACAGGTGCTGGACTTCACCGGCGGCCAGGGCGTCGACCTCATCGTCGATCAGGTGTCAGGCCCGCTGGTGACCCCCAACATGCGCGCCACCCGCATCCTGGGCCGCATCGTCAACGTCGGCCGGCTGGGCGGCATGAAGAGCGAGTTCGACGCCGACCTGCATGCCCTGCGCCGCATCACCTACGTCGGCGTCACCTTCCGCACCCGCTCGCCGGAGGAGGTGGCGCAGATCAATCGCGCCATGACCGCCGACCTCTGGCCCGCCCTCGAAGCCGGCCGCTTCCGCATCCCCATCGACAGCGTGTTCCCGCTGGAACAGGCGCGGGAAGCCCTGGCCCGCATGCGCGCCAACCAGCACTTCGGGAAGATCGTCCTCAGGCACTGAATTCGCGGGGCGCGCGTCCCGCGCTCCAAAGCCCGGCGAGCGCCAGTACTGTCCCGCAGGCTGCGATCACCCAAGCCGGCTCCCAGAGCCGCAGCACGGCCGGACCCAGGAGGGCGCCCAGCATCGTGCCGGCCGCCAGGATCGCGTAGCGCAGGCGGAACACCGCCGTCGCGTCATCCACACTCAGGCGGGTCTGGAAGAAGGGCGTCATCTGCAGGAAAGCGATCGAGCCTCCGGCGCCCAGCACGAAGCCGCCGCTCGCCATGGCCAGCGGCGCCAGCGCCGGCGGCGCGGTGAGCGCGGCCACACCGATCGCGGCGAGACCCACGCCGCGCAGCACGTAGCCGAGGAACAGGAACCGCCAGGGATCGCGCACCCGCCAGGACACGGTGACGACGTTGGTCAGGCCGTCGCCCATCGCCGTCGCGGCCATGATCAGGGCGAGGGTCGAAAGCCCGCCGACGACGCTTCCCTGCGAAAGCAGCAGCGGCAGCGCGATCGCGAACCCCAGCGAACGTGTCGCGTAGGAGACGCCGGCCGTGGCCAGGATGGTGCGCGCGCCCTCCGTTGCGCGAGCGGCGCGCCAGCCGCGCGCGAGCCGCCGGCCGATCGAGGCGCGCGCGACCGCAGGCGCATCGCCGTCCAGCCGGTGGCCGGCGGCGGCGATCGAGCCGGCCGAGGCGATGAAGCTGGCGGAGTTTGCCGTCAGCAGATGGATCGGCGCCGCCACCGCCGCGATCGCGGCCCCCAGCGCCGAGCCCGCAACGACCGCGAGGCGTCCGGTGACGTCGAAGAGCCCGTTCAGCGCCCGCAGCCGGTGCGGGTCGGGCATGAGGCGCGGCACGGCCGCCTGGAGCGCCGGATCGAAGATCGCCTGCATACCCGCCAGCAGCACGCCGGCCGCGATCAGGAGCGGGAGCGAGAGCCCGATCGTGAAGGCCGCCACGACGACGGCGGCCGTGACGGCGGCGCGGATCAGGTCGGCCCAGATCATCACCCTGCGTGCGCTGAGGCCGTCCACGACCCCCCCGGCGCCCAGCGCGAAGGCCAGCATGGCGGCGGACTGCGCGACGGGCAGCCAGGCCGCGTCGGCGCCGGCCATGCCGACCGCCAGCCAGATGGCGCCCAGCCTGTAGAGCTCGCTGCCGGCGTCTGACGTCGCCTGGCCCGCCCAAAGGGTGAGCACGCCGCGGTCCTTCAGCAGTCCGAAGTAGGGGTGGGCCCCGCCGGGCCTCTTCGCGATCCCGGCCATGAGACTAGGGCCGCTTCTTCTTCGCCTTCGCCGTCCTGGCCTTGAGCGCCGTGTCCAGCGCCCGCCGGCCCCAGGCGCAGGCCTCCGAGGGATCGTCCAGCGCCGCGTCCGGCAGGGACATGTAGCCCATCTCCATCGCCTGGCCCGCCTTGGGACCCGACGGGTAGGTGTAGACCCACGGGTAGGACCCCTCCGCTTCCAGCGTCTCACGCAGCGCCGCGTCGGCCTTCAGGAAGATCGTCTCGGAATCGTCGATCAGGGCGAACATCACGCCTTCGGCGTAGAGCCCCGCGCCGCCGAACATCCGCCGCGCGCTGACGCCCAGGCCGGCGAACAGCTCCTCCGCGAACGCGACCTGGCTTGCCGAAACCGCCACGCTTCTCCCTCCGACGCCCACGGCGTACAGTCATCCCAAGCCTGAGGGAACCGCCATGGTCTACGCCACCGGACGCACCTTCCATGACGCCGACAGCCACATCATGGAGCTGCCGGACTTCCTCAAGCACTACGCCGACCCATCCGAGCGCGAGCGGATGCCGGCGATCAACGTCCCGCGCGTGGGTCCGTTGGCCAACCTGCTGGATGACGCAGCCGTGCGGCGCGGCCACGCCACGGAGACGGTCGAAAAGCTGGTGGCGCTCGGCGACGGCCTGATCGCCGGTCCGAAGGGCTACGCAGCCCTGGGCGCCTTCAACGGCCCAGAGCGCTCGACCGCGCTCGACATGCTCGGCTTCAGGAAGCAGGTGGTGTTCGCCTCCTTCTCCCCGGGCGTCGCCTTCTCGCTGCACCGCTCGGTCGAGGAGCGCTACGCGGCCTCCCGCGCCCACAACCGGGCCATGGCCGACTTCTGCTACGGCGACCCGCGCCTCCTGGGCGTCGGCCTCCTGCCGCTCGACGTCACCGTCCTGGCGCTGCAGGAGCTGGAGCACATGCTGCAGCTGGGTCTGAAGGCGGCCTGGATCCCGCACCGCTCCTGCGGCGGGCGCTCGCCCGGCCACACCGACCTCGATCCCCTGTGGGCGCGCCTCGCCGAAGTCGGCATGCCGTTCGTGCTGCACGTGGGCGGCGACAACCTGCAGCTCCCGCCCGAGTGGATGAACCCGGCCGCGACGTGCCCACCGACTGGCTGGGCGGCGGCGAGAACATCCGCGGCAAGGACATGACCGCCCTGCACCACGCCGCCGAGCGCTTCATCGGCTGCCTCGTGATGGACGGCGTGCTGGAGCGCCACCCGACCCTGCGCGGCGGCTGCATCGAGCTGGGCGCCGGCTGGGCGCCGCAGATGCTGACCCGCCTCGACTGGGCTGTCGACATCTGGCGCAAGTCGGAGCCGGAACTGGCGAAGCTGAAGCGAAAGCCCTCGGAACAGATCATCGACCAGATGGCCTTCACGCCGTTCGTCTACGAGAACGTCGGCGAACTGATCCGCCAGTCGGACCCACGGCTCTACCTGTTCTCGTCCGACTACCCGCATACCGAAGGTGGCCGCGCCCCGCTCAATCGCTTCGAGGCCAGCCTCGACGGCTACGACGAGGCGACCAAGGACCGCTTCTATTCGCAGAACTTCGAGAAGCT
>CAZBXO010000229.1:0-5071 GCA_964495645.1 uncultured Phenylobacterium sp. | reverse complement strand
CCACCAGCAGGTGCCCCACGAGGATGATGGTCAGGTAGGCCGGCCCGTCGTCGGCGCGGAACTGCGCCAGATCTTCCCCACAGTTCTCGCAGCTGGGTTGGACCTTTAGGTAGCGGCGGAACAGCTTGCCCTGCCCGCAGGCCGGACACCGGTGCTTCACACCGCGCAAGACGGAGCGGCCGAGCGGGCGGACGATCTGTGTATGCATGAGGTCCATATGGTCCCTCGCGCGCCCGCCCGATAGTGCCGGGCCTCTCAGCCGCAGCCTATTCGTTGGTGCGGTGGCGGCTGAGCGGCGTCGGGGCCCCGGCGGCGTTCGTGTCGTTCCCCACGTCGCCTTCCTCGGTGTTCTCGCCGTCCTCGCGCAGGATGTGCGGGTCTTCGCCGGACATGGTGGTCCCGCGCGAGGCCCCGATCCCCGGATCGGTCTCCAGGTCGTCGCGGGGCGGCTTCGCTTCACCGGGCTCCGGATGCTTCGATGTCGACATGGGCAGCTCCTTTGGCTCCCCAAACCCCCGCCCACCCGGCGGCGTTCCCCGCGCCGCAGGCGCGTCGAGGACACGAAGCCCACAAAGGGCCACGAAGACCACGAAGGCTTCCGCAGCCCCTTGGTGAACTTCGTGCTCTTCGTGGTCTTCGTGTCCCTAGAGGCGCTGGCGCGCCGCGATCGCAGAGGGCTCGCGCTACTTCCGCGCGTCCTCCGCCGCGCCGGCCACGGCCTTGCCGGCGGCCGAGACGTCGCGGCCGGCGCCGGCGATGGTGTTGCAGGCCGAAACGATGAGGGCGGCCGCCGCGGCGGCCAGGACGACGATCTTGCGCATGGGCGACTCTCCGAGAGCTTGGCTTTAGGTCGCTCTACCCGCCGATCTGGTCAAGCTTGCGGCGAACTCGTGAACCGCTCGGCCAGGTCGGCCAGCTTGTGCGCCATCCGCTTCACATGGCTGCCGGGCCAGTAGAGCCGCCCGCAGGCCGGGCAGGCCATCAAGGGCCCGTCCATCTCCCGCGCCTTGGCGGGCATCTGCGCCACCTGCTCGGCCGTGGCCTCTCGCAGGTGGGCGTTGTCCACCACGCAGCGGGTGAAGGGCGCGAAGTCCCAGTTCATCACCACCGCCCGCGTCAGGCAGCGCGCCTCGGCGTCCACGCCCCAGCCCTTCACCAGCACGGACTCCTCGGCCGCCGCCGCCAGCCGCTTGTCGCGGGTCACCAGCACGCGGCCCTCGCGCCGCGCCAGCTTGATCAGCTCGGCGTCGTCCTCGCCGTCGGCCGCCAAGTAGGTATCGTACCCCGCCGCGCGCAGCAGCCGCGCCAGCCGCCCCAGCATCTCGTCGCAGAGGAAGCGCATGGAAGGAGAATACCCCCTTCCACGCCGGGTTCCTCAGGCCGTCGCGCGCCTTCGGCGCCGCAGTATCGCGCCGGCCCCGAAGAACCCGCTGATCATCAGCAGCCACGCGCTCGGCTCGGGCACCTCAGGGACGTCCGGCGGCGGCGGCGGCGGGGGCGGGGGGACACCGCCGAAGATCTTGTCTGATCCCCCGGGGTTCACCTGCTGGAAGCGGGCGGCTGCGCGCAGGTCGCCGCCGGCCAGATGGCCGTTGAGGAACGCGGTCTCGAAATCGGCCGCGTTCATGGTGGTGGCGACCATGAAGCTGAGCGGCGCGAGGGTGTCGCCGGTGTGCAGCCCCTGGTTGGCGTTGCCGCCGACGAATGTGTTGCGGGGCGTCGAGATACCCTGGTCGAACGTGCCGAACGGCGGCAACGAGACGTCGGTCCACAGTTTGGTGAAGGCCGTGCCGTTGGCGTCGAAGAGGCTGACCGCCGCCGAGTCGGGCAGGTCGAAAGCGATGCCCACCAGCGTCGCGGTCGTGCCGCCGCCAGTGGTGTTCGACAGCACCAGGCTCACCAGGACATCGCCGGAGGCGTCGGAAAACGAGAAGGCGGCGGTCGCAGCCGAGAGCGTCTGCTGGGTGGAACCCCAGTCCCGGTTGAACTCCAGGGTCACCGTGGCCCGTGCAGCCTCGGCAAAGCCCAACGAAAGTGCGCCGGTCACGGCCGCAGCCAAGTAGGTCAGGCGCCGCATCGCCACTCCCCCCGATGAACGCGAACGCCCAGGACGCGAGCGCCGCTCAACCGTTAAGCTTCACTATCGTTCGATCAATGCTTCTCGCCTCTGGGGGGAATCTGCACCCGCGCAACGGGAGGCGCACCCGTCAGGAGCCGACGCGCGCCCTCCGCTGATCATTTCACGGTCGCGTGAACTCGCGCGCGCGCCTGCGGGTTGGTGAGGGGTCACTCACCAGGGGAATGCCCATGAAGACCTTCGCCTACGCCGCGGCGGCGACCGCCGCCCTGCTGGCCCTCTCCGCCTGCCAGAAGAAGGAGACCACCGAAGCGGCGGGTCCGCCCGCGTCCACCGACGCCGCCGCCACCTCCTCGATGGCGACGACGCCGACGGATCCGAACGCCGCCGCCTCGGGCACGTCCATGATGCCGGGCGACACCGGCTCCATGGGAACCACCAGCGGCCCGACCGGCACGGGCGCCCCGAGCAACGAGCCGGGCTCCATGCCCGGCGCGCCGCCGCCCACCAACTCCACCGGCACGACCCCGCCCTGATCGGCCTCAGCGCAGCCGATAGGTCACCGTGGTCACCACGCGGACCTTCTTGAACACCTGGCTCGACTCGTCGCCGCCTTCGCGGCCGTAGCCGAGCTCGTCGCGGCCCAGGATCTCGAACGAGCCCTGGGTGGCGTTGGAGATCCCGCCCAGGCTGGATCGGCTGTCGCGCGCGAACTGCTCGGCGCCGGTCCGGGCGCTGGCCGTCGCCTCGGCGATCATGCCCGGCCGCACGTCGTTCAGCCGCGTGAACAGGTAGGCCGGCCCGCGGTAGTCCTGCAGCACCACGCCCTGGCGGACCAGCTCGTTCAGCCGCCGCGTCGTGGCCTGCACCCGGTCGACGTTGCCCGTCCGCACGATCACCGACTGGGCCACCTGGTAGCGCGCGCCCACCCGGTTCGACTGGTACTCGCGCGCATACTGATCGACCACCTCCAGCCGGCCCAGGTCCACCTCGCTCGGCGCAAACCCCTCGGCGGCCAGGAACTTGCGCACCGTCGCCAGGTCGCCCTCCACCGCCGCCTGCACCTCGCCCAGGCTGTCGCCCGCCCGCGCGAACCGCAGGGGCAAGAGCGCCAGGTCGGCCTTCGCCTCCCGCTCCGCCAGTCCGCGCACGGTCACCGACCGGTCGCCGGTCCGCGCGTCCACGACGCCCGCACCGATCCACGCGCCGGAGGCCGCCAGGCCCACGGCGATCAGCGCCCCCGCCAGAACCGGCGACGCCAACAACTTCTCCATCTTCGTAAGGGTCCGCAGGGCCGCGCGGTCGTCGGAATGACGCCGTAGTGTCCGGCCCGTCTCAACGCCTCATGAGATGGCGCCGCCCCCGCCGGCGGTTGAGAGGCCGCAAGCCCGCGCCCACGCAAAACGTCCGCCTGTTGCGGCGAGGGCACAGCGCCTGGCCCCACCCACCCACAGACGTCATGGCCGGCCTTGTGCCGGCCACCCATCGTCGTCGAGCAACTCCGCCCTCAAAGAGAAGGTGCGGGCGCCTGCAGGTGCGAGAACGGACCATCCACCCTGAAGAACGCAGGATACAGGTCGTGCCAGTGCGGATTGTCCCGCTCGATCAGATTGATCTTCCACTGCCGCTTGTACTTCTTCAGCGACTTCTCCCGCTGGATCGCGTCCACCATCGCGTCGTGGCGTTCGAACCACACGAGCCGCTTCACGCCATGGCGTCGGGTGAAGCCCGCGATCTCCCCGTCACGATGCTGGCCCACGCGCCGGATCAGGTCGGCGGTCACGCCCACGTAGAGCGTTCCGTACGGCTGGCTCGCGAGTATGTAGACGGCAGACATGAGGTGATCGTTCCTCAAATGTTCCCCCGTTGTCCAGGCCCCAACACCAAACCAGAACGTCATGGCCGGGCTTGTCCCGGCCACCCATTGCTCCATTGCACGTGAGCCCTCATCGCATCCGGGCCACCCTTGGCCCGGGTGCGCTCATCGCGCTCAACGCGCCGAAATGGGTGGCCGGGACAAGCCCGGCCATGACGTTCTTTTGGAGGGCGTGCTGGAGCGCAGTCTCAGCGCCGCTTCACGCGCCGAAGCGTCGCCCAACCGCTCCTGGGCTGGTCGGGGAGGTTCACGACAATGCTCGGTCCGAACACAGTGCGCCGCGCCTTCACGCGCACCCGATATCGCAGGGTCGAACGCTCACCGGTGTTGCTCGTCAACTCCTCGACCACTTCGAACGCGAGCGTGTCGCCCTCGAGACGGGCGGCGATCGGTTCGGGATCGGGGCACCCGCCCTCGCAGAGCGCGAACCAGACCTGCGGCGCGTCGCCGAGCCGGAGGATGTCGAGGTGCACACCGTCGAAGTCGCCGGTCTCCGGGCTCTCGCGGACGTTGGTGTACGACCCAACCGGCGGCGGCCCCAGGGGCGCCGTCGCACAGCCCGCGAGCGCCAAGAGGCCCATTCCCCAGAAGAGCGCATCCTTCAGGATGCCTCCCGCCCTTAAGTCCATGGTTGATTGCGAGCCTGCCGGTCCTTGAGACGCCTGGGCCGGCAGGCAGACCCTGGCCATGGATTGAAGGGCGGGGTTTGGCGATCAGCCCAGCAGCCCGTTGATCGAGCTGCGCAGGGCCGCCTGGTCCCCCGTCCAACTTGCCAAGGCGCCGGATCACCAAGCTCTTCAGCAGAGTGGTGATGACCGGCTTGACCACGGACGGCTTCAGCAGACCAGCGGCCTCCCAACGATCGAGCCGCACCTCCGCGCCAGCCGCATTTCGAACCTGGCTGGTGATGGCCATGACGATCACATCCGGCCGATCCCGGTTGTAGGTCGCGCCGCTCACGACGACGGCTGGGCGACGCTTGGAGGTGCTCTGATCGGTGAAGGGGAAGGGGAAGGGGACGAGCACAACGTCGCCGAACGCCAGCGTCTCGGCGGCCTCGACCTCAGAGGTCGTCATAGACCGCGTCTTCAGGGTTCTCCCACACCGCGGCGAATGAA
>CAZBXO010000228.1:2214-5105 GCA_964495645.1 uncultured Phenylobacterium sp. | reverse complement strand
CGCAAGTGCAAAATGCAAGGCGCCCGCGGATGAGATAGGAGAGTCCGGCGGGAGGGCGCGCGATGGCGGACGGGGCGATCCAGCGGCAGCTGCGGGTCTGGCATGGGTGGTTGTCGGCGTTTGCGTTCCTGGCGCTGATCTTCTTTGCGGCGACCGGGATCGTGCTGAACCACCCGGACTGGCTGGACGCGCGGCTGGCGCCGCCGGTGATCACGACCGTGACCTTGGCGCCGGGGGACCTGAGCGCCGTGCGGCTGGCGGCGGAGCCGGGCGTAGAGCTCACGGAACTGGTCGGCAGGCGGACCCGGCTGGTCGGGCTCTACCAGGACGGCCAGGTGGTGGAGGGCGAGGTCTATGTGCGGCTGCAGGGTGTGCGCGGGACGTCGAACCTGCGGGCGGACCTCGCGACCGGCGCCGTGCTGGTGTCGGTCGACAAGCGGCCGCTGCTGGGCGTGCTGAACGAGCTGCACCGGTCGGAGACGGCGCGGTGGCCGTGGCAGGTGTTCGTGGACGTGATCGCCGGCGTGCTGATCGTAACGGCGCTGGCGGGGTTCGCGCTGTTCCTGACGATGAAGACGCGGCTGAAGACGGCGCTCGCGCTCACCGCGCTGAGCGCGGCGGCCATGCTGGGGCTGGTGCTGGTGTCGGCGCGGTAGCCGCGGAGCGACGACCGCACACGGCTTTGTTCAATGCGACCGGGCCGTGGCCGTGCCACTCTTGGCGGATGGAATGGGAGCTGTTCTGCGAGGAACAGGCGCAGTTCTGCGAACAGCGCGCCGCTCAGCTCGGCGACAAGGCGCGCGAGCACTGGCTGGCGCTGGCCGACGACTGGCACATCGCCGCGACCGATCCCGAGCCGCCCATCCGGCCGAAGCCGATGTGGGCGGACGAGCGGCCGGAGTAGCCCCGCTCACGCCGGTGTCGGCGCGTCTCTGTTCAGCAGGCGCTCTTCCTTCAGGGCCGGCCAGAGGGACGCCGGCGGCGACGGCGCGGTGAAGGCGGCGTGGTTGGCGCGGAGCTCGGCGGGGTCGGCGGCGCCGGTGAGGAGGCTGACCACCGCGGGGTGGGCGAGCGGGAACTGGAGAGCGGCCTGCAGGATGTCGGCGCCGTGGGCGGCGCAGACCTCGCGGATGGCGGCGACGCGGTCGAGGATGGCCTTGGCGGCCGGGGCGTAGTCGTAGAGCGGGCCCCCGGCCAGGCAGCCCGCATTGAGCGGGCCGCCGATGACGACGCCGACGCCGCGTTTCAGGCAGTGGGGAAGCAGCGCGTTGGTGGGCTCCTGTTCCAGCAGGGTGTAGCGGCCCGCCAGCAGGAAGAGGTCGGGGTCGGCCAGCTCCAGCATGCGGGCGCAGGGCTCCCACTCGTTGACGCCGACGCCGATGGCGGCGACGTCGCCGGCGGCGCGGAGCTGGTCGAGAGCGCGCCAGCCGCCGTCGTCGATCAGCGCCCGGGTCAGCTGCTCGGCGACTTCCCGGCTGCCGTGCACGCGGGCGTCGATGTCGTGGACGTAGAGGATGTCGATGCGGTCGACGCCGAGGCGCGCGAGGCTGCCCTCGTAGGACCGCATGACGGCGTCGTAGGCGTAGGCGTAGTCGAAGGGCCAGGTCGCGGGATCGCCGATGTCGCCGCGCCAGTCGGCGGCGCCCTCGTGCAGGAGACGACCGACCTTGGATGAAAGCACATAACCGCCGCGCGGGCGGCCGCTGAGCGCGCGGCCGAGCCGCCGCTCGGCGCGGCCGAAACCGTAGAAGGGGGCGGTGTCGAAGTAGCGGATCCCGAGGTCCCAGGCGGCCTGCGCCAACGCATCGGCCGCGGCTTCGTCCTGGACGTCCGGATCGGCTCCCAGCGAGGCGCCGCCGAACCCCAGCCGCGTGAAGCTGAGCGACCGGCCGGCGCGGGTGACGAAGGGGGGAGCCTGGAGGGCCGGCACTAGCGCTCCTCCCCCATTGGGGGAGGGGGACCATGCGCAGCATGGTGGAGGGGGCTTCGCCGCCGATGCCGAGGCTGGGTCGCTCCCCCTCCACCGCCTGCGGCGGTCCCCCTCCCCCTACGGGTGAGGAGAGCGGTGGGGTGCGGGCTCATCTTCGCCGGAATGTCAGGCGGCTTCGACGGCCGGCTTCATGCGCTCGGCGGCGAACTTCATCATCGCCTCGTGGCGCGGCCAGTACCAGGGGTGGTCCTTGGGCGTGGCGCGCTGGACAGGGACCGCCTGCCACTCGTTGATGTAGGCGCGGCGGACGTGGTCGCTGACGTTCGGACCGGAGCCGTGGATCGTGCGGCAGTGGTGGAACGAGGCGCCGCCCACCGGGATCGGGTGCGGCACCAGGCGCTCGACCGGCGGGTCGACCAGCTCGATGTAGGTGACGGCCGGGTCGCCCTGGCCCAGCTGGTGCGGCTGGATGCCCTCCTTGTGGGTGCCGGGGGCGAGCGTCATGCAACCGCTCTCGACAGTGGCCGGGTCGAGCGGCATCCAGCAGCCGAGCGCGTGGTAGTCGAAGGTCGGGTCCCAGAAGGCCTCGTCCTGGTGGTGCCGCAGGGGCTCGGTGTCGCGCGGCGACTTGCGGACCATGTGGCCCCAGCCGTCCATCTTGCCTTCGTCGAGGCCGAGGAGCTGGGACGCGAGCCGGCGGCTGTTCTTCCAGAACTGCGTCTCGCGCAGCTCGGGAATGTAGCCTTCGGGCCGGATGATCTGGCCGACCCGGTCGCCGCGCTGCTCGTCGATGCGAGTCATCACGTCGCGCACAACGAAGGCCGGCGTGTCGTCGCCGAACAGGGCGTCGTAGACCTTCTGCAGCCAGACGACCTCTTCGTCGGAGGTGATGCGATCGACCTTGGTGAACCCCCGCTCGGCGAACTCGTCGCGAGCGTCCTGCGTGAGCTCGGCCTCGAAC
>CAZBXO010000228.1:0-2114 GCA_964495645.1 uncultured Phenylobacterium sp. | reverse complement strand
ATGGCTGGACAGGCGCGCGCGCGACCGCTGGGCAATCCGAAGTTGGCGGCTCTGATCGACCTGATGAGCAGGGACCACACTGCGCGACTGGTCGGCGGAACGGCGGCACGCGCGGCCGGAACCGGGTGGGGGCTGCTGCGAGGCGGTAAGCACGCGATTGAGGGCGCGATGTTTGCGGGCCGCCTGATGAACCCGCTCGATCCGTTCCTCAGCCGTCCGGGTGAGGCCGCCTGGGATCAGTTCGATCGCGTGACACGGCGCGCCATCGATACGGGGGTGGCGGCGGCCAGGGACCCCCGGGCGGCCGTTCAGCAAATCAAGGCGAAGGCGGCGGAGGCGAACCGCAGCCTCAACCCGTTAGCGACTCCAATGGCGCCCACCCTGCCGGCCGAACTACAGCGGAGCTTCAGCATCGGGGCCAACCAAGGCGAGTTGGCGTTCGACATTGGAACCCTCGGGGTGGGCGGAGCGGGCCTAAAGGGACTGCGTGGCGTCCGGGCGATGCCAAAGGAAGAGCTGGTCGCGAAGTACCGCGGGCAAGGGTTCAACCCGGCCGAGGCGGCGTACCTGGCCGACCCCTATCCGACACGGGGAATGGGCCACCACTTCGTCCCTCGCAGCTTCGAGATTCCAGAGAAGATCGGGAGCATCCCGCTGCCAAAGTCGATTGTCGGCTGGAAGCCGCCTGAGACGTTCATCGAGAGCCAGTTCAACGTGCTCAAGCCGAAGAACATTTCGCGCGGCGAGATGTACGAACTGCACCACGGCGTCGATGACCGATTCCACTACGCGAGAATGCCGCATCGTCTCGGAGGCTCAGGCTGGTCCGGAACGAGGCTGGAGCTGGAGAGATACGGCCCCGCGGAGCGCCTATGGCGCGGTAGTCCTGCGCCACTGAAGGTCGCTGCGGCATCACCCCCCGCGTACGGCCTCCTCAACTACGAGGCATTCCTGGACGGCGAGGGGCAGCGATGATCCGCGCGACGGTCGCGTTCCGGCACGACTTTCCGGATGATCGGGTCGAACACGCTGGCAAGGTCGTCCAGGCTCAGGGACGCAACATCGCCGATGCGCTGGCGAGGATTCTGCGTCGTCTGGATTGCGCCGTGAACCCGCCGGATCACGTCGGCGAGCGGGGATGGGAATTCCTCGTCCGGTACCGCGATCACGGCGTGCTTGCACAGGTGACCGGCGCTGGGGAGCGGGGGACCCTACTCTTCCGCGACGCGATGTACGCGATGCCCTTCTGGCGGCCGCGTCCCGACGAGATCCACGTGGAGCTGCTCAAGCGGATCGAGGAAGCGCTTGGCCGAGACGGCCGATTTCAGGACGTCGAATGGACATGGCGCACCCCGCCCGGGAAGGAGCAGCGATGATCTGCGTGCAGGCCGAATTCCGTCACAGCTTCGAGGATGACCAGGTCGAGGACCAGGGTGAGATCGTCCAGCCCCAGGGCCGCAACATCGCAGATGCAATTGCTGCAATCCTGCGAAACCTCGGCTGCGAGGTCGAGCCTCCCACCTTTGCGGGAGACCACGGCTGGGAACTGATGAGTATCAAGCTGAACGGTCATCGCCTGTGGGGCCAAGTCACCGGGATGGGCGAGAGCGCTCTATTGCTCTTCGAGGACCTTTCACCGGACACGGGCTGGTTTCGGCCGTCCCGCCCCAGCGCGGTCTACAAGGAGACGGTGAGGCGCCTGGCTGACGCGATGAACGAGGACGCACGTTTCAGCGAGATTGCCTGGCAACAGCTGGACTCGAATGGCCGAGAGGTTGGACCGGTCAAGCGTTTCTGACTGGTTCGTTTCCAGAGGGAGCCGCTACCCGATCCGGGTGTGTGAAGACCTCGAAGCCGTCAGAGCGGGCGACGGCGATGAGCGTAAGGCCGGCCTGCTCCGCCGTCTGCACGGCCAGGGTGGTGGGCGCCGAGATCGCCGCCAGCACCTGGGCGCCCAGGGCGGCGGCCTTCTGGACCATTTCGACGCTGACGCGGCTGGTGAGGACGAGGAGGCCGTCGGTGTGGGCGGTGGGCGCCCGGGCCAGGGCGCCGACGAGCTTGTCGAGGGCGTTGTGGCGGCCGACGTCCTCGCGGGCGGCGACGAGGCCGGCGGC
>CAZBXO010000227.1:0-5106 GCA_964495645.1 uncultured Phenylobacterium sp. | reverse complement strand
GCGCGGGGCGCGGTGGCGTTGCGGGCGCTGGCGGCGGTCGGCGCGCTGGTGGCCGCGGTCGCCGTGAGCGCCCTCGTCTGGGACGCACGCCAGGCCCGCGGCGTGGTCGTCGACGCCTTCGCCGTGCCGCCGGACCTGGCCGCCCGCGGCCTCTCCGGCGAGGTGCTGGCCGCCCAGGTGGTGGACGGGCTCGCCACCCTGCAGTCCCAGACCCAGACCGGCCTGAACAGCCGCGGCGTCAGCGACGGAGCGGGCGGCGTCTCCGTCGAGATCCCCGGAGCCGGCATCAGCCTGGCCGAGCTGCAGAAGGCGCTCCGCCTGTGGCTCGGCAAGGAGACGCACGTGAAGGGCGAAGCCTACCGCACGGCGAATGGCATTGCCGTCCGCGCCCGGATCGCCGGCGACCCCCCGATGCGGGTCGAAGGATCGGAGGCCGACGTCGAGGCGCTGACCGAGAGCGTGGCCCAGGCGGTCTACGCCCAGACCGAGCCCGCGCGGTACGCCTCCTGGCTGGATACGCGAGAGGGGCCGGAGGCCGCGCTGGCTTCCCTGCGCGCGGCCGCGGCCCGGCCATATCCGCCGGAAACCTTGGCCGCCGTCCACGAACGCATTGGCTTCTTCTCGAACCTGCTCGGCGATGCTCGCGCAGCCGATCGGGAGGCGCGGCTGGCGCTGTCGCTCGATCCGACCAGCACACGCGCGGCAAACCAGCGGATCACCTACCTCACCAACCTCGGCCAGCAGGAGGAGGCCCTGGCCTGGCGCCTCCGGGCGAACAAGCAGCGGCGCGACACCCGGGTGGCCCAGCAGCCCCCATACTACAGGGCCGCCCAGACGGCCTTCATGCTTGGCAACTGCCACGACGCCGCTCCGGGCATCCGTCGAGGGATCGAGCAGGGCATCGCCGGACAACGGACCCCTCAGATGAAGGCGCAGGTGGCGAGATCGCTGGCGCAATGCCACGACGTCTCCGCCGCGCGCGCCCTGATCCGGGAGGCGCTGGCGATGACGAACTCGGACGCGGCGACGGACAGGCGAGTCGTCAGCGACCGTCGCGTGCTCCTGCTCGCTGAGGCCTCCGTCCAGAACTCGGCCGAAGACTGGGCGTGGCTCATCGCGCAGGAGGACGCCCTTCTGGCGATCCTCGCCTTCATGTCGCCCGACAGCCGCATCCGTAACGGGTGGGTCCTGATGCTGGCCCTGGCCCACGCCCGCACTGGCGACATCGCGGGCGCCGAAGCCATGCTGGCAGGCGCTCCGGACGATTGCGACCGCTGCGTGCTGACCCGCGCTCAGGTGGCCGCCCTCGCCGGCCGCGCGGCCGAGTCCGAACGCCTGTTCGCCCGCGCCGTGGCGATGATGCCGTCGTTCGCGCAACCGTCCCACGAGCTCGGCCGGGCCCGGCAGGCCCGCGGCGATCTCGCGGGCGCTCTGACCGCCTACCGCAGCGCCCAGAAGAAGCAGCCTCGCTGGGCCGACCCCTTCAAGGGCGAGGGCGACGTCCTCCTGCGCCAGCGCCGCCCGGCCGAGGCCGCCAAGCGCTACGCCCGCGCCGCCGAGTTCGCCCCACGCTGGGGCGGCCTCCACCTCGCCTGGGGCGACGCCCTGGCCACCGACGGCAAGCCCGCCGAGGCGCGGGCGAAGTGGCAGGCCGCGGCCGCCATGGACCTCACCGCGCCGGAACGCGCGCGGCTCGCGACGGTGCTGCGATGACCGACGCCCCCACTCGGCCCCGGCGTCGCGCGAAGGACCCCACCACGCCCGATCCCATCGAGATCGCCATGGGCGAGGTGGGCGGCGATCCGGCGCGGCGGCTGCTGGCCAGCCAGGACCGCCTCGTGCGCTGGCAGATCGCGCGGGAGCGGGCGGGCTTCTGGCTGCGTGTGCTGATGGGCTTGGGCGGCCTCGCCGCCGCAGCGCTCGTCGGCCTCGCCATGTGGAACGCCAGCCAGGCGCGCGGCATCGTCATCGACGCCATCGAGGCCCCGCCCCACCTCGTCGCCCAGGGCTACACGGGCAAGGCGCTGGCCGCCCAGCTGCAGGACGGCCTCCTGCGGCTCGACGAGCTGATCCAGACCCGCGAGCGCATCGCCGAGGTGCGCGAGTCCGACCGCGGCGTGAAGATCGACATCCCCAACACCGGCGTCTCCATCGACCAGGTGGACAAGTTCCTGCGCGGCTGGCTCGGCCACGAGACGGTCGTCGGCGGCGAACTCGTGGACATCAAGGACGGCCCCGAGGCCGGCGCGCTGGCGCTCACCCTGCGGCAGACCGGCAAGCCGGCCCAGCGCGTGGTCTCGAAGGAGCGTGATGTCGCCGCCCTGATCCATGCCGGCGCGGAGCGAATGTACGGCGCCAGCTATCCCAGCCGCTACCTCACCCATCTGCGCGACCATGGGCGCGCGCCCGAAGCGGCCGCGCTGGCGCGCGAATACGCAGGCTGGCGCTGGTACAACGCCCGCGCCGCCGGCTTGAGCTCGATCGCCAGCGAACCCACGACGCCCGCCCGGCAGGCTCTCGCCTTGCGCTGGCAGGCTGCAACCACGTTCGGCGACCGGTCGTGGGGGGGCTGGAACCAGCTCGCGCTCACGGAAGAGCAGTTCGGGCATGTGGATCACGCCATGTTGGCGCGGCGCAGGGCGATCTACGACGGTCGGCGAGCCCAGTCGTTGTCCGCAGAGGGCAAGCGCTCCGTCATGGTGGCCGCACCTGCCGGTTTGCGCGTGGCGCTGGGCGATCTGCGAAGCGTTGAGAGCTACGTCTGCGCGGCCTTCTCGGTGGAGCCCTGCTCGCTGGAAGACACGGTCGCCGCGGTGCGCACGCGCGGCAATCTCGGGTCGGTCCCGCAGGCTGCGCTGGCGTTGGCCCGGGCCCACGATGCGGAGACCGCCGCGCGCCTGTTGGCCGCCTCCTCCACCGGCGCGCCCTGGGTGCGCCTCCGCGCGCAAGCCGAGATCGCGCTGGAGCGGCAGGATTGGGCGGGCCTGCTCGACCTGGCCGACCGCTCGGATGCGCTGGCCCGCCAAGTCCCCGCCGCCGACTTCCCCAATCGCCCCGCAATGTGGCGTGGCTATGCGCTCGCCCGCCTCGGCCTTCCGGCCGCAGCGGAGGCCCCGCCACCGATCGATTGCTACGACTGCCTGATCGCCGCGGCGATGGCCGCCGCCGCGCGCCGCCGGACCGCCGAGGCCGAGCGCCTCTTCACCGCCGCCGAGCGCCAGGGCCCGTCCCTGCACCGCGCCCAACTCGAGCACGCCCGCGCCCGCCTGGCCCGCGGCGACGCCGCCGGGGCCATCGCGCTGGTCAAGCCCATCGCCGCCAAGCCCGGCCAGGCGGACGCCCTCTTCATCTGGGGCGAGGCGCTGGCCGCCCAGGGCGACGGCAAAGCCGCCAAGGCGAAGTTCCGGGCCGCGGCCAAGATCGCCCCGTGGTGGGCCGAAGCCCGCGCGAAGGCCGCGTCATGAGCACGCCCACCACCAACGACCCCACCGAGATCGCCCTGGAGGCCGAGGCCGCCGGCGCGCCGCCGTCCGGCGTCGCCCACGAGGTGCTGGCCAAGCAGTCGCGCCTGCTCGACGCCCAGATCGACTTGGCGCGCCAGGAGAAGCTGCGCAACCGCGCCCGCGGCGCCGCCTTTGCCGCCGCCGTGGCCCTGGTGCTCGGCGCCGCCGGCTGGATCGTGTTCGACGCCAGCCGCGCCTCCGGCATCGTCATCCGCCCCTTCGACACCACCCCGGCGCTCACCGCCCAGGGCCTCTCCGGCGAGGCCGTCGCCAACGACCTCCTGGGCCGTCTCGCCGCCATCCAGGCCACCACCGACTCCGCCCGCACCGAGCGCCGCGCCTCCGGCGCCGGCGACGAGGTTTCCGTCGAGATCGCCCAGACCGGAATCTCGGTCGGCGAGGTGCTCCGCCTGCTGCGCGCGAGGTTCGGCCACGAGGACGCGATCTCCGGTTCCTTGCGGCCGGGGCCGGACGGCCAGCTCACCGTCTCCGTGCGCGTGAACGGGCGACAGGTCGCTGTCCCGCCTGCGCCAACGCCCGGCACCACGGACGCCCTGATCGGCGCCGCGGCCGAGGCCGTGATGCGGGAGACGGACGGCTACCGCTACGCGCGCTGGCTGGCTCAGCAGGGCCGCCAGGAGGAGAGTGTCGCCCTGCATCGAAGGCTGACCCAGGTCGGCTCCCCCACCGACCGCGCCTGGTCCTGGTCGGCGCTGTCCGCCGGCTTCATCGCCACCGGCCGCCCGCAGGAGGCGGTGGCCGCAGCCCGCACCGCTCATGCCCTCGACCCCCGCCAGCCGACCGCGACCGTCAACCTGCGCGCCGCGGAGGAGACGATGGGCCATGCCGAGGCCGCTTTTGCCGCCGGCCTCGAGGGCGTCCGGACCCTCCCGCGGGACAGCGTCAACACGTGGGGTGCGCGCTGGGGCGTCGCCTTCCTTCGCAAGGATTTCCGGGCGGTGATGCAGCTGCAGCGAGAACGCTCCGCACAGGAAATAACGGCCACCGACGGTCGTGGCCTGCAGCTGAACCTTGCCCAAGCGCTCGCCGCGATGCACGAGTCCGCCGCCGCGCGCGCCACGCTCGCCGCCGTCACCGCGCCCCCCTTCCGGCCGATGCTCGGTACGGGAGGGCTCTCGCTGGCGCTGGCCCCCGCGATCGCGGTCGAGGACTGGACCGCAGCAGAGACGCTGCTGTCCCAGCCGTGGACGTTGGCGGCCGCCGCCACTGGCGTCGCAGCCGATGAGGGCGCGGCGGTCTGGTGGGACCGAACCTTCCGCTGGCCCTGGCAGGCCTACCTCGCCGCCCGCGCCGGCCGATTCGAAGACGCCGAGCGGCTGATCGGTCAGACGCCCTCCGACTGCTACCTCTGTGTCCGCATGCGCGGCCAGATCGCCGCGCTGAAAGGCGACGCCGCCGCCTCGGACCGCTGGTTCGCCGAGGCCGTCCGCCAGGCCCCCTCCGTCGCCGACGCCGACCTGGAGTGGGGCCGCGCGAAGCTGGCCCGCGGCGACGCCGCCGGCGCGCTGGCTCTCTTCGACCAGGCCACGAAGAAGGCCCCCGGCTGGGCCGACCCGCGCAAGTACGCCGGCGACGCCCTCGT
>CAZBXO010000226.1:0-5108 GCA_964495645.1 uncultured Phenylobacterium sp. | reverse complement strand
TTGCGGCGCTTGACGCGCCGCGGGGGTCAGGCGGCCAGGGCCTTGTTGAGCTCGAGGAGACCGAAGATCGCCAGGGCTCCGCCGGAGAGGCGGTCGATCCAGCGGCGGGTCCTGGGGCCGATGGCGTGGCGGGCGGTGGCGATGACAGCGACGAGGACGAGCCACCAGGCGGTCGAGCCGGCGAAGACGCCTGTCACCATCGCGGCGGCCTCCGGAGCGCCGAGGCCGGTAGGCGGTGCGAGCGCCAGCAGGACGGCGGCGGAGACGGCGATGGTGGGCGGGTTGGTGAGGGTGAGCAGCCAGGCGCTGGCGAAGGACGCGCCGACGTTGCGGTCGGGCTGCGGCGCGGCGTCGGCCGCGGGCTTGCGCACGAAGGCGCGCAGGCCGAGCCAGAGAAGGAAGACGCCCGCCGCCAGGTGCAGCGGCCGTTCCCAGGCCATCAGCAGGGCCGCGACGCCGGCCAGGCCGAGGGCCGCCACCGCCGCGTAGGTGGCGTCGCCCGCGGCGATGCCGAGGCCGGTGGCCAGGCCATGGGCCGGCGACTGGGTCAGCGTGCGGCGCATGCAGAGCAGGCTCATCGGTCCGACGGGCGCGGCCAGCGCCAGGCCGGCGGCGGCGGACTTCAGGGCCAGCGCCGTCAGGCTCACCTCGGGCTGTAGCCCGGCGGCAAGGGGCGGCCGAGGTCGCGGTAGCGGTCGCGGAGCTCCAGCTGGCGGCTGGTGAGCGGCTGGGCCACGCCCTTGACGTAGACGGCCGCGGCCTGGGTCAGCGGCTCGAAGGGGTCTCCGGTCCAGAGCACGAGGTCGGCGTCCTTGCCGGGCTCCAGGGAGCCCACGCGGTCGGCGACGCCGAAGATGCGGGCCGGGTTGATCGTCACCGCCTTGAGGGCCTCGGCGTAGGGCATGCCGTAGGCGACCGCGTTGCCGGCGCCGTAGCGGGTCTCGCGCGCCCGGTGGGCGGAGCCTTCGGAGGCCTCGATGGCGACGGTGACGCCGGCGGCCGCCAGGCGCGCGGCGTTCTCCAGGGTGGAACCCAGGATCTCGTAGCTGTCCGGCCGGTCGCTGAGCGGGTTGAGGAGGACGGGGACGCCGGCGCGGGCGATGTCGGCGGCGACCATCCAGCCTTCCTCGGCGCCTTCGAGGATGACCTTGATCTTCTCCTCGGCGGCGAGCTTGAGGACGCCGCGGATGTCGGCGGCGCGGCGGACGACGGCGATCACCGGCTGGCGGCCCTCGACCACCGGGATCAGGGCCTCCAGGTCGGCGCGGGACAGGGCCAGGTCGCGGTAGCCGGCCCGCTCGTAGGCGGCGCGGTTGGCCATGTAGGCGCGCACGTCGGCGAGCGCGGCCTTCAGCGCCACGATCTCCGCGCCGCGGGCGCCGCCGGCGACGCCGGCGCCGGCGCGGCCGAAGGGGATCACCTGGGCGACCTTGGCGCGGCGCACGAGGTCGCCCTGTCCATCGGGGGTCTGGCCCAGGCTGATGACCGCGGCCTGGCCGGCGAAGAGCGCGTGGGACGTGGAGCCGCCGTCCTTGCCGGCGGTGAACTCGCGCGCGTCGTCGCCGTCGTCCTGGTGGCGGCCGCCGGCCCCGGCGGCGGAGACCGGCGTGACGATCGCCGAGGTGATCCCGCCGCGTCTGGCTTCCGGAATGAGCGTCGAGGCGGGGTTGAGGCCGTACTGGACGTCGAAGGCGGCGCCGAGGTCGGGGTTGTTCACCGTCAGGTCGTTGCCGAGCGAGCCCACCTCCACCGCCCCGATCGCCGAAGTGGTGGCGAAAAGGCCGGGCGTGACCGTCTGGCCCCTGGCGTCGACGACGCGGGCGCCGGCCGGGACGGCGACGTTCGCGCCGACCGAGGCGATCCTGCCGTCGGTGATGACCACCGTCCCGCTGGCGATCTCGCCAGCCGGGCCGGCGGTGAGGATGCGGGCGTTGGTGATGGCGATCGTTTCGGCGTGGGCGGCGGCGGCGAGCGCGGCGAAGGCGGCGCCGAGGATGAGGCGGCGCATCAGCGGGCTCCCCCCTGGCCGAGCTCGAAGTCGCTGCGCGGCTGGTAGCGGGGATCGCGCCGGTCGTAGGCCAGGGCACCGTCCATGTAGACGCGCTCGGCGCGAGAATAGACCGAGAAGGGATTGCGGTCCCAGATGACGAGGTCGCCACGCTTGCCGGGCTCGAGGCTGCCCACCTGCTTGTCGACGCCCAGGGCGCGGGCGGGGTTCAGGGTGATCCAGCGCATGGCATGGGCCTCGGTGATGGTGAGGCCCGCGGCGCGGCCGGCGGCGAGCGCGGCGGCGGCTTCCTGGTTCAGGCGCTGGATGAGATCGGGGTCGTCGGACTTGATGACCGCGCAACCGCCGGGGACGGCGTCGACCAGCGGCACGTTGGCCTCGATGGCGTCCAGGGCCTCCATCTTGAAGCCCCACCAGTTGGCCCAGGTGGCCGCGCAGATGCCGTTGGCCGCCAGCAGGTCGGCGATCTTGTAGGCCTCCACGGCGTGGTGGAAGGCGGAGATGCGGTAGCCGAACTCCTTGGAGATATCGATCATCAGCGCCATCTCGTCGGCGCGGTAGCAGTGGTTCTCGACCAGGATCTCGCCGCGCAGCACCGCCGACAGGGTGTCCAGGGCGAGGTCGCGCTTGGGCGGCTCGGCCTTCTCGTCATTCTTCGCGACCTTGGCGCGGTAGTCGTCCCACTTGCGCTGGTATTCGGCCGCGTTGATCCAGGCCTGGCGGTAGCCGGCCACGTTGCCCATTCGGGTGGAGGGCGAGCGGTTCTTGGCGCCGTAGACGCGCTTGGGGTTCTCGCCGCAGGCCATCTTCAGCGCGTGTGGCGCGCCGGGGAATTTCATCTCCTGCATGGTCCGGGCGGGCGTGTTGCGCAGGACGACGCCGCGGCCGCCGATCAGGTTGCCGGAGCCCGGCAGCACCAGCAGCGTGGTGACGCCGCCGGCTCGGGCGGTGTTGAAGCCGGGGTCCTGCGGCCAGACCGAGTGCTCGGCCCAGACCTCGGCCGTGACCGGGTTGGTGAGCTCGTTGCCGTCGGAGTGCGCCTGGACGGAGGGGCTGGCGTAGACGCCCAGGTGGCTGTGGGCGTCGATCAGGCCCGGGGTGACCCACTTGCCGCGGGCGTCGACGATGTCGTAGCCGGCCAGCTGGCGCGAGGCGGGACCGACGGCCTCCACCTTGCCGTCGCGGACCAGGACCACGCCGTTCTCGATGAGGTTGCCGGCGCCGTCGAAGATGTTGCCGCCGACGATAGCCGTGGGGCGGCTGGGCATGGGCTTGTAGGTCGAGGGGAAGGCGTCGGGGCGGGCCAGCGGGTCGAGTCCGGGAGCGAGCGCGCGGGGCTTGCCGGGCGCGGCCTTGGCCTCCTCGGGCTTCTTGTCCGTGGCGGTGGCGCACCCGCCGAGGCTCACCGCAAGCGCGGCCGCCAGCATCCATTTCAGCATGGGAATCCCCGAACCAGAGGCGGGACACTAGGCGTGTCGGCAACGGCGGCAAGCCCCTCTCCTCACCCGCAGGGGGAGGGGGACCGCCGATAGGCGGTGGAGGGGGAACTGAGCCGGCCGCAGTGGATGTGTCCTACCCCCTCCACCACGCTGCGCGTGGTCCCCCTCCCCCTACGGGTGAGGAGATGCGAAAGTCGGCCTGGGGACTCGGGGGGTGAGCGCATGAAGCGGCTGGTTCTGGGGATCGTGGCGGCGCTGGCGGCTGGGAGCGTCGCGCGGGCGCAGGCGCCGCGGTTCGAGGCGGAGGTGCGTTGGACGGCCTATGGCGTGCCGCACATCAAGGCGGCCGACATCGGTGGCATCGGCTACGGCTACGGGTACGCGAGCGCGCGGGACAACATCTGCGAGCTGCAGGACCGGATGCTGACGGTCTCGGGGACCCGGGCGAAGTTCCTGGGCGCCGGCGAGAAGGACGCCAACGTCAACTCGGACCTCTACCACGCGCGGCTGATCGCGCGGCGCGAGGTGGAGACCCTGCTGGCCGGGCCGGCAGGCTCGCCCGACACCCCCTCCCCCGACGCCCGGCGGCTGGTGGCGGGGTATGTGGCGGGCGTGAACCGGGCGCTGCGGGAGATGGGCGGGGCGGCCGGCATCAAGGACCCGCGGTGCAAGGGCGCGGCCTGGGTGCGACCGATGACGGCGCTGGACTTCTGGCGGCACATGGCCGCCGGCCAGACCATCGAGGCGCAGGTCGCCCCGCTGGCGACGGCGCAGCCGCCGGGCCGGCAGGTCGCGGCGCTGGCCAAGGACATGCCGTTCGAGGCGGACCTCGGGATGGGCTCGAACGCCTACGGCCTGGGGCGCGAGGTGACCAAGTCCGGCAAAGGCGTGCTGCTGGGCAATCCGCACTATCCGTGGACCGGGCCGAACCGGTTCTACCGGGCGCACTTCACGATCCCGGGCAAGCTGAACGTGGTGGGCGTCAGCTACATCGGCATGCCGCTGATCCGGATGGGCCACAATGACAGGGTGGCGTGGAGCAACACGGTCTCGACGGCCCGGCGGTTCGGCTACTTCGAGCTGACGCTCGATCCGAAGGACCCGACGAGATATCGCTACGAGGGCCGGTGGGAGGCGATGACGCCGCTGTCGGTCACCGTCGCGGTGAAGGGTGGGCCGCCGATAACGCGCACCCTGTGGACCACGCGCTACGGGCCGGTGGTGTCGAGCGAACGCTTCCCGTGGACCCGCGAGCGGGCGTTCGCGATCCGCACCGCGCCGGTGGGGCTGCGCGACGTGGACCAGTACATGAGCGTCTGGCAGGCGACGAGCGTGCGCGACCTGCAGCAGCGCCTGGCGAAGTACCAGTCGTACCGCTTCAACACGACCGCCGTCGACGCCGGGGGCGAGGCGCTGATGGGGGACCTCGGCATGATCCCCCACGTGCAGGAGGAACTGGCCGCCCAGTGCGCGACGTCGAAGGCAGCGCAGGAGGCCTGGATCAAGGACCGGCTGCCGGTTCTGGACGGATCGCGCGCGGCCTGCGCCTGGCGCAGGGACTACGACTCCACCGCGCCGGGCTTCTTCGGCCCGCACGCCTCGCCGCACATCTTCCGCACCGACTACGTGACCCAGAGCAACGACAGCTACTGGCTGACCAA
>CAZBXO010000225.1:1991-5145 GCA_964495645.1 uncultured Phenylobacterium sp. | reverse complement strand
AGAGGATCGAGCCCTTGCCGCTGGTGACCTCCGCGTAGCGGTGGACCCGCACCGACTGCACCAGGCCGAAGCCGATCATCACGGTGAGCATCACCGTGCCGCCGTAGCTCAGCATCGGCATCGGCACACCCACCACCGGAGCCAGGCCCATCACCATCGCCCCGTTGATCATGACGTACAGCGTGAAGGTGGCCGTGGCGCCGGCCGCCGCCAGGCGCCCGAAGTGGGAGTGGCTGAGATAGGAGGTCCGGAGCGCCATGAAGATCGCCGCCGCGTACAGGATCAGGATCGAGATGCAGCCGACGAAGCCGAATTCCTCGGCAAGCGTCGCGAAGATGAAGTCCGTCTGCTTCTCCGGCAGGAAGTTCAGCTGGCTTTGCGAGCCCAGGCCGTAGCCCTTGCCGAGCAGGCCGCCTGAGCCCAGGGCGATCATCGACTGCAGGATGTGGTAGCCCGAGCCGGACGGGTCGCTCTCGGGGTTGAGGAAGGTCAGCACCCGCTGGCGCTGGTAGTCGTGCATCCCGAACAGCACGAACGGCGGCACCACGGCGACTGCGGCCAGCACGGCCGCCGCGATGATCCGCCACGACAGCCCCGCCAGCATGACGATCGCCGCCCCGGTGAGGGAGATCAGCATCGCGGTCCCGAGGTCAGGTTGGTGGGCCACCAGCAGCACCGGCGCGCCGATCATCGCCGCGGGGATCAGCAGCCACCACGACATCCGCGCCCGCTGCGCCGAGACCCCGTGGTAGAGCCGCGCCAGGGCCAGCACGATCCCCAGTTTCATCACTTCCGACGGCTGGAAGCTGAACGCGCCGATCGACAGCCACCGCTGCGCGCCCAGCCGGACATCGCCCACGGCCTCGACCGCAATGAGCAGCAGCAGGCCGATGCCGTAGATCGGATAGGCCAGCGCGAACCACACCCGCACATTGATCAGCGCCAGCGCCAGCATCAGCGCCAGACAGATCCCGTACCGGACCACGTGCTGCATCGCCCAGGGCGTCCAGGACGAGCCAGCGATCGAGAACAGCATCAGGCCGCCGGCCCCGGCGATCAGGCTGATCACCATGACGAACAGCCAGTCGATCTCGCCGAGCTTGACGATGAGCCGGTCGCGTTCGCCCGGCCGCGTCAGCGCCGAGACGGTCATGCCGGCCCTCCGCGGTTCGCTCGCGGCGCGGTCCCGGTCGAGGCCGGAGTCGGCGCATTGGGGTCGGCGAACACCGGCTCGCCCGGCAGCGCGTCGGCTTCAGGGTCGGCCTCCATCTCCGGCAGCGGCAGCGGCTCTTCGATCCGCGCGCGCAGCTCGGGGTCCTTCAGAAGCGCCGTGCGCATGATCTCCCGCGCGCGGGGCGCTGCGGCCGTGGAGCCGCCCATCCCGTGCTGCACGATGACCGCCAGCGCATAGCGCGGCTCGTCGATCGGCGCGAAGCAGACGAACAGGCCATGGTCGCGCAGCCGCCAGGGCCCGCTCTTCCCGCGCGGCATGCCCGCCTTGTAGCTGAACACCTGCGCCGTCCCGGTCTTGCCGGCCATCAGGATGTCGCCGAGGCCCAGCTGGCTCGCGCGGTAGGCCGTGCCGCCGACGTCGGTCACCGCGACCATGCCGTCGAACACGTATCTGAGGTGCTCGGCCGGGATCGGCAGGTCCGGCACATCCGAGCCGCGCGGCAACTCGACGCCGCCGATCGACTTGATCAGGCGCGGGTTCAACGCCTTCTTCTGGTTGGCCAGCCTGGCCGTCATCACCGCCAGCTGAAGGCAGTTGGCCGTCAACATGCCCTGCCCGATGCCGTAGCTCAGCGACTCGCCGGCGTGCCACTTGGGGTCCTTCGGCCGGTTCTTCCGCACCCACTCGGTGGACGGCACGATCCCCTTCTTCTGGCCGGGGATGCCGATGTCGAAGGTCTGGCCGAAGCCGAAGGCCCGCGCCGTCTGCGCGATCCGATCCGGCCCGATCCGCGCCGCCACCGTGTAGAAGTAGACGTCGCAGGAGTTCTTGATCGCGTCGCGCATGTTCTGCGCGCCGTGGCCGCCCTTCTTGTGGCAGCGGAAGTAGCGGCCGCCGAAGGCCAGGCCGCCGCCACAGACCACCCGCGCTTCCGGATTCACACCCGCGCCCAGCGCCGCCAGCGCGGTCATGGTCTTGAAGGTCGAGCCGGGCGGGTATGTCCCCGACAGGCACTTGTCGAGCAGAGGCTTCCTGTCGTAGCCGGCCAACTGGCGGTATTCGACCCCGGTCAGCCCGCGCACGAACCGGTTGGCGTCGAAGCTGGGCGCGGACAGCATGCACAGGATATCGCCGGTGCGGCAGTCCATCATCACGGCCCCGCCACTCTCTTCGCCGAAGACTTCCAGCGCCCGGTTCTGGATATCGACATCCAGCGTCAGCTGGACCTCCTTGCCTGGAATGGCCGGAATGTCGCCGTTCTCGTCGTGGCGCACCTCTCGGCCGTTGGCGTCCACCTCGACCTTGCGCGCCCCGGCCCGGCCGCGAAGATCGGCGTCCAGCGCCTTCTCCACCCCCTGCTTGCCGATCCGGAAGCCCGGATGGAGCATGATCGGGTCGGGGTTGGGCGTGGCGTCGACGTCGTCCTTGTTCACCTTGGCCACGTAGCCGATCACGTGGGCGAACGCGCCGCCGTGCGGATAGACCCGCACCTCGCCCATGTCGGCGGTGACGCCCGGCAGTTCCGGAGCGCGCACGTTGATCGCGCTGAACTGTTCCCACGTCATGTCCTCCACGACCGAGACCGGCGCCCGGCGCGGAGCGTTGTTGATCTCGCGCAGCACCCGTCGCTGCTGGGCCGCGTCCATCGGCACGTAGTTGGCCAGCGTCTTCAGCATGGCCTCGGAGTCGGACTTCCCGTCGCGCGCCAGCAGGAGGCGGAAGTTCGGGCGGTTGGCGGCCAGCACCGCGCCGTTGCGGTCCACGATCAGCCCGCGCGGCGCCGGCATCAGCTTGAAATTGAACTGGTTGGAGGTGGAGAGCTTCTCGTAGCGGGCGGTGTCCACCAGCTGCAGGAAGGCCAGGCGCCCCGCCAGCGCGGTCACGCCCAGTCCGGCGAGCCCGCCCAGGATGATCGCCCGGCGGTGGAACACGCCCTGCCGCTCGTTGACCTCCGAGAAGTAGATGGATGGTTCGGCCATC
>CAZBXO010000225.1:0-1891 GCA_964495645.1 uncultured Phenylobacterium sp. | reverse complement strand
ACCGTCTCGGATCCCGGCGTCGGCGGCGGGGGCTCGACCTTGTCGAGGGCGGCGCGGTTGGCCACCTGCGTGAAGTCCTCGAACTTCAGGATGCGCACGTAGTCGATCGGCGCGCGATCGGAGGCCAGCACCACCCGCCAGCGTTTGTCGAGGCCACGCACCGCGTAGCCAACCGGCAGGCCGCGCGGAAACACCCCGCCGTCGCCGGACGTCAGAACCCGGTCGCCCTCCCGCACGGGTTCCTGGCCGCGCAGGTATTCCAGCCGCGGGTTCGGCCCCCCGTCGCCGGTCAGGATGGCCCGCGCGTTGGTGCGGTCGATGATCACCGGCGTGCGGCTGGCGACGTCGGTCAGCATCAGCACCCGGCTGACGCCCGGCCCAACGCCGGAGACGCGGCCCACGAGCCCGTTCTCGCTCATCACCGGATTGCCAGGATGGACGCCCCGCTCGGCGCCGACGTTGGCGAGCCGGGAATTGGCGAACGGCCCGCGGCTGTCGACGACGATCCGCGCGCCCTCCATCGGGATCGGCGGGTCGGTCTTCAGGCCCAGCAGGGTCTGGTAGCGCTCGTTGGTGTCCTTCAGCGCAATGGCGACGTCCCGCCACTGGCGCATCTCCTTCAGCTCTGCCTTGAGCCGGCGGTTCTCCGAAACGGCGAAGAAGTAGCCGCGCACGGTGTCGACGCCCGAGCCGACCCAGCGCCCGGGGGTCGCCAGCACGTCGCCGACGGGCGCCATCACCCGGTCGCTCATCGTTCGCGCGACCCCGTTGGCGTCGGTGTCGTAGGCCTTGCGGCCCTCGGTCAGGAGGATCGCCACCGAAGCGATCAGCACGACGATGAAGACGATCCCCGCCGTCCATGTGAGGGGGACTCTGAGTTCACCGAGCGGGTTGTCCCTCAAGGACATCTGGTTAGCCCCAACGGCCCCCCGGCAGCCGGCTGAAATATCCTACGCCAGCGTCGATTCCAGCACGCCCTTCATCCACTTGGGATGCTCGAGCACCTTGCCGCAGCCCAGCGCCACGCAGGAGAGCGGATCGTCAGCCACCGTCACCGGCAGGCCGGTGTGGTCGCGGATCTCGGCGTCTAGGCCGCGCAGCAGCGCGCCGCCGCCGGTCAGCATGATGCCCTTGTCGGCGATGTCGCTCGCCAGCTCCGGCGGCGTCGCCTCCAGCGCCATCTTCACCGCGTCGACGATCTGGCCGACCGGCTCGCTGAGCGCGTCCGACGCCTGCTTCTCGCTGATGCGCACCTCGCGCGGCACGCCTTGCATCAGGTCGCGCCCCTTCACCTCGATGGAGAGGCCCTCGCCGTCGGCCGGAGCCCGCGCGGTGCCGATCTCCTTCTTGATGCGCTCGGCCGTGGTCTCGCCGATCAGGAGGTTATGGTTGCGGCGCATGTAGCTGATGATCGCCTCGTCCATCTTGTCGCCGCCGACGCGGACCGAGCGCGAATAGACGATGCCGGAGAGCGAGAGCACGGCCACCTCGGTGGTGCCGCCGCCGATGTCGACCACCATCGAGCCGGTGGGTTCGTGGATCGGCAGGCCGGCGCCGATCGCTGCGGCCATCGGCTCGTCGATCAAGCCCACCCGGCGGCCGCCGGCGTTCAGGCAGCTGTCGTTGATGGCCCGGCGCTCCACGGCCGTGGCGCCCGACGGCACGCACACGATCACCTTCGGGTTCACGAAGCCCTTGCGGTTGTGAACCTTGCGGATGAAGTACTTGATCATCTCCTCGGCCACTTCGAAGTCGGCGATGACCCCGTCGCGCATCGGACGGATCGCTTCCATGTGGCCGGGGGTCCGCCCGAGCATCTGCTTGGCCTCGATGCCCACGGCGTGGACGACCTTGCGCCCGCCGACGTTCCTGAGCGCCACGACGGACGGCT
>CAZBXO010000224.1:3000-5173 GCA_964495645.1 uncultured Phenylobacterium sp. | reverse complement strand
ACGCGCGCGATGTCCCAGGTGATCCAGCCCAGCTTGGGATCGGGGTAGAAGCGCAGCCGCTCCTCGACCGCCAGCCAGCGCAGCGCCACCCCCACGCCGTAGCCCACGGCGATCATCGCCAGGTAGGTGCGCGGTCCCGCCCGCCCCTGCAGCACGCCCCACTCGAAGAGGGCCGCGCCGAGCAGCATCGTCCCGAAGATCTCCGCCCACCAGAACCAGATCTCAGGCGCGAAGTTGAGCTTGATCCAGAGGTCGCGGGTCCAGGTGGCGTACGCAGTCACCGAGCCCTGCCGCGCCGTCTGCTCCTTGGCCATCGCCTCGCGTTTCTCGGCGTTTTCCTTCAGCGGCTTCACCGCATCGAGCTTCTCGGTCCAGGCCTTGAGCTTCTCGCTTTCGGCCTTCGTGGGGGTCTTGCCGGCCTTGATCTTGGCCTGGGCCGCGGTCGCCGCGGCTTTCAACTCGGTGCGCGCCTGGTATTCGACCGCGCCGGGGATGACGGCGATCAGCACCACCGCCGCCCCGAGCGCCGCCTTCCACTGCGACGGCAGCTTGCGGAACGGGAACAGGAAGATCGCCACGATGCCGTAGGGCATCAGAATGTCGCCGGGCCAGAACAGCACCAGTGCCTGGAATACGCCCAGCGCGATCAGCAGCAGGTTGCGCCGGAAGTGCAGGTCGGCGATCCCGACCGGTCCGTCGGGCGTCATGGCAGCCCGGGTCATGATCATCACCCCTGCGCCGAACAGCATCTCCAGCAGGCCGCGCTGGGTGCCGTCGAGGAACACGTTGACGAACCGGTAGGTCGCCTGGTCGGCCGCGGTCCAGCTCACAAGCCGCGGATCGTTCAGCTCCGGTGAGCCGTAGCCGGCCATCCAGGGAATGTTCATCAACAGGATCGCCAGGATCGCGACGCCCCGCAGCACGTCGAGGTTCTCGATCCGCTCGCTCCTGGCCACCGGCCGGAAAGAGTCCGCCTTGATATCCGAGGCCACGCCGCCGCCCTCCGCTTGCTCTCGCCCGGAACGACGAGACGCCCGCCACTGACGCCGCGCAAGCCCGGATATCGGCGTCATCCGACGTTGCATTGCAGCGAAACGGCATGCTGCATCGCCGAGATACAGTTGCGCTCTGCGAGGTGAATGCCTACATCCGCCTCAAGTTGCACTGCATCATTTCAAGGACCGGATCCATGGCCGCCAAGTTCGAAGCTCTCCTCGACGCCCTGTTCGCCCCGCTCGCCCGCGAGCTGGAGCGCCTGCCGCCCCAAGCCATGCGCTTCAACGTCTTCTTCTGATCTAGCCCACGGCCGCGCGCTGGAGCTCGCAGAGCTCTCCGATGCCCTTGCGCGCCAGGCTGAACAGCGCGTCGAACTCGGCCTGGCTGAACCCCCGCTTCTCGCCCGTCGCCTGCACCTCGACGATGTCGCCGGTCCCTGTCAGGACGAAGTTGGCGTCGGCCTCGGCGTTGGAATCTTCCTCGTAGTCGAGGTCCAGCACCGGGGTCCCGGCGAAGATCCCGCAGCTCACCGCCGCCACCTGGTCGAGGATCGGGTCGGCGCTGATCACCCCCTCGTCCAGCAGGTACCTGGTCGCCAAGCGCAGCGCCACCCAGGCGCCGGTGATCGAGGCCGTGCGGGTGCCGCCGTCCGCCTGGATCACGTCGCAGTCGACGGTGATCTGCCGCTCGCCGAGCGCGCGCAGGTCGGTGACGGCCCTGAGCGACCGGCCCACCAGCCGCTGGATCTCCTGGGTGCGTCCCGACTGCTTGCCGGTCGCCGCCTCGCGGCGCCCTCGCGTGTGCGTCGCGCGCGGCAGCATGCCGTACTCGGCCGTCACCCAGCCCTGGCCCTTGCCGCGCAGGAACCCCGGCACGCCTTCCTCCAGGCTGGCGGTGACCAGCACCTTGGTGTGTCCGAACGAGGCCATGCAGGAGCCCTCGGCGTAGCGGGTCACCCCGGTCTCCAGGGTCACGGCGCGCAGCAGTTCGGGCGTGCGTTCGGAGGGGCGCATTCGTCTGGGAACTCCCGAAAGCGGTGGGATGTCTTGCGAACAGGAAGGCCGCGCTTATCCTAGATCGGCAGCACCCCGTCCATGGACTCCGCGACGAACCCTGACGTGACCCATCCTCTGTTCTCCCGGGGCGCCAGCCTCGCCGAGCTGGACGAGCGGGCGCG
>CAZBXO010000224.1:0-2900 GCA_964495645.1 uncultured Phenylobacterium sp. | reverse complement strand
ATCGAGGCGCGGCTGCGCGCCCACGGCCGCAACTACGACGATGCGCTGAACGAAGCTTCGAAGATCCTCTCGGGCCTGGCCGGCGGGGCGGGGGTGGTGGTCACCCCGATGCGCGACGCCGGCGTGACCCATGTGGAGTTCGTGCCGCTCTCCGGCGAGCGCACCCTGGCGATCATGGTGTTCGACGACGGGACGGTGGAGAACCGGCTGATCCGACGCCCCGTCGGCGTCACGCCCTCGGCGCTGCAGGAGGCGTCCAACTTCCTGAACGCGCGCTTGCGCGGGCGCACTCTGAACGAGGCCAAGCTCGATCTTCGCGCCGATTTGGACCGGGCCCGCCGCGAACTGGACGAAACCGCCGCCCGCCTGGTCGAGGACGGCCTGGCCGCCTGGGGCGGCGGCGAGGCCGAGGACAGGGCGCTGATCGTGCGCGGCCGCGCCAATCTGCTGGAGGACGCCGACGCCATCGAGGACCTGGAGCGGGTCCGCTCGCTCTTCGAGGACCTGGAGCAGAAGGAGCAGCTGATCCAGCTGCTGGACGGGGTGCGCGACGGGCAGGGCGTGCGCATCTTCATCGGCGCCGAGACGCGGCTCTTCTCGCTCTCGGGTTCCGCTGTGATCGCTGCGCCCTATATGACGGGCTCGCAGCGGGTGGTCGGTGCGATCGGCGTGATCGGCCCCGCACGATTGAACTACGCCCGGGTCATCCCGTTGGTGGATTACACCGCCCGGGTGCTCGGCCAGGTGATGAATGCGTAAGAAGGGTGAGATGACCGACGAGACCACCACGCCGGCCGACTTCGAGGCCGACGACGACGGCGCCGCGGGCGACGTCGAGGCGCTGGCAGCCGAGCTGCAGGCGGCCAAGGAGCAGGTCCTGCGCTACGCCGCCGAGATCGAGAACGTGAAGCGACGCGCCGAGCGCGAGGCCAACGACGCGCGCGCCTACGCCATCACCAAGTTCGCCCGCGACCTCTTAGGCGTGGCCGACATCTTCGACCGCGCGCTGGCGGCGGCGCCGGCCGATGCGGACGGGGCGGTGAAGAACTTCGTGGTCGGCGTCGAGATGACGTCCAAGGAGCTGCAGGGCGCGTTCGAGCGCAACGGCGTCACCAGGATCGCGCCCGCCAAGGGCGAGAAGTTCGACCCCCACAAGCACCAGGCGATGATGGAGCAGCCCGGCGAGGACGTGGAGCCCGGCGGCGTCATCCAGGTGCTGCAGCCGGGCTACGAGCTGCTCGGCCGCCTCGTCCGCCCCGCCATGGTGGTGGTCGCCGCCCGCACCGGCGCCGCGCCAGCCGCCCCGAAAGGCAACGGGGCCGGGGCCTACGCCGCCGGTGAGGAGGACGAGTCGGGCGGCACGTTCGACACCCGCGCCTGAGCGGGGTCTGGGGCGTCGTTCGCCTCTCGGGGGAGTCTCTTTGACCCGCCGTAACGATGGCGATGCAATGCCGGCTTGGGCGCAAGGCTACGCGCCCGGCCACAGGGGGTCACGATGAAGACGCTTCTGGGCGGCCTGGCCGCCGCGGCGCTCCTGGCTGTTTCGGCATCCGCGCACGCCACCGTCCTGGTCAACGAGAACTTCAACGACGGGGTGGCCGATGGCTTCACCGGCGCCAACGGCGTGGCGACCGCGCCGTCGGCCGAGAAATTCCTCGGCTACCTCAACCTCGGCGAGACGGGCACGCTGACGGCGGGCGCCGGCTACGAGAACCTCGTGCTGTCGTTCGACCTCTACGTGATCCGCAGCATGGACGGCGAGGGTCCCCCCTATCAGTGCTGCGGTCCGGACCCCTTCCGCGTCATCGTCAACGGGTCGACCGTCGTCTTCGACCACACCTTCGCCAACCGGACGGACTGGGAGCAGAGCTATGGCGGTCCGCTGGCGCCCGGCCGCACCGGCTCCGACTCGGCCCTCTATGGCGCCCTGGGCTACGGCGACTACTTCGGCACCAACTCGGTCTATCACATCAGCCTGTCGCTGGGGTCGGGCGTAACTTCGTTCGGCTTTCAGGGCGCCACCAGCCAGGGCTGGGAGAGCGCAAGCGAGGACGAGGCCTACGGCGTCGACAACGTCGTGCTGACCGGCGACCTCATCCCGACGCAGGGCGGCGTGCCCGAGCCCGCCACCTGGGCGATGATGATCGGCGGCTTCGTGGGCATGGGCGCGATGCTGCGCCGCCGCGCACGGCCGAAAACGGCCTGACACCGGTATAGACTGGGACGAGGCAGATCCCCTGCCGCCGCGGCGGAACATTTCGGAGTCGCGGGACTCCCC
Source organism: uncultured Phenylobacterium sp. (assembly GCA_964495645.1). Classification (GTDB taxonomy): domain Bacteria; phylum Pseudomonadota; class Alphaproteobacteria; order Caulobacterales; family Caulobacteraceae; genus Phenylobacterium. Next base: position 622 of record CAZBXO010000224.1, on the reverse strand, counting down.
TGTGGGTTGATTCGTGTTGCGACCGGCGGGCCTGCAGTCGCAACCTCAAATCTAGGAGCGCCGGGTTGGCGCGGGCGTAAAGGGGTTCAAATGCGCAGCTTTCTGATCGCGTGTGCTGCGGTCGCAGCCGCAAGCCTTGGCTTCGCCGGAGCGGCGGCGGCCGGTCCTGTCAACGTCACCTACTACAGCAACTTCAGTGAGAGCGCGGCCGGAATCTCCTTCTCCAACCCGTTCTTCTCGGAGACGCTGGACGATATCAACTTCAACTATGGCACCGCCGGCTGCATCCCGAACGGGCGTCCTGACGCCAGCTGCGGCTGGGGCGGCGACTTCACCGGCTTCCTTGGGGTCGCGGCGGGCGGCTCCTACAACCTGACGCTCGGCTCCGACGACGCCAGCTACCTGTTCATCGACGGAGACCTGGTGGCCAGCCTGCCGGGCAGCCACGGCTTCTTCACGACGACGATCCCGATCCTGCTGTCGGCGGGCAACCACGCCTTCGAGCTGCAGTACTACAACACCTTCTGCTGCGGAGCCCGCGTGCAGCTGGCCCTGGACCAGGGCGTCATCTTCTCGCCGGGCGTGCCGGAGCCGGCCACCTGGGCGATGATGATCGGCGGCT
>CAZBXO010000223.1:1200-5173 GCA_964495645.1 uncultured Phenylobacterium sp. | reverse complement strand
GAATGGCCAAGAAGGTCCTCATCGTCGAGGATAACGAGCTGAACATGAAGCTCTTTCATGATCTGCTCGAAGCCCAGGGGTACCAGACCCTCGAGACGCGGGAAGGCCTGGCGGCCCTCTCGCTTGCCCGCGAGCACCAGCCCGACCTGATCCTGATGGACATCCAGCTGCCGGAGATCTCGGGCCTCGAGGTCACCAAATGGCTGAAGGAGGACGAGGAGCTGGCCCACATCCCGGTCGTGGCCGTCACCGCCTTCGCCATGAAGGGCGACGAGGAACGGATCCGGGAGGGCGGCTGCGAGGCCTACATCTCCAAGCCCATCAGCGTGTCGCACTTCCTCGACACCATCCGCCGGCTTCTGGACTAGGAGCCGCCAGAGATGTCCGCGCGTATCCTGGTCGTCGACGACATCGAGAGCAACGTGCGCCTGCTCGAGGCCAAGCTGGCGGCCGAGTACTACGAGGTGATGGCGGCCTACGACGGCCCGACCGCGCTGGCGATCGCGGCTTCCGAGAAGCCGGACATCGTGCTGCTGGACGTCATGATGCCGGGCATGGACGGCTTCGACGTCTGCCGCCGCCTGAAGGACGACCCCGAGACGCGCCACGTGCCGGTGGTGCTGGTCACCGCGCTCGACGGCCGCGCCGACCGGGTGGCGGGGCTGGAGGCGGGGGCCGACGACTTCCTGACCAAGCCGATCGACGATGTGATGCTGTTCGCTCGCGTGAAGAGCCTGACGCGGCTGAAGGCGGTGATCGACGAGCTGCGCGACCGCGAGGCTTCCGGCCGCCGCATGGGCGTGATCGCCGGCGCGGCCTCGCGCCTGGGCGGGGCCGGCGGGCGGATCCTGATCGTCGACGACAACGAGCGCCAGGCCGAGCGCGTCGCGAACGAGTTGGGCATCGAGCACCGCCCGGTGGTGGAGACCGACGCCGGCAAGGCCCTGATGACCGCCAAGGGGCCCGTGGACCTGGTCATCGTCAACGCGGCGTCCAAAACCTTCGACGGCCTGCGGCTGGCCGGCCAGATCCGCTCGGAAGAGGCCACCCGGACGCTGCCGATCCTGGCTGTGGTGGACTTCGACGAGCGGGCCAAGGCGGTGAAGGCGCTGGAGATCGGCGTCAACGACATCCTGGCCCGGCCGATCGATCCGGGCGAGCTGGCCGCGCGCGTGCGCACCCAGATCCGCCGCAAGCGCTACACCGACTACCTGCGCTCAAACCTCGACCATTCGCTCGAACTGGCTGTGACCGACCAGCTGACCGGACTGCACAACCGCCGCTACATGTCGGGCCAGCTGGAGGCGCTGATGCGCCGCGCCTCGGTGGGCGGCGATTCTGTCTCGCTGCTGATGATCGACATCGACCACTTCAAGAAGATCAACGACAGCTTCGGCCATGACGTGGGCGATGAGGTGCTGCGCGAGTTCGCCGTGCGCCTGGCCTCGAACGTGCGGGCCATCGACCTGCCTGTGCGCCATGGCGGCGAGGAATTCGTCGTGGTGATGCCGGACACCGAATTGGAGGACGCCCGCCGCATCGCCGAGCGCATCCGCCTGCACGTCGCCGGCTCGCCGTTCCGGGTGATGGGTGGCGAGGAGTTGCTGTCGGTGACGATCTCGATCGGCGTTGCGTCGTCGATCGACGACGGTGACACGCCCAGCGCCCTGATCAAGCGAGCGGACGAGGCGGTCTACGAGGCCAAGTCCCGCGGCCGCAACCGGGTGGTGGCTCGCGCGGCTTAACATTGGTGTAGGCTTGCCCCAGTCAGTGGGGGACCATGCATGTCGAAGCTATCTGCGTGGCTGGCGATCGCCGTCGGCGCGACGCTGTTCGCCGGCCAGGTCGTGCGCAATCTGGACAACCTGAGCCGGTGGCCGACCTGGGGGGTCGACCTCCTGGTCGGCGCGCTGCTCGTCGCAGCGGGAGCCGGCGCACTCCGCGGCGCGGCGCCGAAATTCCTGGCTTCGGCCTGGTCCTTCTCGGCCGCCATGTACCTGTCGTCGTTCGTATCTCGCGCCTTCCACATGGTGAGCACCGGAGAGATGGTGGAGCCTGACCTGACGGCGGTGATCGGGGGCCTGTGCCTGGTCAGCCTTGCGGGCGCAGGCGCGGTGCTGGTGGGCCGGCGGTCCTAGCCGGGCTTGGCGTTCACCCACTGTGTGACCGTCATCCGGGGGCCGACGCCGACGCTCGTCGAGCCCGCGTGCAGGCAGTTGGGGTGCATCACCCAGAGGTCGCCAGGCTCGCCGGTCATCTCGACAGCGCGCAACGGCGCGCCCTCCACGATCGTGGTCTCGTCCATGAAGCGGCGAATGCGGCTGGCCTCGTCGCCGGGCCGGCCGAGCTCGGCGAACCAGGCGTGGCGGGCGTTCAGCGCCTGGCGGATCTCGGCGGAGCGCAGGACGCGGCCGGCGCGCGCCGCTTCCGCCTCGGCCAGCCTGTGGGAGCCCTCTGCTATGACGGTGGTCCCGGAGCGCGGCGGCAGCGGCTCCAGAATGACGAACACGCGGGCGAGGCGTCGCGCGCCGTCGCGCTCCGGGTAGGCGGGACTGTCGAAGTGCCAGGCCCTGGTCGGGAGCGACCAGGCGGGCTCGCTGCCCGGAAAGGTGATCAGCGGGGGGCCCCAGGTCCTGGGCTCCTGCCAGGCGCCCAGGAGCTCGTCGAGGACGGCGCGCACTGTCGGACTGCCGATGGCGTTGAAGGCGCCGGAGCGCGTCAGCCGCGAGAACCCCGATGGGTGCTCGACGCGCCAGGTCTGCGGCTGGCCCTTGCGCGCTGGCAGGACGGCCTGCCAGAGGCGTGCGGCCATGGCGTCGACGTCGGCGCGCGGCACGGCGCCGGGGAGGCGAACGAGGCCATGGAGGTCCAGTCGCTCGCGCTGGGCGGGGCTGAGGACGGCGGTCTTGACGGCTGCGGACAAACGGACCCCCAAACGAAAAAAGCCCGGCCGTCGGGCCGGGCGCTTTCGATAGCGAAGGCCAAGGCTTGGACGGCCTACTTGATCTTGCCTTCGCGGAACTCGACGTGCTTGCGCACCACGGGATCGTACTTCTTCATCACCAGCTTGTCGGTCTTGGTGCGGGCGTTCTTCTTCGCCACGTAGAAGTAGCCGGTGTCCGCCGAGGAGTTCAGGCGGATCTTGATTGAGGCGGGCTTCGCCATGGGATCGGTCCTTGCGGGGCCAAACGGGGTCGCACCGCCGGCGGGTGTTTCGAAGAGCCGCGGAAAATACGAATCCGCGGGCCTAAGTCAATGGCGGCTACAGGAAGCGCGGCTTCATGGCGCCGTTGGAGAAGCGGAAGAAGGGCTTCGGCCGCTCCGGATCGTCCATGCGGGCCACCGACTCCTTGATCATGGTCCGCGTGACGGAGGGCAGCGGCAGGGCCAGCGCCTCGTCGAAGTCGACCCAGGCGATCTCCTCCAGCTCGCCGCAGTCGCCCTGGCGCTCGAGGCTGACCAGCCGCTCGGCGTCGGCGACGAGGAACCACGTGTCGAAGCGCTTGCCGACCATGGGCGGGGTGATCGCGCGGGCGACCACGTCGAGGGCGTCAAGGTCGGCGAGCGCGCCTTGTTCGACGAAGCTGCGCCACGGCCCGGCGCCGGGTCGGCTGGCGCCGGGCTTGGCCAGCAGGAGGCCGGCCTCTTCCCAGGTCTCGCGGACGGCGGCCAGCGCCAGGGCGCGGCCTTTTCCGGGCTTCAGATAGGCGTCGAAGGTCGCCGACACGTCCGGGCGCAGGTCGGTGGCGAAGGGGGCGCGGTAGTCGGCGCGGTCGATGCGGCCGCCGGGGAAGACCCAGCGGTCCGGCATGAACGAGTGGCCGCCGTGCCGCTTGCCCATCAGCACGCGCGGCTTCGGCCCATCGCGGCGGATGATCATCACCGTGGCGGCGTTCTTCGGCCGCACGGCGGGCGCGCCCGGGATGCGCGGCGGGCCTTCCGGCTTGCGGAACTGGGACTCCGGTTCACTCAT
>CAZBXO010000223.1:0-1100 GCA_964495645.1 uncultured Phenylobacterium sp. | reverse complement strand
CGCGGACGCGGCGCGGACGGGTCGGCCGGCGCGGGCTCGCTCAGCATGTCGAACAGGAGGCCGCCGGTGAGCGGCGTGGCTTCGCGCAGGCGCACCGTCACGTTGGCGCCGAGCATCCAGCGAGCGCCCGAACGTTCCCCGACCAGGGCGTGGCTGCGGTCGTCGTGGATGAAGTACTCCGGCCCCAGGCTGGAGACCGGGACCAGGCCGTCGGCCCCGGTCTCGGCCAGGCGCACGAAGAGGCCGAAGCGGGTGACGCCGGTGACCTTGCCCGCGAACTCGCCGCCCACGCGATCGGCCAGGAAGGCGGCGACGTAGCGGTCGGTGGCGTCGCGCTCGGCGGCCATGGCCCGGCGCTCGGCGAAGGTGATCTGCTCGGCGGTCCCTTTCATCTTCGAGATGTCGGCGTCGGAAAGGCCGTCCTTGCCCAGGCCGAGCGCGGTGATCAGCGCCCGGTGGACGATCAGGTCGGCGTAGCGCCGGATCGGCGAGGTGAAGTGGGCGTAACGGGCGAGGTTCAGGCCATAGTGGCCGATGTTCTCGGTGTTGTACTGCGCCTGCATCTGGGTGCGCAGGACGACCTCGTTGACGACGTCGGCGTGCGGGCCCTCGCGCGTCTCCTCCAGCAGCTTGTTGAAGCGATCGGTGCGCGGCGCCTCTCCCTTGGTCCACGGCAGGCCCAGCGTGGACAGGAAGTCGACGAGCGCCTGCAGCTTCTCCGGGCTGGGCGCGTCGTGGATGCGGTAGATCAGCGGGGTCTTGCGCTGTTCCAGGGTCTCGGCGGCGCAGACGTTCGCCTGGATCATGAACTCTTCGATGAGCCGGTGCGCCTCCAGGCTGGCCCGGGGCGTGATGGCGGCGATATCGCCGGAGGTGTTGATCGAGATCTTGCGCTCCAGGCTCTCGATGGCGAGCGGTGAGCGTGCGTCGCGGCCCTTCTTCAGGCAGGCGTAGGCCCCCCACAGCGGCTTCAGGACCGGATCGAGTAGCGGGCCCGATTTGTCGTCGGGCGTCCCGTCGATGGCGGCCTGCGCCTGCTCGTAGGCGAGCTTGGCGGCCGAGCGCATCAGGCCGCGGACGAACCGGTGCGAGCGCTTGCG
>CAZBXO010000222.1:0-5195 GCA_964495645.1 uncultured Phenylobacterium sp. | reverse complement strand
GGACCAGCCCGGAAGCCCGCGCCTTGATCGAGGAGGCGCTGGCGGAATAGTTCCTCTTTTGTTCTTGACGAGGCGGTTCTGCGAGTCCATTGTGAAGGCTGGGCCCGACGGCAGCACCGCCGCGGCTCGCCAACCTACAGCTCGGAGCGACCATGGCCGATGAAATGGCTCGGGAGTGACGGGGAGTGGTTTGCGCTTTCCTCGACGGAGAAGCGCAAACTCCTGAAGAAGAGGATGAAGACGGAGATCGACCCCCTGCTGCGTAGCTGGGGGTATGAGAACCCGCCGAAGCACTCACCCGGAGTCTACGCCGCCGACCGCCCCTTCACGTGGTGTCGAAGGCGCGGCGAGCACGACGATGAGATATCGATGTGGTGGCGGCCGGGGCGTGACGATACATGGTTCGCGGTCAGCTTCTTCACAACCGAACTCGAGCGCCTGAACTATGATCGGGCGCCACGCCAGCATGACGGACCTTTCCGCGACTCCGGCAGTGTCGTCGCGAGTCGCTCGCGACGGCCCTGGTGGTTCGGCGGCGACGAGATCGAGTGGGTCTTCAACGACACGCGACCTGTTGACCGCACGATCGAGCTGCTTCGCCGCCGACTGGAGGAAGTGCACACCTACCTCGTGACCGGGCGGCGGACCGAAAACATCGTTCTGCCGGACACACCCCGACGGCTCCCCCGTGAGGAGTTCGTCACACCGAAGACCGCGCCCGCACCTACGTCGTGGTAAGAGTCAGGCCGCCTCGATTTCCTTCACGGCCTTGATCTCCTGCGGGGTCAGGGCGCGCAGGAGGTTGACCACCGACGAGCGGACGTCCGGCTGTAGCTTCTCATAGGCGGTGAGCAGCTCCAGCGCGCCCGGCGTGCGCATCCGGGTCAAGAGGTCGAGATCCTCGGCGGTCTCCTTGTCGGGTCCGTCGAAGACGTCCATCAGGTCGGTGACGCGGCATCGCAGCGCGCGCGCGATCTGAACCAGGCGCGAGAAGGAGATGCGGTTCGCGCCGTTCTCGTACTTCTGGATCTGCTGGAAGCTGACACCGCACTTGTCGGCCAGCGCCTCCTGGGACATCCCGATGGTGCGCCGGCGGATGCGCACAGCGGCGCCCAGCGCGATATCCATCGGGTCCGGAGCCTTGGTGGACGGATCCGACATCTTCAACCCTCCTCGCGTGCCCCCGGGATCGGTTCTGACCCCACGCGGAAATTGTTCCAGCCGCTAGTAAAAGCCCTTGTTGCACTCCGGCAAAGCTTTTTCCGCCCAGAGGCGACCAGCATGCAACCTCCACCGTACTTGCGAATTGGAATCGGCGATGTCCCGGCAAGCCGATCCCTGGTGGGATGAGCTGCGGGCGGAGGCCGAGCTTCCGCCGCCGCCGGCCCCGTCGAAAACGCCTGCAATCCTGGGCGCCGTAGCCGCCATCGTGGTCTCGAGCGGCCTGGCCTACTGGCTGAGCCGTCCGGAGGCGCCGTTCGCCAACGCCGAGGTCCTGACGCCGCGGCCGCAGGCCGAAATCCTGCGTGTAGCGACCCCCAGGGCGGATGTGGAGCAGGTGCGCCGCGCCTACGACGAGTTCACATCGGTGTACGCCACGGCCGGCGTCCCCGGCCTGGCGCGATTCGCCGAGAGCTGCCGCCAGTCGCTGGCCGGCGACCCTCGGATCCTCGACTTCTGCCTGGCCTTCGACCTCTTCGCCGCCAGCGTGCAATCGGACCGCGCGACGGCCGGGAAGGACGAGGCCGCGCACCTGGCCATGGTGCATGCAGCGCTGCCGGGCGAAGCCGCGCCTGACCGGCGGATCGCCGAGGTGCGCCGCATGATGCGCCAGGCCAGCGGCGTGCCCGAGAGCCTGCGGGCCGCGGACGACGCCCCGGCGGCGCGGGATGGTGTGCGCAGAGTGTCGCTGGCCGCACCGCCTCCGGCGACGCGCAAGCGGGTAAGGCCGGCGATCCCCCCCACCTGCCGGGCCAAGCCGACACCGGCCGACCGGCTGGTCTGCGCCGACCCGGCGCTGGGGGCGCAGCACCGGCGCATGCGGGCCGCCTACGACAAGGCGTTGGCGGCCGGCGCCGACCCCTTGGCGATCGACCGAGGCCAGGCCGAGTGGCGGGTGGCGCGCAACGCGCAGGGCGACCGCAAGGCGCTGATGTCGATCTACGAGCGGCGCATCTGGGAACTGCAGGCTGCGGCCCGGAAGCCACAGGCGGCTGACCCCGCCGCCAACTGACGGCCTGCGATTAAGCTTCTGGTGACCGAAGCACCGCGGAACTCGCCCGCGAGATGACCGTGATTCCGCTGCATCCCCCGTTCGACCATGGCGCCGCGCTCCGGGTGCCGCCGCCGCAGGACCGCAAGGCCTGGTCTGTGCTCTGGAACTGGCTGGGCGAGGAAGCCCACGCCGTGGCCGAGGCCGCCGCGGTGCAGGTTCGCACGCCGGACGGGCCGGTGATCGCGCACTGCGGCGACTGGATCGTGCTCTCCCACTCCGGGACCTTCTACGTGGCGCACACGGCGCGCGCGCACCACGCGTGATTGCGACCCGCTACGGCGCCGCCTAACGTCCACAGCATGGCCAAGCCCGACCTCGCCGAAGCCGTCGCCGCCGTCGGCAAGGAGATGGACGCCCACCGGGGCGAGGGAAAGGTCGCCGACTACATCCCGGCGCTGGCGCGGGTGGACGGGAAGCGCTTCGGGCTTTCCGTCATCACCTGCGAGGGCGAGACCGCCGAGTTCGCCGACGGCTGGATGCCGTTTTCCATACAGAGCATCTCCAAGGTGTTCACCCTGGCCATGGCGCTGGATCGGCAGGGTGACCTGATGTGGGGCCGGGTCGGGCGCGAGCCGTCCGGCAGCCGGTTCAATTCGATCGTCCAGCTCGAGGCCGAGAAGGGCATTCCGCGCAATCCGTTCATCAACGCCGGGGCCATCGTGGTGACCGACGCCGTGCTGGCCGGGCGTCCGCCGCAGGAAGCGATCGAGGACATCCGCGACACGATGCGCAGGCTCTCCGGCGCCGACACCATCGACGTCGATACCGAGGTGGCGAAGTCCGAGGCCGCCACCGGCATGCGCAACTTCAGCCTCGCCTACTTCATGCGCGGGTTCGACAACCTCCACAGCCCGGTGGAGGACGTGCTGCACGCCTACTTCAACCAGTGTGCGCTGCGCATCACTTGCCGCCAGCTGGCGCGCGCGGGCCTCTTCCTGGCCAACGAGGGGACCGACCCGATTACCGGCGAGAAGATCCTGGGCGCCGAGCATGCGCGGCGGATCAACGCCATCATGATGACCTGCGGCCACTACGACGCCTCGGGCGATTTCGCCTTCCAGGTTGGGCTGCCCGGCAAGAGCGGGGTCGGCGGCGGCATCCTCTGCATCGTGCCGGGCGTGGCCTCTGTCGCCGTCTGGTCGCCCGGGCTCAACGAGAACGGCAACAGCGCCGTCGGCACGTTGGCGCTGGAGCGGCTGGCCGCGCGGATGGGCTGGTCGGTCTTCTAGCCCGCCTCGTCAGGATTCGAGGCACGGTTCTCGCGGCCATGCCAGAGTCGCAGGATGTGGATGGTGGCGTCGGCGATCTCGTAGCGAAGCTCGTAGTCGCCGACGATGACCCGCCTGACCTCGCGCGGCGCATAGGCTTCGAGCCGCTCCCCGATCCGGGGATGTTCAAGCACTCGATCAGCCGCACGCGTCAGTTGCTGGACGACCCGCGCCGCCGCGGCCGGAGCCACCGGGCGGAGGTGTTCATGGAGTCGAACGAGGTCGGAGGAAGCCCTGCTCGTCCACCTGATCCTCATGCAGATGGCGGAGGCAGGGGATTATCGGTGCTGAGGCTGTCCGCCCAGGCCCGAACCGCTTCGTGATCGATGAGGCGGCCGGCGTCCACGTCGGCAAGCGCCTCCAGCGTCATGCGATGACGCTCTTCCTCCAGGTCGACCCAGGCGGCGAGCGCTTGCTTCATCACCCAGCCGCGGGAGCGCTCAAGCCGCGCCGCCATCACGTCCACCTTCTCAGCGAGGTCGAGCGGGATGTGGGCGGTCAGGACCCTCGTGTCACTCATTCCCATCGCCCCACAAGTCACTTCGATTGAAGTTTAATCACCGTGCCGAAAATGGCAACCCGGCGACCACGTCGCAGGCCGACGCTCACATCGAAGGTGGGTGCTCAGGAGAAATCGTCATAGGAGTCCAAGCTGGACCGCCATCCGGGTCATCGCTTCGTCAAACACCTTAGTTTCGGCGGGTGAGAGAACAAATGCGACCTTCGGATCGTAGCGTGCACTGGCAATGACGAATTGGATTCCCGGCCCAGTGTTCATCGTAAGCGAGGTGCCCGAGTCTATGGTCTGGGTGGGGATCACGCCGCATGCCTTCCAGGTTGAGGTTTTGCCCAAACCTCTCTTCGCCCAGCCCCACGCATAGAGAAACTGGCGCGCCTGATCCCTGCTCAGCGCCGCAACGTTCGAGGCTGTCGGTGTTGAAATGAGAAGTTGCGCTGAGCGCTTTGGAGGCGGTGCAGTGCTGAGTTGGAGAGATGCAACGCCGCGCCGCACGGTGATGAGCGCCACGTCTTGTCCGGCCGATGCAGCGTCTGCGCCCAGAGCAAGCATGAGCGCGAGCCCGACCGCGGAAGAGCCTACGGACCTCAGCGACCACCTCATGGATCGACCCCACCGCTAGGGACTAAGTTGATCTTCCCGGCTTCCTCTGCGTCCCATCACCCAAAGCTGAAGGCGCTCTCCATCTTCGCGCGGACCGCGGTCATGTGGTCGAAGTAGGCGGCGAACCCGCCGTTGTAGTTGCCGTCCTGGCGGCGGTTGAACTCGCCCTCGAAGTTGTAATAGCCGGGCGTGCAGTCCTGGTTGCGCGTGGTCTTTCCGCGGTGCTTGATCACCTCCTGCACCCACCATTCCTCTGCGTCCTCGGTGACGTCGATCGTGGCGTGGCCGCCCTCGCGGGTGTGCCTGATGCACTCGGCGATGTGGTCGCCCTGAGTCTGCAGCATGAAGGTCAGGTTGAACTGGAACGAGGCTTGGTAGCCACCCATGATGAAGAGGTTGGGGTAGCCGTGTGAGTGCACGCCGAGCAGCTTACGCATGCCATCGGCGTACTTCTCGTTCAACTCGAGGCCGCCGACGCCGCGGATCTCGTTGTAGATGCCGGTCTTCTGCACCTCGAAGCCGGTGGCGTAGA
>CAZBXO010000221.1:0-5206 GCA_964495645.1 uncultured Phenylobacterium sp. | reverse complement strand
CCGACGACCGGCACGCCGCGCTGGTCGCCGAGTTGAACCATCGCGTGCTGAACACCCTCACCGTCGTCCAGTCGCTGGCGCGGCACACGTTCGCGGCGGACGGGGATGCGCTGGCGCAGCAGAAGGCGTTCAGCGAGCGGTTGCGGGCGCTTTGCGCGATCCATCGGCTGCTGGGCCGCAACGGCTGGGCCTACGCGCACGTGCGCTGCACGCTGGAGATCGCGCTTGCGCCGCATCCGGCCGAGTGCTGGACGCTGGACGGCCCGGTGCTGCCGCTCGAGCCCGACGCGGCGATCGATGTCGCCATGGTGTTCGACGAGCTGGCGTCGAACGCGGCGCGGCACGGCGCGCTCTCGTGCCCGCCGGGACGGGTCGAGGTGACGTGGAGCGGAGGCGACGGTCGCGCCGAGGTCACCTGGCGCGAGCGCGGCGGATCACGTCCCGCGGATCTGACGGCGCGAGGCTTCGGCCTGCGCCTCGTGGAGCAGATCGTGACGCGCCAACTGGGCGGCTCGGTTGCGCTGGACGCGACACCCGACGGCCTCGTCTGCCGTCTCGACGTCGCAACGCGCCGCGCCTGAGCGCCAAGCGGCCCGGGCTGTTCGGCCCGAGCCGCTTCACACCCGTCAGCCGACCAGCGGCGTCAGCTCGATCTCGACGCGGCGGTTGGCCGCGCGGCCCGAGACGGTGGCGTTGGTCGCCACCGGGTCCTGCTCGCCGCGGCCCTCCGCATGCAGCCGCTGGGGCAGGGCGCCGCGGCGCTCCAGGTAGCCGCGGACCGCATCCGCGCGGCGCTCGGAGAGCCGCTGGTTGTAGGCGTCCGTGCCGACGGCGTCGGCGTGGCCGGTCACGTCGACGTAGGTCGAGGGGTAGGCGTTCAGCGTGCGGGCCACGGCGTCGAGGACCGGTCGGAAGCGCGGCTGAATCTCGGCCTTGTCGAAGGCGAAGGTGATGTCGCTGGGGAGCACCAGGACGATCTCCTGGCCCCGGCGGACCACGTCCACATCCGTGCCGGCGAGCTCTCGGCGCAGCTCGACGATCTGGCGGTCCATGTAGACGTCCGCCTGCCCTGGCCGCAACACCGTCACGCCCGAGGCGATGATCGCATCGCGGCGGCCGATTTCGACGACGGCCGACGGGGGCGCCAGCACGACGGGCGGGGCCGGGACGGCGACCGGCAGGGCGGCGACTACGTCCGTCGTCCGGCCGGTGATCGCGGCCAGATCCTCCACGCGAACGCGCGCCTTGGAAATCACGCGCCCGCGGGCGTTTCGGGTCGTGGCGAAGAGCCGGCCGCGGGCGTCGCGGGTGACGGTGACGGCGTTGCCGGCCGAATCGCGGGTGCGACTCACGACCGTGGCGGTGTCGAGGCCGCCGGTGGCGCGGGCCGAGCCGGTCAGGCTGCCTGTGGCGCCGCCGAGGCCGCCGACGGTTCCGCCGAGGCTGCCGCCGACGCTGCCGGTCAGGCCCCCGCCGACGCCGCCGAGCAGCTGGGCGTTGGCCGGGGCGCAGACGCCCAAGACGGCGGCGACGGCTGCGGTGGTGATCAATCGGGTCAGCATGTGGTCCTCACGTGGATCGCGGCCGGAGCCGCCTTGCATGAGGTCCAACGAACCGGGGGCTTCGTTTCATCCCGACTAGTTTCGGCGCTCGACCAGCCCCAGGCCGTAGATCGGGTCGCGGCCGGGCGCGCCGAGGTCGACGGCAGCCGCGGCCAGCGCGGCCTCGTCCGCATCGAATTCGGCCAGTCTGCGGGCGACCTGCGGCGCGGCGAAGGAGGTGCCGCGCACGGCGACGCGGCCGCGGGTGGCCGCAGCGGTCAGGTCCGCGCCCTGGGCGGCGTAGTCGACCTGCGGCCCGCGGCCGGCCTCCACCAGCACGCGGCGGGCGCCGTCGACGCCCGTGACGCCGATGACGCCCCGATAGGCGGCGGGGTAGAGCGGCGGCGCGCTCGGCCCGTCGTTGCCGACCGCGGCCACCACCGCGTGGCCGCGCCGGATCGAGGCGGCGACCGCCGCGGCCAGGAGGCCGTTCGGCGGGCCCACCAGACTGATGTTGACCACCCGGACGTCGTTGCGGGCCAGCCAGTCGAGGGCGCGGGCGATGGCGTCGGCCGAGCCGCCGGCCGGCGTCGGCCCGTAGACGTCGGCCACGAAGAGCTGGCTGCCGGGACCGGCCATCAGCGAGGCGACGGCGGTGGCGTGATCAGTGGTGCGCGCCCCGCCCGGTCCGAAGGCGCGCTGGGTGAGCCGCACCCCGCGGAAAGCCGGGCTGCGGGCCGCCGCGGAGCCGTCCACCAGGCCCAGACTGAGGGCTGCACGGCGCGGCGACGGGGCCGGCGCCGGCCGCGCGGAGGACGCCGGGCCGACGCGGCCGCCCGCGAGGAACAGATGGTTGAACTCATAGGCGCCGTCCGGATCGAGGGCGCGCAGCCGCATCACCGCCTGGGCGGTCGTCATGCCGCGTGGCGGGGTCAGGACGACGGCGCGGAGGCCGAGGCCTTCCAGCCGGCTCTCCCGCAGCATCCGGAAGCCGGCCTGCCGGGCGCCGGCCAGGGCTGCGGGCGCGGGTTCGAGGGCCAGCACTTCGCCCCGCACCACGGGGTCGCCTGAGGGCGCGGCGTCGATCACGCGCGGATGGCGGCGGATCAGCGCCTGGGCCGTGGTGGCGCGGAGCGCTGTCAGGGCTTCGCCTGCCAGCAGACGCGGGCTTGCCAGCGGCCCTTCGGCGAGGGCCGGGACGTCCGGCAGGCCAACGGGCGGCAGGGCGCGGCCGGGCAGCGGCGGCGTCGCGGTCAGGGGCGGCAGCGGCAGGCCGCCGGGCAGCAACTGCGCCTGCGCCGACCCGACCGCCAGCAGGCAGGCGGAGACGACCAGGCCGAATTTTCTGCGCATCATGCGGATGGAACGCATGAGCCGGAGCGTTCCATCCAAAACGAGCGGAATCGTGGAGCCCGTACGCCAGGAGATCGTGACGCTGCTGCCCCGCCTGCGCCGGCTGGCGCGGGCGCTCGCGCGCGACCCGGCCGACGCGGACGACCTCGTTCAGCTCACCATCGAACGCGCGCTCGCCCGCACGGCCCAATGGCGGCCGGGGACGCGCCTGGACAGCTGGATGTTCCGGATCATGAAGAACGCCTGGATCGACGAAGCCCGCGCCCGCACCCGCCATGGCCGCATCCTGGCGCCCGCGGAAGAGGGCGCGGGGGTCGGTGACGACGGCGGCGAGACGGCCGGCATGCGCCTGGACGTCGAGCGCGCCATGGCCAGCCTCAGCGACGACCAGCGCGCGGCGGTGGCGCTGGTCCTCGTGGAAGGCCTTTCCTACGCCGAGGCGGCCGAGGTGCTGGAGATTCCGGAAGGCACTCTGACCAGCCGCCTGGTGCGCGGTCGCGCGGCCCTGATGGCCCAGCTGGAGGCGGCGTGATGGATCGGGACCTGCGGATCGCGGCCTACGTGGACGGAGAACTCGTCGCCGCCGACCGGGCGGCGTTGGAGGCGGAGATGGCCCAGGACTCCGGCCTGGCCGCCGAGGTCGAGGCTCAGGCGCGACTGCGGCGGCGTCTGGCGGAGACCTATGCTCCGGTGCTGGAGGCGCCCGTGCCGGCGCACCTCACGGCGATGGCGCTCGCGGCAAACGATCCGGGTCCACGGCTCGGATGGTGGCGGCCCGCGGCAGGCCTCGCAGCCGGGCTGGCGATCGGCGTGCTGGGCGGCCGGGCGCTCATGCCGGCGGGCCCGCTGGGCGCGGCGGACGGCAGGCTGGTCGCGCGGGGCGAGCTCGCCCGAGCCCTGGACACCCGGCTGGCCGCCGACGCCGGCCCGATCCGCATCGGCCTCACCTTCCGCCGCGCAGACGGCGGATGGTGCCGCAGCTTCGCGAGCGCGGCGGAGGCGATGGCGGGCGTCGCCTGCCGCGACGGCGATCGTTGGGCCGTCGAGGCGCTGGCCGCGGCCGAGCCCGCGCCGCAGGGCGGTTACCGGACAGCGGGCGTGCAGACGCCGCCGGCCGTGCTGGCTGCGATCGAGGGGCTGAGGGCAGGGGACGCCGTTGACGCCGCGGCCGAACGGGCCGGCCGCGACGCCGGTTGGCGCTAGGCGTCGACGAGGTTCTTCTCGAGGGCGGCGGCGCGCATCGACTTCTGCAGCTTCTCGAAGGCGCGGACCTCGATCTGGCGCACCCGCTCGCGGCTGACGCCGTACTCGCCGGCGAGTTCCTCGAGTGTGGTGGGCTCGTCCTTGAGGCGCCGCTCGGTGAGGATGTGGCGCTCGCGGTCGCTGAGCTCGGCCATCGCCTCCTGCAGCAGCTCCATGCGGATGGAGCGCTCCTCGCTGTCGGCGATGACGCTCTCCTGCGAGGGCGTCTCGTCGTCGACCAGCCAGTCCTGCCACTCGCTCTCGGAGTCCGAGCGCAGCGGCGAGTTCAGCGAGGCGTCGCCGCCCGCGAGGCGGCGGTTCATCGAGACGACTTCCTCGTCCAGCACGCCCAGCTTGGTGGCGATCTGGCTGACCTGGTCGGGACGCAGGTCGCCTTCCTGAAGGGCGGCGATCTCGGACTTGGCCTTGCGCAGGTTGAAGAACAGCTTCTTCTGCGCCGCCGTGGTGCCCATCTTCACGAGCGACCAGGACCGCAGGATGTATTCCTGGATCGAGGCGCGGATCCACCACATGGCGTAGGTGGCCAGGCGGAAGCCCTTGTCAGGGTCGAACTTCTTGACCGCCTGCATCAGGCCGACGTTGCCCTCGGAGATCACCTCCCCGATCGGCAGGCCGTAGCCGCGGTAGCCCATGGCGATCTTGGCCACCAGGCGCAGATGGCTGGTGACGAGCTGGTGAGCCGCCTGCGGGTCCTGGTGCTCCTGCCAGCGCTTGGCCAGCATGAACTCCTCGTCCTTGGCGAGCATGGGGAACTTGCGGATTTCGGAGAGGTAACGGCTGAGGCCGCCTTCCGGCGACATGACGGCGAGCGCGTTGGCGGCCATGACTTCTATCCCCTTTGTTCCCGGACGTTCGGGTCGGTCGCGCGTCGAGCGCGCGTTGCAACCAGCCGCCTCTTCAACCACCCAGATGGGTATGCGGTTGCGGCAGCGCTAGGCCGTGGGAGGACAGCCTCGAATGCCTGACTGCGATGGTGGGATATCTACGCCCCGACCATGGCGCCAGCAAGGCAAGCTTTCTCACCCGGGTTGTTAGCTCAGCTAGCAGCG
>CAZBXO010000220.1:0-5345 GCA_964495645.1 uncultured Phenylobacterium sp. | reverse complement strand
TCCAGCCGCCGGTGATCCGTTGCAGATCGAACTCGTTGCCCGGCAAATACCAGTCGGTCCCCTGGATGATCTCGATCCGTCCGGCCGCCAGCTGCGCCTGCAGGTCCGGGATCTCACGGCGCAAGGCGGCTTTGGCGTCGGCCTCGGAAACCGGCTCCGAGATGGCCCAGACACAGAATTCGTTGCTGGTGAGGCCCGCCTGGAAATAGGCAGCGGCGGTATCGAGCAGATCGTCCTTCGTTTCGTAAAAAACGCACAGATGACCACCCCACGGCACTTCGCCCACAGCTCGGATGCCACTCTGCCGCAAAGGCTGATCCTCCGCGGACGCAAAGCGTATGCGCGAGCGACCGCCGGTCGTCTTGTTCGGCGACACCTTGCCCTCCCGCGTCAAAACTGACGATTCGGCGGCAGCGGACGCCCACGCGCTGGACAGGTCGCACCGTTCCGACCAGCCCCGGCCATCCACGTCGACGCTCTCGTAGTATTACCTGTATGGGCGCTTCCTCGTATTCATACGAGGTTTTCTGATGGCGGCGGCCCCCCAGGTTCACCAACCTTGAGAAGGGCCCTCCATGCGGCGCCACGACCGCCAACCCCGCCTGACGTCGTTACACGTTATGCGCGCATTTTGCCGCCGGCTGCGGCCTTCTGTTGAGGCCGCCCTGATGATATCAGGACGCGTCCATTGCGTAGCTTGTGCCCTCCCGGCGGGGGACGCCCTATGACCGTGAAGCGTGGACCCGGCCGGGGGCGTGATGTTCGCGCTCGGCGTGAGGCTGTCGACGTCGGGTGGGTCCGGGAGATTTTCGAGGACGCGCCCGGCTTCATGTGCATCGTCCGCGGGCCGGAGCTCCGCTACGAGGCCGTCAACCGCGCTTACCGCAACTACATGGGCGACCGCGACTTTATCGGTCGCCGAGCGCGCGACGTGGCGGACGATCTCGCGGCGCAAGGCTTGGTCGATATCTGTGACGACGTCGTGCGGACAGGCCGGCCTTACCTCGGCCGTGACGTATCGGTGAAGGTGAGGCGTTTCCCGGATCAGCCGCTCGTCGACACGCGGATCGACTTCATCTTCCAGCCCCTCCACGACCGCACGGGGGTCGTCAACGGCGTCTTCCTTCAGGGGCAGGACATCACCGGCTGGAGATTGGCCGAGGACGAACTGCGAGCCAGCCGAGAGGAGCTGGCCACCATCCTGGACCACTCCTACGACGTCATCTGCACGGTCGGCGCCCGGGGTGTCTACAGGAAGGTCAGCCGGCGGGCCGAGGAGCTCTGGGGTTACCGGCCGGACGAGATGGTGGGGCGTCCGTTCGCGGACTTCGTGCACCCGGACGACCTTGAGCGGAGTGCCGCACATGCCGCGGCCCTTCGCGAGGGGGAACCCACGACCAACTTCGTGAACCGTATCATTCACCGTGATGGCCACCCCATCCCCGTGATGTGGTCTTCGGTCTGGTCGGAGCGGCACCAGACGATCTTCGCCATCGCACGGGACATGCGCGAACATCAGTTGGCGGAAGAGAAGCTGCGGCAGGCGCAGAAGATGGAGGCGATGGGGCGCCTCACCGGCGGGGTCGCTCACGACTTCAACAACCTGCTGACTACGGTCATCGGCAGCGCCGAGGCGCTGGACGGCAGCCTGGGTGATCAGCCCGAGTTGCAGGGGCTGGCGCATTTGATCCTCGAGACCGCCGAGCGCGGGGCGGAACTCGTCAGCCGGCTGCTCTCGGCCTCTCGCAAGCAGCCTTTGGCTCCTGTTCCGATCGAATGCCACGCTTTCCTGGACGACATCGGGCGCATGCTGGACCGCACGATCGGCGATGACATCGAGATGGTGGTCGAGGTCGGGCAGGACGCGCTGCACTGCCTCGCCGATCGCAGTCAGTTGACAGCGGCCGTACTGAACCTTGCGCTCAACGGGCGCGACGCCATGCCCGCGGGAGGGCGGCTTACCCTGGGAGCGTGGGCTGAGAGCGACGGCGACGGGGAGCAGTGGGCGGTCATCTCCGTTAGGGACACCGGCGAAGGGATGTCCCCGTCCACCCGCGAACGCGCCTTCGAACCGTTCTTCACCACGAAGCCGCCCGGCCGCGGCTCCGGGCTCGGACTGAGTATGGTCTACGGCTTCGCCACGCAGTCCGGCGGCCGGCTCGAGATCGACTCCGAGGTTGGCCGTGGCACTCACGTCAAGCTCTACCTACCCCAGACGTCGACGTGCCCGAGCGCCGCCCAGCCGACGCAGATGACCAATGGGCGCGCCGTTGGTCATATCCTCCTAGTCGAGGACGACGAACCCGTCCGCGACCAGGTTCATCGCCAACTGATCGCCCTCGGCTACTCGGTCACCGCGGCCCGCGATGGGCCGGAGGCCCTACAACGGCTGTCCGAAGACGTGAAGATCGACCTGCTGCTCACCGACGTGGTGATGCCGGGCGGGATGAACGGTCGGCAGCTCGCCGACCATGCCCGTTTGCTGCACCCGAAGCTGAGGGTGCTCTTCACCTCCGGGTACACCGAGGATGCGATCCTGCAGACCGGAGCGTTGGACGCCGACTTCCTGCCCAAACCCTATCGCCGAGCCGACCTCGCGCGGAAGGTCGCCGAGGCCCTGGGCCGTGGCTGAGACACCGACGATCTACGTCATCGACGACGATGAGAACGTGCGCCGGACCCTGGCGTACATGCTGGGGTCCGCCGGGTTTGCGCCGCGGCTCTTCCCCACGGCCGAGGCCTTCCTGGCCGAGCTTGCATCGCCGGCCGCCGCAGGCTGCGTCCTCAGCGACGTTCGCCTGCCGGGCATGAGCGGGCTCGATCTGGTTGCGCGCCTGACGGAGGGAGGGTCCGCGATTCCCGTCGTCGTGATGTCCGGTGCCGGCGACATCGATATGGCTGTCGCCGCAATGAAGCTCGGCGCGGTGGATTTCCTGCAGAAACCCCTGCGGAGCGAGAAGACGATCACAGCCGTGCGCCAGGCCATCGCCGGCCAGGCGCGCAAGCCGCAGCCGGTTCCCGACGGTGCGGACCACGGCAGGATCTTCGCGACACTCACGCCGCGACAGCGGGACGTTCTGAAGGGGATTCTCGTCGGCAAGCTAAACAAGACTATAGCCCACGAACTCGGCATCAGCGTCCGCACCGTCGAAGGCTACCGGGCCGAGATCATGGCCAAGACCCAGGCTGAAAGTCTCAGCGCACTGATCCGTCTGGCCTTGCTGGCCCGACTCTGAGCCCCGCGGATGGTCCCCCCGTGCTTCTACGGGGAAGGCCCGGAATTTAGCGCCGCGTTAGTCAAGGGGGCACCTAGCTGGCGCTCCGCACAGGCGCAATTCCGGGAGGTTCCTTTGCCAGCTACTTCCATCCTGATCGTCGATGACGATGTCGGCATGTTGCGCCGCCTTGGGGCCGCCTTCGCCGTCGCCGAGTACGAGGTTCATGCGGCGACCGACGGTGAGATTGGGCTGCGCCGCTTCACCGACGTGGCGCCCGATGCCGTGCTCATCGACATCCTGATGCCCACCCGCGAGGGTCTGGAGACCATCGTGGCGATGCGCCAGCAGCGGCCGGACGTGACGATCATCGCGATGTCCGGTGGAGGCCGCATCGGGCCCTACGAGTTTCTCCACGTGGCCCGCCATCTCGGCGCCGACGCGGTGATCGCCAAGCCGTTCCGCCTCGCTGACGTGCTGGCTCTGGTGTCCCAAACCCAGGAGAAGAAGAGCCGCTCGGCAGCGGAGGTGGCGGCATGACCGCGCGCTATGCCGACGACCCCGTTCACCGGCTGAACAACCTGCTCTGCAAGATCGTCGGCTCCGCCGAACTGGCCCTCGACCGCGTCGACGATGCGGCGGCGCGCAGCGAGCTGAACGCCATCATCGAGCTGGCTGAAGCCGGCGCCCGGCTCGTCAACACGCTCGTCGGTCAGGCGCCCGGGTCTCGGTAAGCGCGATGGAACGGCTTACGTCAGGCGCGTTGCGCGAGCTCCTGGAGCAGGCCGGGCCGGCCCTGACAAGCGGTTCGGCAAATGTGATCAGCGTTGCGGCGATCCGGGACGGCTCCGGCGACAGGTGGGCCCGAAAGCGAGAGCAGGTCGCGGAGTTCGTCGCCCGGGCCTTCCAGCGCGCCAATTCCGGCGGCGGCCTCGTCACGCCGCTCAGCGAGATCGAGTACCTCGTCCTGCACGCCGACACCACGCGATGGGCCGCTCTGAACCTGAGCGCCGGCATCCTGCGCGAGACCCTTTCCTATTTCCTGGGCCAGGCAGAGCCGCAGCATGTGCGTCTCATGGAGGTGACCGGCTTCAGCAACGGGGAGCTCGCGGTCAGGTCCGTCGATCCAACCTGCCTGGCATCCGAGGATCCCGACGTCGTCGGTCGAGCGTCGTCCAGCACAGAACCGTCGCCCCCCTGGAGCCCGCAGCTTCTCGGCGCCCAGGCCGCCGGCAGCCTCCACCTGAACGCCCTCGGCCTGGAGGTGGAAGTCTCGCACGCGCTCCAGCCGACCTGGAACATCCGTAACCGGGCCGTGACCTCTTTTCTCGTCGAGACCCTGACCTCGCCCAGGCTGGACCTGTCGCCCATGGCGGCGGCGGAGGTGGCGCGGAGCAGCCTGACCATCGCGGCCGAGCAGCTCGTTGCCTGCTGCGCCGCCGGAGCCCCCGTCGCTTTGCATGTGCCGATTCCGATCGGCGCCCTCACCGTCCAGACCGGGCGCCATGGACTGATTTCGACGCTGAAAGGCCTCCCTCGCGAGGCCCGGCGTCTGCTGGTGCTCGAACTCACGGACGTGGCCGACGGCGTGCCGCAGGGCCGGCTGAGCGAGGCGATCGCCATGTTGACGCCCCATGCCAGGGCCATCCTCGCCCGTGCTCCCAACGAGTGGGCCAACCTCGTTCAGTGGCGGCGCTGCGGCCTCAACGGGATCACCCTCGATTGCAGCGCCATCGAGGCCTCCGATCGCCAGGCGCAGTCGCGGCTGAGCAGCTTCGCGCGCAACGTGCTTTCCTTCGCGCCGGCCTGCGTCGGCTATTCGCTGCGAGAGACCAGCCTGCTCGTCTCAGCCTGGGCGGCCGGCTTCACGCACGTGGGTGGGGATGCGGTGAGCCGGAGGGTGAGCGAGTTGGCAGGTGTGCGCCTGCCGCCCGCGGAGCTCTACGGACTGGCCGCGGCATAGGCCCGGGCCTCAGACGACCCCTTCGAGCCTCGCCAGCGCGGCCTCGAGCTTGGCCTTGGCGGCTTCGGCTTCGGCGAGGCGGTCGCGGTTCTCCTCGACGACCTCCTCCGGCGCGCGGCTGACGAAGTCGGGGTTGGCGAGCTTCTTGGCCGTCCGGTCGATGTCGG
>CAZBXO010000219.1:3365-5444 GCA_964495645.1 uncultured Phenylobacterium sp. | reverse complement strand
TGGCGGTGAGAGAGGGATTCGAACCCTCGATAGGCTTTCACCTATACACGCGTTCCAGGCGTGCGCCTTCAACCACTCGGCCACCTCACCACGCGCCGCGGCGGGCCTGAGGCCCCCCGCGGAGAGGGCGCGAATATAGTCAGGACGCCCGCGCGGGCAAGCGGCGCTTCGTCGCCGCCCTGAGACGGGCCGGATTGAACAGCGAGGCGGCCTCGCGGGCCTCGAGTGCGGCGGTGAGCGCCGGCGCGCCGGCGCGCCAGCGGGCGAGGCCGGCGCCGGCGTCCGGCCGCCCCTCGCGCACCGCCGCCTGCAGCCGCGCCAGTTCGGCGTCGGTCCCGCGGATGCGGGCGCGTTCGGCCGGCAGCGCGGCATAGCGCTCGTCGATCAGGAACAGCCCGGCCCGCGCCGCCGCCAGCATGACCACGGCTGTGGCCCGGTCGCCGCCCGCCAGCGCGGCCTCCGCCGCGCGCACCGCCCGCACCGCGTCGTCCATCAGCCCCGCGACCGTGACCGGCGCCCGCCCGCCGGCCGGACAGGCGGCAGGGTCGAGGGCGCGGACGTAGTCGCCCAGCCCGGCGAGCACGGCGGCCGGTGGCTCCGGTCCGTCGAACTCCTCGGCGATGAGGCCGTGGATGAACGGCTCGAGCTTCCCCGCAGCCCGCGCCTGGTCGACCTTCAGCTTGCCCTTGGCGACCGACAGGTCCGGGATCGGCTTGGGGTCGTGCACGCCGTTGCCCCGGTGGCTGGAGAACAGCGACAGCGTCACGTCCGCCGTGCCCGGCGCGCCGCTCGCCCCGGGGAACTGGAAGTCCGGGTTGCCGCGGCCCGACCGGTGGCAGGCCTCGCAGGACAGCCCTGCGCGCGCCGCCTGGCCGCCCAGCAGCAGCGGCGAGCGGAACGCCGCGCGCCCGACCTCCACCGACAGCGCCGCCTTGGGATCGTCCGGCCGCCGCAGGCACTCCGTCGGCGCGGTCGCGAACAGGCGCACGGCGTCGGCGTCCTTCGACACCCACAGCAGGGCGCGCAGGGGAGGGGCCGCGCCCGCCGCGACCGCCGCGCCCCCGATCAGAGCCAGTAGGACGCCTACTTCGGCTCGGCGCCGGCGTCGATCCAACGGCGCAGCTCCTCGGCCTCGGCGCAGCCGAAGGCGCACTGCCGGTCGAGCCTGGCCAGCATCAGCTTGGCGCCGGCGATGTCGCCCTGCTCGACCTTCAGCTCGCCGTAGTACTCGGTGGCGCCGCGGTGGTCCGGGGCCACCGCCAGGGCTTCCTTGTAGTAGCCCTCGGCGCGGTCGAACGCGCCCTTCTTGCGCCAGGTGTAGCCCTGGTAGGTCAGGATGTCGGGGTGCGGTCCGAACACGGCCTTGGCCGCCTCCAGCGAGGCCAGCGCCTCGTCGTAGCGCTTCTCGTTGATCAGGCTGACCGCCTGCACGTAGGCCGCATCGCCCGCCGCCGCGCCGGCGAACAGCATCGGGCGGTCCTGCTCCAGCGCGGCCGCCGGCTTCCGCGCGCTGGACGACATGGCGCCCTCCACCTCGGCGGTCAGCTTCTGGATGTTCGTCGCGTCGGGACACCCGGTCCCGCAGCCCGAGGCGCGCGCCTTCAGCCAGTCCAGCTGCTCCTGCGCCTTGGCGTCCTGCAGCCGGGCCAGGGCCACGCCCAGGCCGGCACGGCTGGTCAGGTCGTTGGGATCGATCTTGATCGCCCGTTCGTACGCCTTGCGCGCGGCCTTCCAGTTCTCGGCGCCGGCCTGCGCCACGCCCAGGATGCGCCAGCCGGAGATAT
Source organism: uncultured Phenylobacterium sp. (assembly GCA_964495645.1). Lineage (GTDB taxonomy): Bacteria > Pseudomonadota > Alphaproteobacteria > Caulobacterales > Caulobacteraceae > Phenylobacterium. Next base: position 3,660 of record CAZBXO010000219.1, on the reverse strand, counting down.
CCTTGGGCGCGGCCTCGGTGACGTTGCCGGCAGCCCTTGCGGCGGCCTTGTAGTTCTTGGCCTGCAGCGCCTCCACGGCCTTGCGGTACTCCGCGGCCGGATCATAGGAGGGCCCCGACGCGGACGGCATCGAGCCACTGCTCCCGCCGCCGCCCGAGCCCGCCGCGACGGCGCCCATCGCGGTGACGCCGGCCATCGCCCCGGCCAGGAGCAGGATCTTCAGGGTCCGCATCGGCTTCCTCCCACCAACGCTGATTTATGCCGAGCCTGACACGAAAAGGTTCCGCCGTCAGCC
>CAZBXO010000219.1:0-3265 GCA_964495645.1 uncultured Phenylobacterium sp. | reverse complement strand
CCCCCATGTTCTTCAAGAAGACGCTCGAACTCCCGACCGAGGCCGAGGCGCTGCCCGGCCGGGCGCACCCGCTGCCCACTGCCGAGACCCATTTCGTCAACGGCCGGCCGCTCAAGGGGCCCTACCCCGAGGGCCTGGAGACCGCCTACTTTGGCATGGGCTGCTTCTGGGGCGTGGAGCGCAAGTTCTGGCAGGTCCCTGGCGTGTGGGTCACCGCCGTGGGCTACCAGAACGGCATCACCCCCAATCCCACCTACGAGGAGGTCTGCTCCGGCCGCACCGGCCACACCGAGGCGGTGCTGGTGGTCTTCGACCCCAAAGTCGTCACCTACGCGGACCTGCTGAAGGTGTTCTGGGAGAACCACGACCCCACCCAGGGCATGCGCCAGGGCGGCGACGTCGGCACCCAGTACCGCTCCGGCATCTACGTCACCAACGACGCGCAGGGGTCGGAGGCCGCCCGCAGCCTCGAGGCCTACCAGCAGGCGCTTTCCGCCCAGGGTTACGGCCCCATCACCACGGAGATCGGCGAGGCGCGGCCCTTCTACTTCGCCGAGGACTACCACCAGCAGTACCTGGCCAAGAACCCGCACGGCTACTGCGGCGTCGGCGGCACGGGCGTGACCTGCCCGATCGGCGTTGGCGTGCAGGCCTGATGACCAAGGACGAGCTGGACGCCGCGGCCTCGGCCCTTCCAGGCGCGACCTTCGACGTGAAGTGGGGCGCCGACCATGTCTGGTCGGTGGGCGGCAAGATGTTCTGCGCGTCCGATGCAGCCGGCACGAACCTCGGCTTCAAGGCCACCGACATCGCCTTCGAGGCCCTCACCGAGACCGGCCGCGCCAAGCCGTCCAAGTACCTCGCCCGCGCCAAGTGGGTGACACTCGAGGACCTGTCGACCTTCGACGCCGCCGAGGTCGCCGACTGGATCGCCACCTCCTACCGCCTCGTCGCCGCGGGCCTGACGAAGAAGGCGCGCGCCGAGCTCGGCATCGCATGAACCGCGCCGCCGCCGGCGAGATCGCCATGGCCCTGCCGGGCGTGACCCACGTCGTCCAGTGGGGCGGCTCGGACGTCTACAAGGTCCGCAAGGTGTTCGCGATCGTCGGCGACGAGGGCATGTCCTTCAAGGTCACCGACGTCGGCTTCGCCGGCCTCACCGAAGCCGGCCCCGGCCGCCAGGCGCCCTACTGCGCCAAGGGCCAGTGGGTGAACGTCAGCTGGCCCGACATGACCCGCGCCGACGCGCAAGCCTGGCTCGCCACCGCCCACGCCCTCATGGCCGCCAAGCTGACGAAGAAGGCCCGCGCCGAACTCGGCGTCTAATCCTCCAGGATCAGGCTCTTCTTGCGCGTATCCGGCAGGGTGAAGACGATCAGGAACGAGATCAGGCAGACGACCGCCACGTAGATGTAGAAGCCGCTCTCGGCGCCGGCCTTCTTGAACGCGAGCGCGATCATCTCCGCCGTGCCGCCGAAGGTCGCCGCCGCCAGGCCGTAGGGCAGGGCCACGCCCAGCGCCCGCACCCGCGCCGGGAACAGCTCGGCCTTCACCACCGCGCTCACCGAGTTGTAGCCCGACAGCACGAACACCAGCAGCGAGACCAGCAGGAACGCCAGGAACGGCTGCGGCCCGCCGGCCAGCATCGACAGCACCGGATAGCTGATCAGGGCGCAGCCGCCGAAGGCGAAGCCCAGCGTCGCCTTGCGCCCCAGGTGGTCCGACAGCCAGCCGAAGAACGGCAGCGCCAGCAGGTAGACCACCAGAGAGCCGAACGAGATCGCGCTCGCCGTGCCTTCCGCCAGCCCGCCGGTGCCCACCAGGAACTTCGGCATGTAGGTCGTGTAGCTGTAGAAGGCGAGCGACCCGCCGGCGGTGAAGCCGAAGATGGTGATCGTCTCGCGCGGGAAGTGCATGAACAGCGTAACGGTCTTGGCCGCCGGCTCGCCGGCCGCCTTCGCGTTCTCGTAGGAGTGCGACTCGTCCATCCGGCTGCGGATCCAGAACACCACCACCGCCATCGCCGCGCCCAGGAAGAACGGCAGCCGCCAGCCCCAGCTGTCCAGCTCCGCATCGCTCAGCGTCGCCTGCAGCAGCGACAGGACGCCCAGCGCGATCATCTGGCCCATCACCATCGTCACGAACTGGAAGCTCGACCAGAATCCGCGCCGCCGCCGGCCGGCCATCTCCGAGAGGTAGGTCGCCGAGGCGCCGTACTCGCCGCCCACCGACAGCCCCTGCAGGATGCGCGCGAGCACGAGGACGATCGGCGCGGCCACCCCGATCGTCGCATAGCTCGGCAGGACCGCGATGATCAGCGAGCCCAGGCACATCATCGCCACGGCCACGGTCAGCGCCGTGCGCCGCCCCGCCCGGTCCGCATAAAGCCCCATCAGCCATGCGCCCACGGGCCGGGCGAAGAAGCCCACCGCGAACACCGCCATGGTCTTCAGGAGCCCCGCCAGCTCGTCGTCGCCGGGGAAGAAGTGCTTGGAGAAGTAGACCGCGAAGAAGGAGTAGACGAACCAGTCGTACCACTCGACGAGGTTGCCGGCCGAGCCGCCGAGGATCGCCTTGGCCCGCGCCGCCGCCGTGATCGGCTTTCCCGCGATCGGCAGGGTCGGGTCCAGCGCCTCGGCGCCCGTCTCCGTCGCGGTCATGCAAATCCCCCAACTCGGTTTTCGAAGTTGGGGGATGCTAGGTTGTCACCTGCCCCTAAGGGAAGGGGCGAAACGTCAGATGCGTCCCATCAGCACCAGGACCACCACGATCACGAGCACCAGGCCCAGGCCGCCGCTCGGGATGTAGCCCCAGGAGCGCGAGTGGCCCCAGGTCGGCAGCGCGCCGAGCAGGGCCAGGATCAGGATGATGATCAGGATCGTGCCGAGCATGTGAGCTCTCTCCTCCGTCAGCCGCCCGACTGTGGCGCTCTGAACGAGCGCGGCCGTGGAGGGGTTCCGTGTGGTGGCGCGGTCTCATCTCTCCTCACCCGTAGGGGGAGGAACGAGGCGGCTCCGAGCGATCAGTCCGCCGCGTCGGCGGTGTGCAGCTTCTCGTCGCGGCTGGAGACGTCCAGGGCGTACATCAGCCCCACCCAGCCGCCCTTCACCGCCGAGAGCAGCGCAAGGGTGATGACGGCGAGCGCAGCCAGCAGCACGGGCAGCGAGATCTCCGGCCGCTCCCACACGAACGGGAAGAACAGCATCGGCGCCACCAGCAGGTGCCCCACGAGGATGATGGTCAGGTAGGCCGGCCCGTCGTCGGC
>CAZBXO010000218.1:0-5518 GCA_964495645.1 uncultured Phenylobacterium sp. | reverse complement strand
CGGTTGATGCCGCGGACTTCGTTGATGATGCGCGTGGCGGCGCGGCCCAGGACCTCCCAGGGGAACTCGAAGAAGTCGGCGGTCATGCCGTCGGTGGAGGTGACGGCGCGCAGCGCACAGACCTCGTCGTAGGTGCGCGCATCGCCCATGACGCCGACGGTGCGGACCGGAAGCAGGACGGCGAAGGCCTGCCAGATGGCGTCGTAGAGGCCGGCCTTGCGGATTTCGTCGAGGTAGATGGCGTCGGCCTTCTGCAGGATGGCGACGCGCTCGGGGGTGACCTCGCCGGGGATGCGGATGGCGAGGCCCGGTCCCGGGAACGGGTGGCGACCGACGAACTGGGGCGGCAGGCCGAGCTCGACGCCAAGCGCGCGGACCTCGTCCTTGAAGAGCTCGCGCAACGGCTCGACCAGCTTCAGCTTCATGTAATCCGGCAGGCCGCCGACGTTGTGGTGGCTCTTGATCACGGCCGAGGGACCGCCGCGGGCCGAGACGCTCTCGATCACATCGGGATAGAGGGTGCCCTGGGCCAGGAAGGCGGCGCCTTCGATTTTCGCGCTCTCCTTGTCGAAGACGTCGATGAAGAGCCGGCCGATGGTCTTGCGCTTGGTTTCGGGGTCAGTGACGCCGGCCAGCTCGCCGAGGAATTCCTTCGCCGCATCAACGTGTACCAGCGGAATATTGTAGTGGTCGCGGAACATGGCCACGACCTGCTTGGCCTCGTCCTGCCGCAGCAGGCCATGGTCGACGAAGACGCAGGTGAGCTGTTCGCCGATCGCCTCGTGGATCAGGACCGCGGCCACCGATGAGTCGACCCCGCCCGAGAGGCCGCAGATGACCTTGGCGTCGCCCACCTGGGCGCGGATCTTGCCGATCTGCTCCTGGCGGTAGGAAGCCATGGTCCAGTCGCCCTTCAGGCCGGCGATGCGGTGGGTGAAGTTGCGCAGGATGAGGGCGCCGCGGGGCGTGTGGGCCACCTCCGGATGGAACTGGATGCCGTAGAAGCGCCTACCCTCGTCGGCGATGACGGCGAAGGGCGAGCCCTCGGACGTGGCGACGACCTCGAACCCCTGCGGGATGGCGGTGATCTTGTCGCCATGGCTCATCCAGACGGTCTCGCGATGTCCGGCGCCGCCGAGGCCTTCGACCAGCGGGCTCTCGCGGACGATCTCGATCTCTGCGCGGCCGAACTCGCGGTCGTGGCCGCCCTCCACCGCCCCGCCCAGTTGGGCGGACATGGTCATCTCCCCGTAGCAGATGCCGAGGACCGGGACGCCGAGCTCGAAGATGGCCTGCGGCGCGGACGGGCTCTCGTCCTCGTGCACGCTGGCGGGGCCTCCGGAGAGGATCACCGCCTTGGGGGCGAAGGCGGCCAGCATGGCCTCGACCTTGTCGAACGGATGGATCTCGCAATAGACGCCGCTTTCTCTCAGCCGCCGTGCGATCAGCTGGGTCACCTGGCTGCCGAAGTCGACGATCAGGACGCGTTCGTGGACGGCTTCGGTCATGTCTTCTCCAGGACGGCGACGTAGAAGCCGTCGGTGTTCGAGGTGCGGGGGGTGAGGCGCAGGTCGCCGGCTGGGGTGAGCCAGGCGGTGAGAGCCGGGTCGGCCGTGGCGGGGCGACGGACGAAGCCGGGATGGCGGTCGAGGAAGGCGGCGACGCGGTCCTCGTCCTCCTCGGGCAGCACAGAGCAGGTCACGTAGACGATGCGGCCGCCGGGCTTCACGAAGGCCGCGCCGTCGTCGAGAACGCGGTCCTGCTCGGCCAGGCGGCGGGCGAGCGCCTCGGGGGTGAGGCGCCACTTGGTGTCGGGATGGCGGCGCCAGGAGCCCGTACCGGTGCAGGGCGCGTCGAGGAAGACCACGTCCATGCGGCCCTCGAGGCCCTTCAGCGGGTCGGGGTTCATCGGCGAGCGAACCTGGAGGTTGCGGGCGCCGGCGCGCTCGCCCCTGCGGACCGTGTCCGCAAGGCGCCGGGCGTCGGCGTCGTAGGCGTAGATCTGGCCGGTGTTGGCCATGGCGGCCGCCAGCGCCAGGGTCTTGCCGCCGCCGCCGGCGCAGAGGTCGAGCACCTGCTTGCCCTTTACGTCGCCGGCCGCAGCGGCGGCGATCTGGGAGCCGAGGTCCTGCACCTCGAACCAGCCCTTGCCGAACTGCGGGATCGCCTCCACGGCGCCGCCGCGGGCGGCGGGATCGGGCGCCGCCATGCGCAGGGCCGTGGCGAGGACGCCGGTGGGCGCTGCGTGGACCGAGGCCAGGGCCTTCAGCGCGCGATCGGGGTCGGTCTTCAGGGTGTTGACCCGCAGGTCGACCGGCGCGCGCTCGGCGAGCGCGGCCCCCTCCTCCGCCGCGTCGGCCGCGAACGCGCGGGCGAAGGACGGCTCCAGCCAGTCGGGATAGTCGCCGCGGATTGCGGGGGGCGCCTGGGCGAGATCGCGGGGGCTTGCGAGGGCCTGGCGCTCGGCGTCTGTCAGGGATCCGGGGCCGTGGGGCTCCTCGCCGGCCGCCAACTCGATGCGGTCGAGCGGCCAATTCCACTCGAAGCGGAGCGCGCCGAGCGCGGCGGCGCGGACGCCGCCGTCGCCCATGCGCCAGGCCAGCGAACGCTTGCGGCGCAGGACGTCCAGTACGAGCCCGGAGACCCAGGCGCGGTCCTTGGCGCCAGCGTAGCGCGCGCCGTCGCCCCAGGTCTTCAGCGCGAGGCGGACGGGCCGGTTGCGGGTCTCGATCTCACCCAGGATTTCGATCGCCGCCGCCAGGCGCCCGCCGTCACGCAAGTCAGGTTCTCACTGGAAGTAGGCGACGATCACCATGACGATGCCAACGATGCTCGCGGCCCAGATGAGGGTGCGCACCACAGGCAGGCCAAAGGCGTACGCCGGGACAAAGAGGGCGCGGCCGCCCAGGTAGAGGACCGAGCCCCAGTAGCTGAGATCGCTGGTCTTGCCGGCGGCCACGACCGCCAGCACAGCCGCCGCATAGAGCGGGAAGGTCTCCAGGAAGTTGGTCAGAGCGCGGCCGAGTCGGCGCGCGACGACCCCGGTCACTGGCCGCTCGTCGTCCCTGGGCCCCATCAGCCAGCCGAGGTTGCGTTCGCCGCCGCCCCCGGCGCCGGCCGCCAGTACGATCTGGATCAGCCCCAGGACCACCGCGTCGACAAGCATCTGAAGCTCACCGGACATCATTGGCATTTCCGTTCCCCCGATTTGCCGGTCGGATTCGCCGACCGGCCCACAGTCTACGCTCTAGACCGCGCTCGGATAGTTCGGCGCCTCGCGAGTGATCATCACGTCGTGGACGTGGCTTTCGCGCAGGCCGGCGTTGGTGATGCGGATGAACCGGGCCCGCTCGCGGAAAGCCCGCAGGTCGGCCGCGCCGACGTAGCCCATGGCGGCGCGGAGGCCGCCGATCATCTGGTAGAGGATCGGGGCGATCGGACCCTTGTAGGGCACCTGGCCCTCGATGCCCTCCGGCACCAGCTTGAAGGTGTCGGTGATATCCTTCTGGAAGTATCGGTCCGCCGAGCCGCGGGCCATGGCGCCCAGGCTGCCCATGCCACGGTACGATTTGTAGGAGCGGCCCTGGTAGAGGAACACCTCACCCGGCGCCTCGTCGACGCCAGCGAACACCCCGCCCATCATCGCGGCCGAGGCGCCCATCGCCAGCGCCTTGGCGAGGTCGCCCGAGTACTTGATCCCGCCGTCGGCGATGATCGGGACGCCGGAATTGCCGGAGGCGCGGACGGCGTCGGCTATGGCGGTCAGCTGCGGCACGCCGACGCCGGCCACCATGCGGGTGGTGCAGATGGAGCCCGGGCCGATGCCGATCTTCACGGAGTCCGCGCCGGCGTCGATGAGCGCGCGGGCGCCGTCGTAGGTCGCGACGTTGCCGGCGACGATCTGCACCCGGTTGGTCTCGCGCTTCACGCGCTGCACGGCGGCGGCCACATCGGCGTTGTGGCCGTGGGCGGTGTCGATGACGACCACATCGACGCCGGCGTCGACCAGGGCCATGGAGCGTTCGTAGCCGGCGTCGCCGACAGTCGAGGCGGCCGCGACCAGCAGTCGGCCCTGGGCGTCCTTGGCGGCGCTGGGGTGTTCCTGCGCCTTCTCCATGTCTTTGACGGTGATCAGGCCGACGGCGTGGTTGTCGTCGTCGACGACGATCAGACGCTCGATCTTGTGGCGGCGAAGCAGGTCGCGGGCCTCGTCCTGGCCAACGCCTTCCTTGACGGTGACAAGGCCCTCGCGGGTCATCAGCGCCTTGGCAGGTGTGTCGTCGCGGCTCTCGAAGCGCATGTCCCGATTGGTGAGGATGCCGCAGAGCCTGCCGGCGTCGTCGACCACCGGGAAGCCGGAGATCTTGCGGCGCGCCTTGATCTCGCGGATCTCGCCCAGCGTGGTGTCGGGACCGATTGTGAGCGGGTTGATCACCATCCCGCTCTCGTAGCGCTTCACCTCGCGCACCTGCTCGGCCTGCTGCTCAGGGGTCAGGTTGCGGTGGAGCACACCGATGCCGCCGGCCTGCGCCATGGCGATGGCGAGGCGGCTCTCGGTGACGGTGTCCATGGCGGCGGACGCCAGCGGGATGTTCAGCGCGATCTCGCGCGTGAAGCGGGTGGCGGTGTCGACCTGGCCCGGCAGCACGTCGGAAGGGCCGGGCTCGAGCAAAACATCGTCGAAGGTCAGCCCTTCGCGAATCTCCATGGGAGTCTCCGTTTTGCGGTCCGCGTATAGCGGCAGGGCGGACGCGGGGACAAGCGGAGTCAGGGGGGCGTTCATCGGTTTCAGGCTCCGTTGCGTTCGAAGACGAGGAAGTCACCGTTGGTGGCCTTCCGCGCGATGGCGCCGGCCGCGAAGTCGGCGTCGATCCGGGCGAAGCCTTCGGCAAGCTCGGCCTCGGTCAGATGCTCGAAGACCGAGACGGCTCGCAGCTTGAGCCGCTCGATCGCCGCGCCGATGTCGCCTCGGAACGGCAAATCCAGCGGGACGAAAGCGATGGTCACGAATCCGGCTTCCTCGAAGATGGCGCGGTGTTCCGGTTCGGAGAGGAACATGGCCCGTTCGATATCCCAGGTGCGGGGGAAGTAGCCGCGCCACCAATGATCCGGGATGCGCTCGCGGAAGGTGCCCCGCAGGAAGACCCGGCCGCCCGGCTTCACCACCCGGGCGATCTCGGCCGCCGCCGCGGCCTTGTCCGGGAAGTGGTGGAAGGACAGGAACATCAGCAGCGCGTCGGCGCACGCGTCCGGCAGCGGAATCGCGCCGGCCTCGCCAGCCAGGTAGGTGACGCGCGGGTGGCGGGCTTGGGCCTCGGCGACGGATCGCATTCCGGTGGCGGGCTCGACACCCCAGACCGGGCCGCCAAACGCCTCGGCGAGGGCCGGCGTGAACCGGCCCGTGCCGGAGCCGAGGTCGATGACCGAGAGCGGCCGCCGGTCCGTGAGGTAGCCGGCGAAAGCGGTCATGTAGGCCGCGATCTCATCGGGCGGAAGGGCGCGGCCCCGGGCGTAGGTC
>CAZBXO010000217.1:0-5565 GCA_964495645.1 uncultured Phenylobacterium sp. | reverse complement strand
CGCCTGGTGCTGGTCACCCTCGACGGCTTGTCGTGGACCGAGGTGTTCCGCGGCGCCGATCCGGCCCGCGCGGCCGACCGGGCGTTCGTCACCGAGGCCTCCCCGCTCAAGCGCGCCTTCGTCGACCCGCCGGACCGCGCGGCGGCGTTGATGCCGTTCCTGCACGGGACGATCGCCAGTCAGGGCGTGCTGATCGGCGACCGCGACCACGGCTCCTGCATGGCCATCGCCAACGACAACGGCTTCTCCTACGCCGGCTACAACGAACTCCTGACCGGCAGGCCCGACCCGGCGATCAAGTCGAACGCCCACGGCCCGAACAAGAACGTGACCTTCCTGGCCTGGCTCATCCGCCAGCCGCGGTTCAAGGGCCAGGTCGAGGCCGTGACGTCATGGGACACCTTCAGGGACATTCTGGCCGGGGGCGGCGGGGCGCCGCTGAACGCCGGCTGGGCCGGGACCGACCCAGCCCGGCCGGAGCTCACCAAGCTGCAGGCCGACGCCCCGCGCATCTGGTCGTGGGCCCGCCTCGACGGCTTCACCCACGCCTGGGCGCTGGATGCGCTGAAGCGCCGCAAGCCGCGGGTGCTCTACGTCGCCTACGACGAGACCGACGACTTTGCGCACGAGGGCCGCTACGACCAGGCGACCTGGGCCGCCCACCGCGCCGACGGGTTCCTGGCCGAGCTCTGGAAGACCCTGCAGGCCGACCCCGCCTACCGCGGCCGCACCACCATGATCGTCACCACCGATCACGGCCGCGGGACCGAGGACCGCGACGGCTGGAAGAGCCACGGCAGGTCGATCAAGGGCTCGGAGGCCACCTGGCTCGCCGCCATCGGCCCGGCGGTGAAGCGCGCCGCGCCGCTCTCCGGTTGCGCCACCTCCAGCCAGGTCGCCGCCTCGGCGCTCACCGCGCTGGGCCTCGACTGGAAGGCGTTCGACGGCGAGGCCGCTCCGCCGCTGCCGGTCTTCTAGCGCGGCGTCAGCTTCAGCAGCGAGTTGTCTACGTCGGAGGAGACGTAGACCGTCCCATCGGCGCCCACGGCCACGCCGCCACCGTTGGGGACCGGCTTGGTGATCCAGCCGACCGGCAGGTTCCTCGCCAGCACGGTCTTGGCGCCCGTGCCCGGGTCCACCGCCACCGCTTCCTTGGCGCCCACGTCCAGCACCACCAGCTTGCCGTCCGGCCCGGCCGCCACCGCCCGCGGCAGCTGGAAGCCCTCCGCCACCGTGGTCCGCTGGCCGCTCTTGCCGTCGACCCGCGACACCCGCCCCGCACCGACCTCGGTCACATAGAGCTGGCCGTCCTTGCCGACCGCCAGACTCGACGGACCGGCCAGCCCCTCGGCCAGCGCGTCCCGCGTCTCGCCCACAAACTTGATCAGCCGCCCCCGCGCCCGTTCGGCCGCCACGATCGTCCCGTCCGGCAGCTCGACCGCGTCGGTCACCCCCATGCCGCCGCGCAGCGTCTCTCGGTAGGCGCCGGTCTTGCGGTCCCAGGTGGTGATCGACCCGCCGCCGGTGACCAGCACCCGATCCTTGCCGACGCCCACGCCGCTGGAGTTCCCCACATGGCTTCCCGCCGCGTACTGCCGCTCCACCACGGAAACCTTCCCCGTCCTGGCGTCCACCTTCCGGAAGGCGAAGGCGTCGGCCACCCAGATGGTCTCGCGCCCACCGTCGCTCGAGATCGCGATGTCCAACGGATAGGAGAAGGCGCCCTTCACCACCTGGCGCACCTTGCCCGACTTCAGGTCCACTTCCTGGATCCCGTCGTCGACCATGTTGGTGACGTAAGCCTTGCCGCCCACGATCTCGAAGTTGTCCAGCGCCGGCTCCAGCTGGGCCACCAGCCGCTTAGACCCGTCCCGCCCGATGGCGAGCATCTGCCCGACCGCGGTGTCGAGCGCATAGATGTTCTGCGCCGCGTCCAGTTTCACCGCCGCCGGCGTCTTCAGCCCCTCGGCGATCACCTTGGTCTCGCCGCTGTCCGGATCGACCTGCACCACCTGACCACGGAACCAGAGCGGCCCGTAGAGCTTGCCGTCGGACCCCATGGCGAAGGAGTTGAAGCCGCCCATCTGCGCTCGGATGCGCCGCGGCGGGGTCTTGCCCGTCGGGTCCAGCTCCCAGAGGTCGTCGGCCCCGAACACCTGCGCCGCGAACAACCGCTTGCCGTCCGGCGACCAGTGGATGGAATTGATGCTGGGCAGACGCGCGATCTGCTCGATCGGCCCATTGCCCTTGCGCGAGTAGACGATCCCCTGGCCGATCGCGGTCCAGACCATCTGGCCGCCGGGCCCGAAGCCCAGGTCGTCCGCCTGCCCCTCGGGGGGGCCGATGACCACCTTGTACTTGCCGGTCTTCGGATCGACCGACCACAGGGACGATCCCGAGACGCTGCCCGCATAGAGCAGTCCGTCCGGCCCCATCCGGATGCCGTGCACGCCGTGGAACGGTCCGCCGGGGACCAGGGTCGTGACCTTCCAGTCGGCGGCCGTGGCCGAGCCGGCGATCAGCGTGGCGGCCATCGCCGCCGCGAGCGTCCGAAGTCCCATCGCGTCTCCCCTGCGCCTGGCGGGGAGCTAAGCGCGCCGGTCAGGGCGTGTCGAGCGGCTCCCCGCGGCTGTAGGCCAGGCCCAGCTTGAGGGACTCGCCGATCATCTCGGCCTTCTGGATGAAGAGCTCCGCCGCCGCCGGCGGACACAGCTCCCGCGCCGTCTGGCGCCAGAGCGCCAGCCATGTGCCGAAATGCTCGGCCCGGATCTGCGGCTGTCGCGCATGCGCCATCATCGGCGAGCCCTTGAAGCGGCCGGTCATCAAGGTCACCGAGGACCAGAAGTCGCAGAGCTTGGCGAGGTGGACGTCCCAGTCCTCGATCGCCGCAGCAAAGATCGGACCGATCTCGGGGTCCTTGCGAACCCGCGCATAGAACGCCGGAACAAGGCGGCCGATCATCGCCTCGGTCACGCCCGCCGCCGTCCCTGGCGCGATCTGCGCCCGCCTCGCGGTCCGGGCCTCAAGCTCACTCATGCACCCGAAGGTAGGGACCGCCGGGGCGGTCCCCAACTCCGGAGCGGTACGGAGCTAGTGCTTCAGCACGTCGCGTGCGGCGTCCTTCAGGGCGCCGACGCCCTTCTGAACCTTGCCCTCGACACGCTCGGCGGAGCCCTCGGCCGCCAGGTCCGGATCGTCGTTGGCCTTGCCAAGGCCTTCCTTGACCGATCCCTTCAGGTCCTTGGCCGCGCCCTTCAGTTCGTCCTTGTGCATGGGAACTCCTTTCAGGCGCCCCATACGCCGCAAGCGAACGTTCGGTTCCAACGCTGGCGCTTTGCGCTAGAATCGGGGCGTCCGGTCAAGGGGATCCGATGATCACGCCACATCGTCTGAGCGCCGCGCTGACCCTCGCCTGCGCGCTGATCGGCCTTTCGCCGACCCCATCGGCGGCGGCCGGCCAGATGTCCGAAGAGACCCTGACCCTCGACGGCCGCGCCCGGCGGTTCCTCGTCCACGACTTCTCCGGCGGCAAGCCGGCGCCGCTGGTGATCCTGCTGCACGGCGGCGGCGGCAATCCGGAGAACGCGGTCAACATGACCCAGTTCGACGCGGTGGCCGAGCGCGAGGCCCTGATCGCGGTCTACCCCGGCGGCACGGGGGGCTTGCCGGGCGGCCGGGTCCTCACGTGGAACGCCGGCCACTGCTGCGCTTACGCGATGCGCGAGAAGGTCGACGACGTGGGATTCCTGTCGGCGATCATCGACAAGCTGGCCGCGGCAGGCCGGATCGACCGGAAGCGGGTCTATGTCACCGGCATGTCGAACGGCGGCATGATGAGCCATGCGGCGGGGCGCGCCCTTTCGGGGAAGATCGCGGCGATCGCGCCCGTGGTGGGTGCGGTGTTTGGCGACGAGCCGCCGCCGAAGGGCCCTGTCGCGGCCTTCGTCATCGTCGGCGCCGAGGACAAGACCGTACCGCTCGCGGGCGGACCGCTCGGCGGCGCGGCCGCTCGCGGAACGGCCCCGGCCGAGGACCGGGACGTCGCCCCGGCGATGGCGGCGGCGGAGTATTGGGCCAGAGCCAACGGCTGCGGTGCGCCGAGGACGACGCGTGAGGCCCATGCGGTGCGGACACAGTGGGCCGGCTGCAAGGCGGGGACCGACGTGATCTTCGACGTCGTGGCGAACAACGGCCACGCATGGCCGGGCGGGCGCCCCGGCCGCGAGGGCGCGAACCCGCCCAGCCCCGACTACAACGCCAGCGAAGCCATCTGGGCCTTCTTCAAGGCCCACCCGAAGCGCTAGACGGTCGCTTCTGCCGAAGTCGGGCGGCGGGGCGAACCCGGAGCGGGGCCTATTTTCTGGCCCGCGCGTGGCGCGCCTGGTCCAGGCGGATGAGCTTGCTGTCCGTCTGCCGCGCCCGCGCCAGCATCGCCCCCACCGCCCGGTTGAGTTCGGCGAGATCGTAGGGTTTGCGCAGGATCGGGAACTCCGCGCCGATTTGCTCGGCCGCCTGGCTGTACCCGGTCGCCAACAGCACGGGGATGTCCGGCGCCTGCTCGCGTAGCCGCCGCGCCAGCGCCAGCCCGTCCAGCTCGCCGGCCATGACGATGTCGCTGAACACCAGGTCCGGCAGCTCGTCGCCCTCCAGGCTCGCCAGCGCCGCCTCCGCGCTGCCGACCGTGACGACCTTGTGGCCCAGCTGCTCCAGCATGCCGGCCGCCACCTCGGCCACCTCGGGATTGTCCTCGACGATCAGAATGCGGCCGACGCCGCTCACCTCCAACGCCGCCTCCTCCCGCTGTTGGGCCGCATCGCTGTCGGCCCGTGGCAGCAGCAGGGTGAAGGCGGTTCCACGGCCGAGCTCGCTCTCCACCGACACCCGTCCACCGGTCTGCTGGGCGAAGCCGTAGACCTGTGAGAGCCCCAGGCCCGTGCCCTTGCTCACCTCCTTCGTGGTGAAGAAGGGGTCGAAGATCCGCGGCAGGATGTCCGGCGGGATGCCAACCCCGCTGTCGCGGACCGTGATCGCCACGAACTCGCCCTTGAGCGCGCCTTCCCCAGCCTCGTCCAGGACGGTGTTCTCCGCAGTGATGGTCAGGCGGCCGCCGCTCGGCATGGCGTCACGCGCGTTCACCCCGAGGTTCAGAATCGCCAGGTCCAGCTCGCCCGGGTCGGCCATCACCGGCCACACGTCGGAGCCGAACGCCACGTGCAGCTTGATCGTCGCCGGCATCGACGCGCCGAGCAGCTCGGTCAGGCCAGGTCCGGCCTCCGGCAGCGACACCGCCACCGGGTTGAGCCTCTGCTTGCGAGAGAACGCCAGGAGATGGCGGGTCAGGCTCTCGCCGCGCTTGGCGGACGCCTCGATGGCGTCCAGCGCGCGCGCCGCGCGCTCGTCGTCGCCGATGCGCTTGCGCAGCAACTGCGCCTGTCCGCTGACGACCATCAGCAGGTTGTTGAAGTCGTGGGCGACGCCGCCGGTGAGCGCCCCGAGCGCCTCCATCTTCTGCGACTGGGCCAGGTGCTCGTGGGCGCGCTGCAGTTCGATCTCGGCGTTTCGCTT
>CAZBXO010000216.1:1658-5575 GCA_964495645.1 uncultured Phenylobacterium sp. | reverse complement strand
GGAGGTCGGCGCGCGGCCTCCGACGCGCCGGGTAGGGGCCTGAGCTCCTGCGCGAAGCGCGTCATTTCAGAACCACGGACCCACACGGACATTCAACCAACGGACGCCGGCGATCTGCCCGCGGCCGCGACGCTGCACGTCTGTGTGCGTCGGTGTGGGTCCGTGGTTCAAATCGACTGCGCCGGCAGCGCCAGGGGCCACGACGCCGGATCACGGCGGCCTGCGCGGCCCGTCAGTTGTAGCGGCCCGAGGCGTTCTGGACCTTGAAGTTCTCGCCTTCGCCGACCGGGTCCTCCTCGCCCTTGGGCGGCTCGGGCGGGGGGTTGCACTCGCCGCGTTCGGGGGCCTTGGGGTTGATCGGGACCCGGGTCGGCGCTCCGGGCGGTTTCAGGAACCGGTCGAACCAGTCGATGGCGGCGTTCAGCGCGCGAGCCCGCTCGGGGCCGTAGACGCCGTAGTGGGTGATCTTGGGCAGCACCATCAGCTTGCGCGGCCCCTGGACCCGCTCGCAGGCCTTCTGGCCGTTGTTCTGGTTGGAGAACAGCTCCTCGTCCTGGGCCAGGACGAACAGGGCGGCGGCCTTCACGCTGTCCGCGCGTTCCACCGGCGCCCAGCGCACCACCTTGGCGCCCACCGCCCCGGTCGCCGGCAGCGCTTCGCCGTTGGCGAGCCGCGAGGCTGCGGCGTCGGCCTCCGCGATCACCTTGGCGGGATCGGCCTGGTAGGGTTTGTAGGGGCGCAGGTCCACGCGGCTCACCTGGCTGACCAGGGCCCTGACCCTCGCGTCGTGGGCCGCGGCGTAGACGACGTGGCCCCCGGCCAGGTCGGCGCCCAGGAGGCCGATGCGGCCGGCGTCGACCATCTGCTCGGTCACCGCATAGCTGATGGCGTTGAGCCAGTCCTCGCTCTGCTCCCAGGGGTCGATCGCGCCGCGGAGCTCGCGCACCTCGCCGGCGAACGTCCCGCCCGCGGCGGGCCGTCCGCTCCTGAGCACCACGCGCCCTTCGCTCTCGCCCCAGCCGCGGTAGTCGAACAGCATGACGAGATAGCCGGCCTTCGCGAGGCCCTCGGCGTCCGGGCGCAGGCTCGCGGCCGTGGCGCCCCAGCCGGGCGCCATGATCACCGTCGGCAGCTTCTGGCCGTCGTTCTCGGTCAGGTACAGCCACTGTGCGGTCAGCCGGACGCCTTCGCTGGTGAACTCGGCGATCTTGAAGGCGATCCCCTTGGGCGGGCGGTAGGCGCGCGCGGCGGGGAGGTCCGTGAGCGTGGCCGGGTCGATGGCGGGAATGGGGGCCGCGGCCTTGGGGGCGGCGGCAGGCGTCGGCGGCCCCGCCGGCTGGGCGAGCGCCGCGGTGGCCAGGGCCAGCACCCCGCCGCCGACCAGAAGCGCCCTAGCGGAAGTAGTCGTCATAGATCCCCAGCACGCGATACTCCATCGCGACCCTCACATCCCCGGCCCGCGTGTGGAGCGTGGCGCCGCCGGCGTAGAGATCCGGGGCGACCCGCTTCAGGTCGCCCGTCTCCGTCGGCAGGTCCCAGTGATCGCCCTTCGCGGACAGCCCGCAGGTCTCGATCTCCTTGACCTTGTCCTGGCCGGGCAAGGGAATGTCCTTGCCCTCGATCGGCGGCTTCCAGGCGGTCGAGAGGTTGCTGCGGACGAGGACGTTGTTGACGCAATGCCCGTCCGGCGAGCGGAACACCTGGACCGTGCGGGAGAAGGTCCAGGCGCCCTCGCCGAAGGCGGGGCGCTGGTAGATGTTGAAGACGATGCCGAGGCGGAACGCCGGGCGCGTGTCGACCTTCGGAACCGCCGCCAGCTTCCGTTGCAGCTCCTCGATCCGCTGCTGCATGAGCTGCCGCTCGATCTTCTCCCGCTGGAGGGCCTCCTGGTGCATCAGCATCAGTGCGGCCACCAGGATCAGGAAGAGGAACAGGATGCCGATGAACAGGTCGGTGAAGGATACGAACGGTCCTTCGTCGGCCGCCAGCTCCGTGACGATGGAGCGTCGCCGGGAACGGGCGGCCATCACTCGCCGCCCCGTGGCCCGAAGCTGATGACCGAGCGGCCGGCGTTGGCCTTCAGCGCGGCCGCCGTCTCCGCGATCGCCTCGTCTAGGGGTTCGAGGTCGAGCTTGCCGATGCGGTCGAGGACGGCGGCCTTCACGGCCCGGCGATCGAGCTCCGCCTCGGTCGGCGACGGCGGGCACCAGGCCGCGGCCGTCTCCGGATCGGTCAGCGCATGGTCGAAGGCGTCGCCCAGCTGGACGATGTGCCGCGCCCGCTCCACGCCGGAGCGGTAGATCGTCACCACCAGGGCGCAGCCGACGCCGACGGCCGAGATCCAGAACTTGTTGGCCGCCGTGGCCAGCAGCACCTGGATGAAGTCGCGCATGTGGGCGCTCTGCGCAGCGGCCGAGCCCTGGTCCATGCCGATGTTCGTGCTGGCGATCGACAGCGCCGCGATCAGCCCCATGAAGGTGCCGAGCAGCGCCAGGCGAATGATGAAGTCGCCGAAGCCCACGAGACCGCGGTGCAGCCGCCGGTACTCCTCCTCGATCAGCGTCCGCGAGGGGCGCAGGCCTTCCAGGCTGTGGCGCTCGGCCGGCACGGCGGCCATCACGCCGAGGTAGCTGGCGGTGGCCCGCGCCGTGGCGGACTTCGGGTTGCGCCAGACCTTGTGTTCGACGAGGTCGTCGCGGCGGCACGCGGCGTGGGTGAGGATGCGCGCGCCCGTGGACTCGTTCAGCTTCACCAGCTGGTCCACCTTGCCGGCCGCGTCGCGGGTGGAGGCGGCGTTCACGACGGCGATGATCTCGCGCGCCACCTTGGCTTCTTCGACCAGCGACAGGTGGTTGCGGACCAGGGCGGCGGCGGTCAGCAGAACCAGCAGCCCCGAATAGACGAACAGGAACGCGTTGGACGCGAAGAGCTCAGCGAAACCGACCAACACTTCCCCCTGACCCGATCACGCCGAACCTTCGGGTCCTGGCGCGCAAAGGTCCATGCACCACGCGTGTTGCCGCACCGTTGCGGGGCGGAAAGCAGACTTGGCGACGGACGGTCGCTCCTCGCCATATTCCCGCGTTGACTCCCTGCGTCCGCTCGCTAAGGGTCCGGCCAGCTCTCGCGGGAGAGACCGGGATTCGTCTCGGAGCCGAAGGCGCAACCGCCCCGGAAACGCTCAGGCAAAAGGACCGCGACGGGTTGATGAACGCTGGAAAGTTCCCGGGTCGCTAGCGGCCGGGGGCGCCGAAGGAGCAGGGGGTCGCGCCTACCGCGGCCCGAAATCTCTCAGGCTTCAGGGACAGCGGGGGCGCGGATCGTGAGCGGGCCGGGAGGCCTGCGCGATGCGCCTCATCGTCAGCCGGAGTCGGTTCCTTGGACGAAGCCCTCAAGACCACCCCGCTCACCCAGGCGCACGTCGCCCTGGGCGCCCGGATGGTTCCGTTCGCGGGCTACTCGATGCCGGTGCAGTATGCCGACGGGGTGCTGAAGGAGCACCTCTGGACCCGCGAGCACGCGGGCCTCTTCGACGTCAGCCACATGGGCCAGGCGTGGTTCAAGGGCATCGCCGCGTTCGAGACCTTGGTCCCCGGCGACTATCAGGCGCTGAAGCCCGGCAAGCAGAAGTACTCCCTCCTGCTGAACAAGGACGGCGGGATCGTCGACGACCTGATGGCCGGCCTGCCGGACGCGCCGGACTGCCTGTTCGTGGTGGTCAACGGCGCCTGCAAGGAGGGCGACTTCGCCGTGCTGGGCGGCGCGCCCGGCGGCGAGCTGACCGTCCTCGATCGCGCCCTGATGGCCGTCCAGGGCCCTGAGGCCGCGGCGGTGGTGCAACGCCACCTGCCGGGCGCGGCCGACATGGTGTTCATGGACGTGCGCGTCATGGCCGGGTTCGGCACGGACCTGATCGT
>CAZBXO010000216.1:0-1558 GCA_964495645.1 uncultured Phenylobacterium sp. | reverse complement strand
CCGCACCAAGGTCTGCCTGCGGGTGCTGGAAGGCGCCCCGGCCCGCGAGGGCGCCGAGGTCGCCGACGCGGCCGGCGCAGTGATCGGCGTCGTCACGTCCGGCGGCTACTCGCCGGTCCTGAAGGGCGGCATCGCGCTCGCCTTCGTGCCCCCGGCCCACGCCGAGCCCGGGACCCGCCTCAAGGTCATCGTCCGCGGCAAGGCGCAGGCCGCCGAGGTCGTGAAGAGCCCCTTCGTTCCTCACCGCTACGTCCGAAAGCTCCAGGAGACCTGACCCATGCGCTTCACCAAGGACCACGAGTGGGTCGAGCTCGACGGCGACATCGCCACCATCGGCATCAGCGCGCACGCCGCCGAGCAGCTGGGCGACGTGGTGTTCGTCGAGGTCCCGGAGGCCGGCCGCCAGGTGAAGGCCGGCGACGCCTTCGCGGTGGTGGAGAGCGTCAAGGCCGCCTCCGACGTCTATGCGCCGGTCTCGGGCGAGGTGATCGAGGGCAACGCGCGGCTGTCGGACGAGCCTGAGACCGTCAACGCCACGCCGGAGGACGGCGGCTGGTTCGCCAAGGTCAAGATCGCCGACCGCGCCGAGTACGACGCCCTGATGGACCGCGACGCCTACGAGGCGTTCCTCCAGACCCAGTAAGGACCGCATGCGTTACCTGCCCCTCACGCCCGACGACCGCGCCGAGATGCTGGGCGTCATCGGCGCGCCCGACGTCGACGCCCTGTTCGCCGACGTGCCCCAGGCTGCCCGGCGCGCGGGGACGGTGGACCTGCCGCTCCACGCCGGCGAGCTCTCCGTCGAGCGGGAACTGGCGCGGCTGGCGGCGAAGAACCGTGCGGCCGGGGCGGGGCCGTTCTTCTGCGGCGCCGGCGCCTATCGCCACCACGTGCCGGCCAGCGTCGACCACATCATCCAGCGCTCGGAGTTCCTGACCAGCTACACGCCCTACCAGCCGGAAATCGCCCAGGGGACGCTGCAGGTCCTGTTCGAGTTCCAGACCCAGGTCGCCGCGCTCACCGGCCTCGATGTGGCCAACGCGTCCATGTACGACGGCTCCACGGCCTGCGCCGAGGCGGTGATGATGGCCCAGCGGGTGACCCGGCGGGAGAAGGCGATCCTGTCGGGCGGCCTGCACCCGCACTATGCGGCGACCACCCAGACCGTCGCCGGCGCCGAGGGCATGGAGATCGTCCGCCAGGCGGCCGCCATCGACGCCGAGGCCGCGGTGATCGAGGCCATCGACGCCGGAACGGCCTGCGTGGTCGTCCAGACCCCCAACGTCTTCGGCGTGGTCACCGACGTCTCCAGGATCGCCGAGGCGGCGCATGCCGCCGGCGCCCTGCTGATCGTGGTGACGACCGAGGCGGTGTCGTTCGGCCTGCTGAAGAGCCCGGGCGCCATGGGCGCCGACATCGCCGTCGCCGAGGGCCAGTCGATCGGCAACGCGCTGAACTACGGCGGCCCCTACGTCGGCCTCTTCGCCTGCCGCGAGAAGCTGGTCCGCTCGATGCCCGGCCGGCTCTGCGGTGAGACCGTCGATGCGGAGGGCCGGCG